>DATBZH010000098.1:0-33991 GCA_036513255.1 Candidatus Sulfotelmatobacter sp. | reverse complement strand
TTGAGGTTGGGTTGAGTAGGAAGATTCATACAGTGAAAGTGTAATGACTTTGAGGCGAGGAAGGGAAGCGAACCATGAAGATTCTCCGCAGCGATGTCCGATCATCCGGCAAAAGCAAAACGGCCTCGCCATCAGACGAGGGCCGTTTACAAATTTTCTCAACCTGTAGGCCGGTTACACGTTGAACGACGATCCGCAGCCACAGGTGCTCTTCACGTTCGGATTTTCAAATTTGAAGCCCGCGCCTTCCAGGCTCTCGACGTAGTCGACCACGCAGCCGTCCAGGTAGTTGACGGAAGTCGCGTCGACGAACACTTTCAGGCCATTCATGTCGAAAGTCTTATCCATCATTCCCGCAGCGTTCTCGAACTGCATGGAATACGAAAAGCCGGAGCATCCGCCACCGACCACGCCAATGCGCAGGCCTGCGGGAACCGGGGTCTGTTGCCCCATAATGTCTTTCACCTTGGCAATGGCGTTGGCGGTCAGGTTCACCGGAGCTTTCTTCGGTGCTACTTCGGGATTGGTTACTTCGGGGATGGTTGTCGTGGCCATTCTGGTCTCCTTGGCTTGGAAAAGCTCTCAGACCCATTATAGCAAATGTTTCTTCGCACTTCTTGTTCAACCGGAACCGGGTAGTGGGGTCACGCTGAAGCACCACTACCCCGGAACCGTACGCCATTATGAAACTTCTGCTCCTGATTTGATGAGGCCGGATGGAGACAGGTCGCTTTCGCGCCCGATTGTCGGCTCGGCCCGGTTTCTTGTTTCTCCAAAGCAGATTTCTTGCTAACTGGCCGCCGCCCGGGTCTATAATCGGGGCGTTAGGGCCCTTCCCGTTCCGGGACCCGCGAGTTTGTGTTCGCATCCAGGACAGGGAAGCCCCCGCACAGGCTTAGTAGTCAGCCGAGGTGGCTCATGACACCCCTTACTCTGGTAGCGACCGTATTTGGCGTTTTTGCTGTTGGCTTGATTCTCCTCTTGATTTATCGCAGCACGCTCACCATGCAGGAAGAGGAGCAGTTGTTTCTCGACGACGCGAACTCCCACATGCAGGAAGAGCAGACGGCCCTCCTAACCAAGGTCAACCGCCTGACCATTCCTGTCCGCGTTTTTGGAGCGGGCGCCGGATTGTTCGCCCTGATCTTGATCGGCATGTGGATCTCCCAAAAGCTCAGCGAAACGCAGTAACGCCAACTGGCGTTGTCAAAGCGACTGCGGCTCGGCATGAGGCGGGCGGAGTGTTGGCAAGCGCCCTGCTCGCGTGTTGGCTTTCAATCCTTAGTGCGCGCGCACAAATCCGCCCTTGAATTTGCGGTACAATTTTCCGTACCGCATTCCTGACTCCTCATCGTGCGAGAGTGGCGGAATTGGCAGACGCACCAGACTTAGGATCTGGCGGGTAAAACCGTGGGGGTTCGAGTCCCCCCTTTCGCACCAGCCTCCCGTTTTTCTGTTTCCTAAATTTCTGATCACTCTGGATTCAGATTGCTCAACCTGGGCCGGCACCGCGCTGAACCGAATCTCCAATCCTAGTACAGTTGTTCCATGAAGCGTCAGCGCGGTTCGCAGAAGTTCTTCCACAAGCACTCACTCAGTCTGGCGGCTTTGGGCGTCGTGCTCACATTGATCGTGCTCTATGTCCGCTCCAATCCTTCCACTCACTTGGGCTCCTTCTTCGGCAACGCTATTGCGGACTGGACCGGAGTCTTCGTCACCGTGGTGATGACCAAGTACCTGTACGAGAAAGGATCGGAAGAAAGTAAGCAACCGGCGGGAAGACTGCCATCGGCAGTAGTCGAGTTCTTGCGCGAGCATTCGCTTACCTGGTTTCTCGCGATCACCGGCATCGCCTGGGTCGTGGCCTTCAGAGCCATGGACCCGAACAGCAAGTGGGGACAAGTCGTCGGCAACATCGTCTCCGAATGGACGCAGATTCTCGGCCTTGTCCTCATGACCAAGCGATTGATGGAAGTCGGCTCCAAAGAGTCCAAGGGGCATTGAGGGACCTCCGCTCCGCAGGGTCTTTCTTGCTCCAAATGCCGCGTCAGTGTTGCAAATTCCTGGGCAATAATATACTTGACTCAGGAGATGTATTTTGTTAGTCTTTTGGGCATGGAACACGAACCCAAGACCCTCCAGCAAGCAATCGTCTACTTCGCCGATCCTGAGCGGTGTTTCCAGTTTCTGAAGGCGCGAGTCTTTCCCGATGGCGCGGTCTGCCCCACCTGTAAGTCCAAGGACGTTCGTTTCATTGCTACCCGTCGTTTGTGGGAGTGCAAGACCAAGCACCCCAAGCGCCAGTTCTCCATCAAGGTCGGAACCATCTTCGAGGATTCGCCAATTCCGTTGGACAAATGGTTGACTACCGCGTGGATGATTGCGAACTGCAAAAACGGCGTGAGCAGCTACGAGATTCACCGGGCTATCGGTGTGACTCAGAAGTCGGCGTGGTTCATGCTTCATCGCGTGCGCCTTGCTCTGCGGACTGGAAGCTTCGAGAAGATCGGCGGAGAAGGTTCCGAAGTTGAAGTAGACGAAACCTTCGTCGGCGGAAAAATGAAGAACATGCACAAGGAAAAACAGGCCCGCTATCGTGCGCTCAACGTGTATGGCACTGCTGCCGGAACCATCGGAAAGACCATTGTCATGGGAATGCTGGACCGCAATGCCCGCCAGATTCGCGCTCAGGTAGTGCCGAACGTGGAACGCCTAACTTTGCAAAATGCGGTCCTCAACAGTGTAGAGCACGGAACCAACGTTTATACGGATCAGGCACCCGCGTATCAGCGGTTGAATCGAACCTACGTGCATGAAGTTGTAAACCATGCTGAGACTTACGTTCGCGGCCGCGTTCACACAAACGGCCTAGAAAACTTTTGGAGTCTGTTTAAGCGCAATCTCGCTGGCACCTACGTGTGCGTAGAGCCGTTCCACCTTGAGCGGTATGTCGATGAGCAAGTGTTTCGGTATAACAATCGTGGCACCCGCGAGAATCCTTTGACCGATGCGGATCGCTTCGATGCGGTGTTGCGGAATTTAGTGGGGAAGCGTATTACCTACAAGGAGCTTACCGGGAAGGAGGGTGAAACGACGCCGTTCTAGTCCGCATCGGAAACGTCGCGGTAAGCGTGGCGGCGTGTTGCGCGGTCTCTAGGTGCTTTCGTCCGCGTTTTCTCCGCCTCAAGTTCCGCTTTGATCTTCGAGTGTGGAACTTTCAAGAGTCTGTCTAGAAGCGTTGTGAACCTGCTGAATTCGCTCGCTTCACTATTGTCTTTGGTCCTTTGCTTCATTGCCCCAATAATACAGCTCCGTCGTGTATTATAGGGCGCTTGTTTTTGGAGGTATTCATCATGCCGGAACCTGAAGAGATGCATGCACCCCGACCGTGGGTACAAGTAGCGGCGATTTGCCATACCGCGCTCATGGAGAATACAGGCCAGATGAGCGTCATCCGAATCACTGACCGAATTGCCGTTGCGGGTGTAACGCCAGAAATGCAGCCGCAGCCACTCCAACTCTCTATGGCAATATTGCTAAGGTCCGGAGAAATGCACGGGCAGTACAACCTGAAAATCCGCTGTACGTCTCCGCTAGGGCAAGAAACAACGGGGCAGGAGATTATGTTTCTCTTTGAAGGAGGAGACCGAGGAGTTCAAACAGTCCTCCCCATTGCGATGGTGGCGACGGAGCCCGGAACCTATTGGTTTGATTTGATACTAGAAGAAGACACACTCACACGCGTCCCGCTAACTGTCCTCTATCAGAAGATACAACTCCCCCCGGGAATGAATCTGCCAGGGCTGGGCGGTGTCGGGATGTAAACGCGATTACCTGCGGCTTCGCTTCCGCTAAAACGTTGTTTGATGGTTGGTCAGTGGCGGGAGCTTGCCGCGCCTCGCCAAAGGAAATCAGCACTACGGAGGGATTAGCAAATTGGCGCAGCTCATCTCGCAAGGAAGCCTCGCTCAGATGACCGCTGGAATGTTCGGCCAAGCGCAATTCGATTTCGGACGCGAGTTTCTGCGCCACATCGCTGCTGTCTTTATGCATGTTCCAGCTCTGGCTCGCAATCCAATCCTCGAACTGATCCAAAGACAGGTCTCGCCGCAAGTATCGGCCAAGCTTTTCGCGAATCTGAGATTCAGAAATCATTTTTGTAGCCTCTCCGCCGTTGGCGCGGAATTATGACATATGAAACGCATACCTGCAACTGAGATGCAGAAGATGTTCAACGAGGGAGGGCTTTGGGAAAAAACCAAGTCCGGCGAGCTTTCTACGGTTACGCTGGAACATCGGCATCCTGCCCTGACCGTTGCCAATGAACCCTTTTGCACCTACAGTCAGATGATCTCATACCGAGATGCATCCGACAATGAGGTCGCGAGGGTGCATCAGTACCTTAGACCGGATGGTGCTATCGGGGCCAGTGGCAAACCCGATCCCAAACGGCTATTCACTGACGGCACCTTATATAGACTGTCCAAGAAGCCAAAAGTCGCGCCGTCCACGTGAATTCTCTGTTACATGCCATCGGCATTTCAGTGACCGTCATCACATGAAGCCTATTTAATAGTGTGAAAATCCGACTTCTCGTTTCTTGCTATTTTGCGCTCTGGGACGCGTCCTGTCACGGCGGGGCCAGTTTGCAATCAATTGCACACTGAGTCAAGTATATTATTGCCAATTCCTGCATCTTGACTCCTCCCACCACTGGGTTATGATGCTGGAGCTAATCCCCGCTTGTGCCGGCTCCTCCGCTTTCCGTACGCGACGGGTTGCCGGAAGTTATCTCCCCAAAATCGAAAGAGGACAATCCTTCATGTTGCCAGCCATCGCTCGTCCGCTCGCCAGTTCTAGGTTCCCGAAGTTCATTTGTAGCGTCTGCGCTCTTTTCATGGTTCTCACGCTCGGAAATATCGCGGCAGCCCAAACCACCGACAACTGGGTTGGCACCACCGGCGTCTGGAGCGATGTCACGCAATGGGATAGCGGGGTACCGGTCGCAGGGGAGAACGTTGTGATCGGCACGGCTGCGGCAAGTTCGACTGATGACTTCAGCCTTAGCATCGGTACGCTTACACTCAGCAATGCCGCCGATTCCGTGATCATTCCCGATGGCGTGTCATTGGCCGTTACTGGAAGCATCAGCAACGCGGGGTCGATCCAAATGAACTCTGCCGGGACTAACACGTTTCTTCTGTTGAACGGCAATGTCTCGTTGGCGGGCAAAGGAACTTTGACCCTCAGCAACAGTGGCCCTGGCGAGATCAAGGGAGCATCTTCGACCGGCAGCGAAATTCTGACCAATGCCAGCACCATTCAGGGAGGCGGTAATATTGGCGGAGCCGCAATGGGCCTGGTCAACAGCGGAACGATTACAGCCAATGCGTCCGGGGGATCTTTGTTTATTGATGTCAGCAGCGCTGGTTTCAACAATACCGGCACAATACAGGCACTGACCGGCAGCAATCTCATTATTGAAGGCACGGCGAACGCGCTCCTCAACTACAACTCCACCACCAACACTCTGACCGGTGGCACCTACACCGCCAACGGCGGCAACATTTATTTTTCCGGCACGAGCAGCGGAATCACGACGCTTGCCGCGCGAGTCACGCAGGAAGCTGGCGGACAGTTCATGAACTCCACCACCGGAACCAGCGCTCTGGCAAATTTGAGCAGCATCGTTGCCGGGGGCGTGCTCACCACCACCGCGACCTTCGCCCAGCCCGGCGCATTCAGCATGGCGGGCGCACTCAACCTTTTGCCCAAGACCAGCTTCAGCGTGGGCTCCCTGGCTCAGATCAACAGCGCCGGCGTTCTCACCGCCGGGCAATGGGTTTTCGATTCGAACTTTAATATCACAGGCACTCCGGCCGCTATCAAAACGAATTCCGCAGTAGTCACGCTTTCCGGCGGCACGTTTTTCAACACCGCGAACAGCAGCAACGCCATGGCTTCGCTCACTGCCAACAAAAACGAACTGCGCATCATGAATGCCGCTAAGTTCACCACCACCGGCAGCTTGACCAACAGCGGAACGTTGAGCGTGGCCAAAGGTTGCGCTCTGACCATTGGTGGCACCGGAACTTCCTACACCCAAACGGGGGGCAAGACAACACACGACGGCATGTTGACCGGTTCCGTCAACATCAATAGCGGCACGTTGCTAGGCGCGGGATCAATCACAGGCAAGGTTTCGGTAGGCGGAATGAAAGTTGGCGCCATGCTCAGTGTCGGCGACGCCGGCTTGGCGGGACAAATCAAAATCACGGGCTCTTACGCGCAGACGGCGAACGGGAAGTTGAGCACCGCTATCGGCGGCACGACAGTGATCACGCAATATAGCCAGCTCAAGGTCATGGGCGCGGCAACGCTGAGCGGAACCCTGGCCGCACCATTGATCGGAAGCTTCGTTCCCACCGTCGGCCAGACCTTCACCGTGTTGAGCGCCGGCAGCATCGCCGGAACTTTTTCCAACACCACCATCGCCATCAATTCGTCGGAGTTTTTCGCCGTTTCGTACACAACGAAAGGCGTCGTGCTGACCGTGACCTCCAGTGCAGCTTCGCTCGGTGAATAAGAGATGTTTCTCTGCGCAGGACTTATGCACCTGCACAGTTAGGACAGATTGGCGGGGAGTGTGCTTCAGGACTGCTGCAACATCCGCTTCGCTTCTGTCTGATCGATGCCCGCCATCTTCCAGAAGTACCATCCCGCCGGAGGCCCCGCCATTTTTCCCATGGCAATCAGGCAATCTGCCGGGGGCTTGTGCAAGCCCCGTTCCCAGCGCGATACCACCATGGAAGAGCAATTTACCCGCTTCGCAAACTCAATCTGGTTGAGTTGCAGGTGTTCACGAAGGGCCCTGATTTTTTTCGCCCACACCGGCAGCGGAGAGGCTACGAACTGACGTGGCCGGGCCATTTCTCCCGGTAGCATAGCAAATCGCTCCTTATTAGGAAACACACCACCACTGTGGCTGCTGGTTAGCAGCCTAGGATTGGCCTCGGCCCAACGCTTGTCTGGCGCTTAATTCGGCTTAAAGGCTACGCTCCTCCGGCTTGGGCTCTGCCCCTCGGTTTACCGTTGGCGGTAATTGAGGTAACGCGAGAGTTTACCATTTTTGGTAATCAAGTCAACTCCATAAACCCGAAAGCCGCCGCATAGTTTCGCGCGTTCGCCGGTGTGGTGAATTCGGATATATATCTTCTAAAGAGGGCCGGGATTGGGTCCGTCTTGTTGGCCGCCGGATAAGCGACAAAGTCGCGCCTTCTGGCCGTCACGCTCGGGTTTTCACGGCAACCGGATAGGTCCAGGCCTCCCGCTCATTTCAGTACGCTAGGGCACAATAAAATCAACTACTTGAAAGAACCTTATCTTTCGTAATACGATTTACCTCTTCTGGTAAACGGCTCTCTTGGGCAAGATCAAGGGGTAAATCGTGGACGAGCGACAGCAGTCGGAAGTAAAGTGCTCAATCTGCAATAAGCCTGTGACGCTGCACAGCGACACTGGCACCGACGAAGACGGCAAAGCCGTGCACAAACAGTGTTATGCGACGCGCATCACCGAGGAGAATCATCCTGCCACTCCCACTTCCGACTAGAATCTGCCCGTCATTCTTAATATTCCATTCGGACCGATGTGAGCGGCTGAAGTGCTCCTTGGCCAGACCGCTCGCTCTTGTCTTTCAACCTTGACAATCGCACGGGATGGCATCAAAATCGTTGGCCGGATACCCCGGATTCCCTGCAAATCGCTATCCGATTGTATGTAAGCCTTCAGTGACCGAGTTCTGCGCCTAAGGAGTTCACCATGCGCAAGTCTATTGCCTCTCTGCTCTTCATGGCTCTCGCCTTCTTTGCCTGGCAAGCTTTGCATATCGCCAACGTTCATGCCGGTTCCGATGGAGGCTGGCTGCAGTGGGGACGCACGCCGCAACACAATGGCACTTCGCCCGTAGTGAGTCTGGTTCCCAGCGCTCAACTGGCGGACATCACATACGATCCGTTTGTCGCGCAGGAACAGGCTGAATCCGGAGGCGAACTGTTGGCTCACTATCAGGTTCCGCTGATCGATGGCGATATGGTCTTTCTGGAATACAAAACTGGGACTTACACATCCTGCGATCCTCCGGGTTCGCGCCTGCCTTATCCCTGCGGCCCCGACGCATGGAACGGCGAAAACTGGAATGAGCGCGGCTATCAATGGCAGAACGGCGCGCTGGTCGAGAAATGGAATTACGCGAGCGACTGGAAGCCCGAACCCAACAGCAACGCCGGAGGCCGCAACGAAGCCACTGTTGGACTGGAAGGCTGGGAGCCCGTATTTCATGCGGCGGCGGGTAACGGTTTTATTTATGTGCCGGGCGCTGGAGGTTCCGTACACAAACTGCGTGAGTCCGATGGCGCGGTCGTAAGCAATTTCTCTCCTTTGGGCAACTACGCCAATGTGTTCGTGTCAGGTCCGTTGACGCTGGATGCAGTGGGCAATCTTTATTACAACGCACTCGCCCTCGACAACGAATTTCCCTGGACCGCCGACGCGCGCGGTGGATGGCTGGTGAAGATTACTCCCAGCGGTGTTGTGACCACAGCCACTTTCTCCAGCCTGGTGCCCGACGCAGTTCAGATGTGTTTCGGCGGTCTGATTCCCTGCGGCTCGCAGCGCCCCGGCCTCAATGTAGCGCCCGTGATCTCGCCCGACGGGAAGACCGTTTACACCGTCAGCCGCGGTCAGTTCATTATTTGGGCCGCCTATCTGATTGCGGCGAATACGAAAGATCTTTCGCCGCAGTGGGACACTTATCTCTTCGGCCAGGTCAATCCCGGAGCGGCAGTGTACGTGTTTGACTTCGCGTCCTCCAGCCCAACGGTTGCGCCCGACGGCAGCATCCTTTTTGCGGCGCTCTCAGCCGCCAACGGCTTCATGATGAAGTTCAGCCCCGCTGGAAAATATCTCGCCGCTTTCAACTTCGGCTGGGATTCTACGCCCGCGGTCTATGCCCACGACGGCACCTACTCGGTGATTCTCAAGGACAATCTCTACGCCAACAACGGCCCTTACTTCATCACCCAACTGAATGCCGACATGGTTCCGGAGTGGAGTTTCCGCAACGACACCATCGACGCCGACCATCCGCATGGATATGAGTGGTGCGTAAATGCGCCTGCGGTCGACGCCAATGGAACGGTCTACGCCAACAGTGAAGATGGCAACGTCTACGTCATCGACAACACGGGAAAACTGAAGGGAAAGATATTTTTGCGAACCTCGATTGAGGCCGCCTATACGCCGGTCGCGATTGGCCCTGATGGAAAGATTTACACCGAGAACGATGGCGACATGTTTGCCCTCGGCCAGTGAATTCTGGGCGCAGGAATCCGTGAAGAGAATCGCAGTTAGTTTGAGAGCAGCACGGGAGACGAAGCCAGCACACCTGCCGCCACTTCCAGGTCATGCAGGTCTTCGCGGCTGAAATCCGGTGCAAAACGCGGGTCCAGTCCCTTGCGCGAAATCTGGATCACGCCTAGCACGTTGGAGTCCCGGTCCATGATGGGAACCGACATGAGTTTCTGAATCGGATTGGGCCGCGATTGCTCTTCATCCACTCCGCTGGGCTTAATTGTCTCGAAAATGCTGGCGTGCTTTACCTTCGCGAAATTGTTGAAGATTTCCGCCTTCTTGCTCAACGCGGTGTGCGCCGCAATTGCCTTACCCGAGATTGGAATCGCGCCCGTGGTTCGCAGATGCTCGGGAAAAATAAAACGCAGCAAACCATCTTCCAGCCTCAGCAAAGCCACTTCGGTATACTGCACACGAAAAACCTTCGCCAGAACCATCGACATATCCAGCGGCGTAACTCCCTGGCCTAGCATGGATCCCAGGGGCAGCAAGTTCTCCGGCAATATGATTTCTTCTGTCCCGTGATGATCGGTAGGTTGCGTCATAGGTCTTTTTAACAGCCTCGCTGGGTTCAAAACCGGCACTTGAACTCTATCGCACTTCGCGCACCGAAGGTACTGTCCAAAGTAACCTGTTCGGGTAAGCACAAACCCTTTGTTTTCAGAGATTGTTCTCAGGATAAGCGAAGCGAATCTGAACGCAAGTAACGATCGTGCATTCGGGCGCCGGTGCAGATTCGAGGTCAATTGCTCTCGGCGGCCAAGGCATTCTCGACGACGCAACTTGTTTCCTCCCGAATCTTTCAGGGCTGCGATTGCGCTCTTCAAACGGTACAATTTTGAGGGGAGAAAACGATGCAAGTGAACTTCAAGAATCTTAGATATCGGCTATTTGTTTTGATTCTGAGCACCGGGGTGATCGTCTCTGCTGCTTCCGGCAAGGCCAAGGATAAAGAAAAAGAAAAGGGCAAAACCTTCACCGGCACAGTGGGTGACACTCTGTGCGGCCTCGAGCACTCGATGCCGGGCAGCGCGGTTGATTGCATACGTGAATGCATCGGTAAAGGATCGAACTACTCTTTGATCATCGGAGACAAAGTCTACAATCTGCAAACAGAAGACAAAGCTATTTTGGAGACGCTGGAAAAACAGGCGGGCCTGCCGGCAACCGTGACTGGCGTAGAGGATGGGACTAACATCGCTGTCACTTCCGTGAAGGCGGCAAAGTAATATGCCCGCTGTCTTGAACCTCACTTCCCTTGAACCACAACCGAACGGAATTGTGGACCCGCGAAATACTCGCGGAATCTCTTCTCTCTGCGATCTTTGCGGTTAGAGGCCTCTACTGTTGTGGCGGGCTCGAAGGCGGCGTTGGAGCGCCTGGTCCATTGGGCTCCATTCCGGGGTTTGGATTATTCATCATGCCCGGAATCGGCCCGGATGTGGTTCCCGGAAAGCCTCCCGGCTGTTGCGTCTGCCCGGGCTGCATCTGTTGCGTCAACCCCTGCAACGGAGGCTGGTTGGGTGTGTTGAGCAATCCGCCGCGATCCGACGCCGGATCATATATAAACTGCCACTCTTCATATTTCTTCTTGTGATTGAATTCGCGGATGCCTTCTTTCTTGCTGGCACTGACGACTCCCACGATCGGTCCGCCGCCGAAAGTCGCACCCGCGAGTTGGCCGCTGCCAATTGCTCCACCCGGTCCCGTCTGTCCTCCCGGACCTTGCCCCGGGTTTTGCCCGGAAGAAAATGGAGAGGAAGAGGATGACGATGATTGCGATGGATCCGTTCCGCCCGGCTGACTCTGCGGGGACTGCCCCGGAGTTCCCGGCGAAGATCCAAATGACGATCCGGAGGACGACCCGAACGAGTTGGAGTTTGCTCCAAAGCCGCTGCTGGCGCCACCTCCAAACCCGGAGGACTGCGAAAGACCTCCCGGTCCGTTGAGGCCTCCATTTGCCGGACCACCGACAGGATTCGCGCCGGGAATGTTGCTCCCGCCCATCATTCCCCCGAGCCCCATCTTCACTTCACCGTAGTGCAACAGCTTGAAATCCTGGCCGGTTACGGGATCTTTATAGCGTTTGCGCAGAAAGCGCAGGTTGTTGGAACTTTCCAAATCTTCCAGCCGAGTCGGATAACGGCCGAATTTCTTGTAGTACGCGCGGATCGCGCGCGAATATTGCACTCCGCGGTGAATCAATTCTTCTTCGCGGTCGCGCCTGATTTCAAATTTGATCTCGGGAACGATCGCGATGGCCGCGATGAAGAGCAGCGTAACCATGAGCATCAGCGTGAGCAGAATATAACCGCTCTCAGATTGCCGGTGCCGGTTCGGCATAGGACGCAACTGGGAAGAGAAAGCCATGAATTCCAAAGCTCGGAAGAATGCAAAAGGGCGAAGGCCCAGTCAAATTCCCCAATACTCGATTTCACCCTTGTGTTAGAGGAATATTCTGCGGCGGCCCGCTGTTCACCACATCCTGCATTTCCACCGAATTGGGCGAGATATGCACGACCTTGTAGCGGCGGTCGACAATCTCTCCTTCACCTGCGATGAAAACATCTTCACCAGCGGAAAGAAAAATCCTTTTCGGCTCACCCGGCTGGCTGGCAAACCCAAAAAATTTCAGCGGGATGGGCGGAGCCTGCTGGACCGGAGGTGGCGTATAAATGACCGGCGCGATCTTCGGATGATCAATCGCTCCCGTACCCAGTGCGGTCGGCGGCGGCTCCGCCTGCGAAACGAAAATGTTTCTTCCCGAGCCTGAGTAAACCGTTTTTTCCGTCGCTTCCAGCAAACTCAACTGCAAGGTAGGATCGAGATTCGGCGCGGCCTGCGCCTTCTTGCCCTTCTTGGAAGGGGAGCGAGCGGACGTAGCGGAATGCAAGGGAGCGGCCGCTGCCGGCGTATAAGTCGCGGCCGTGGTGGAGCCTCCCGTAAGAAAAGGGATAAGCTCATAAGCCATCGCCAAAACCGCCAGGCCGCCCAGTGCCGCAGCCCATATGGCCTTCTTCTTGTTTTCCAGCCCTAACCTCACTGCATACCCGCTTTCAAATAAGTATCCAGTTTCATGCCCAGCCTGACCGGGCCCTGCGGCCCTCCGCCCAGTGTGATGCTGTTAATTGTGAAGAACATCGGGTCGCGTTCCAGGGCATTGATAAATTTCGCCAGCGCCACATAGTTCCCCGAGAGGTCGGCTTCCATCTCGACCGGCTCGAGTTTTCCAGTTCCGGGCCCAGCCGCCTTGTACCGGGCTTGCTCTATTGTGATTCCTTCCGCCGTAGCGAGCTTGCCCAGTTCGCTGGCAATCTGCGAACTCTGCGAGGGAAACCGGTCTTTGTAAAAGTCCCCGATCTGACGATTGGCCAGCACAACCTTCTGCGGCAGATTCTTTAGGGGCTCAACTTGCCTTGTCTTTGTCGTGAGTTCGGCTTGCAGCCGGTTCATCTCCTGGCGGCGCGAATCTGCCGACCCAATCAGAGGTGAAACAAAAATCACCATAGCCAGCACATCGATCCCAGCCATAACTCCGATGGCGATTTTAAGATTCTTGCGTGTTTGCCGTAAATCGGGCATTAGGGTGCCTTCACTTTGGTAATCGCCGCCTGTACCGGCGTGGTCTTCGATGCCACGGGCGCAGACGATACCGGCGCCGGAGCGGGAGGCGGCGCGCTTCCCGGTATATAAATCGCGTTGATCTCGAATTTTTCCGTGTCGCCCGTAACGCTTTGCGCGTAATTTTCAGAAGTGATTTTCGTGCTCGCAAAACGCCGCGACTCTTCCATCCGCCGCGCCAGTTCAATCGCCCGGTCCCGTGAATCGCCGGCTACGACCATCTTCAAGGCGAGCTGGTTGTCTTCATCCAGGTCCGGATTGATGGAAACCAGATGCACGCGCGCAGGCATCACTTTTTCCAGATCCTCCAGCACTCGAGTCCAGGAAAAGGCCTTACGTTCGATCAGTTGGTTCAGAACCTGCGACTCGTCGCGCGTCGTGCGGTTCTCCGGCCGGTCAAGAAACTCTTCCGCCTGTGCCCGAATGGCGTCCCGCTGGGAAATTCCCTCATGTAACTTTGCGATCGTAGCCCGGTCGCGGCGAGCCGTAAACCATCCGGTGACAGTCAGTGTGATCAACAGCAGCGTCACAATTCCCATTCCGGCCACAGCCGGTCCCCAGCGCAGCCAGAATTGCCGCGCATCTTCGTAAGGCTGACTCGCGAGATTGATATCCAGGCGCATAACTTTAAGAAAGCAACGCTCCCACCACTCCGCCCATTCTCCAGCGGGGAATCGATCCTCCAGACCCATTTCCCAACATAGACGGAGCCACTAGTTCCTGTACCTCGGCCCCGGTCTGAGCCTTTAGCGCCGGCACGGCGCTGGTCGCATCCGCCAGGCCCGAGACATAAATCTGCTCAATATTGAGATGGTAAGTATCCTGGAAAAATACCACCGAGGGATAAACCTCCTCGGCCAGTTGCTCTCCACTGATGGTGACGCCGCGCGCATTTTCCAGCGTGCGAAAAAGCTGAAGCTGTCCTTCACTCAGAATGGCAATACTCGTGGTGCGGGTATCAACTTTCACCACCAGCGTCGGCTTTTTGCCTTCCGCCGCTCCCAGTGCCGCCAGCATCGAAGGCAGTACCACCCCGGGGTTAAATCCGGCATCGCGGAAGGCTTTCTCGTAATCCTCGATTACGCTGGCCAGCGAAACCGCGGCTACGACCTTCACGCCTTCTCCCGATTGCTGCGCATGATACGAAACTTTGGCTTTATCCACGTCGAAGGGCAGTGATTTCTTCAGCCGGAACCGCACCACTCCCGCCGCTTCCTCGCCATCGGAGGGCAGAGTATCGAAGTCCAGCAATACCACGCGCACAGTTGCGTCGGGCACAATGGCGATTACGTCTCTCGATCGTCCACCCACGCTGCCCAGCGTGTCCTCAATTGCCGACCGCACCGCTTCCGCTTGCCGTAGATTGTTTTCCACCAGGTCCGGCACGACGCTGCCCGGCGCCAGTTCCCGCGCCGAACACGCTTCCAGGCCGTTCCCATCATCGGCGATACGCCCCGCCAGTATCCGGTCTGACGCAATCTCGCACGCCAGCTTGGGTCTGGCCGAATTGTGGTTCGAACTCATTGATTTCGCAGAAAATCTATCTATAAATCAAAGCCTTTGTAGCGAAGAATTGCAATAGCTGAAAGGGCACTGGCCAACTGGACTCCTTGAGGTTGCCCAAACCCGAGGTTGTCATCCCGGGCGAAGCGAGCGATCTAGGTTTCTGTGTGCAATAGCTAATAAGTCGCGGCGCAAGCAAGACCCATATCCCTCACTCCGCCCGGGATGACAACTATTCTGAACAACCCGTAGACTTTTCTACAAATTTCTAGCGCCTACCGCATCGCCTCAATGAACGTAACCTTATTGATCTCCTTCAGCGTTGTCATTCCCAGTCTCACCTTATCCAGCGCCGATTCGCGCAGGAAGCGCATTCCCTCTTCGCGCGCCGCGCGGCGAATCTCCGACGTCGGCTTCTTCGCCAGAATCATCTCCCGAATGCGGTCGCTCAAATCAAGCAGTTCATGAATCGCCGTCCGCCCGCGGAAGCCGGTTCCCGCGCACTCGATGCATCCCGGCCCGTCATACAGTGGAACCTTCGACCACTGCGCCGGGTCCAGCCCGCTGGCTTCTAGAACATCCGGCGGATAGTGAACTGCTGTGCGGCAGGATTCGCAGATCAAACGTACCAGCCGTTGCGCCAGAATGCAGTTCAACGCCGAAACAAAGTTGTAAGGCTCGACGCCCATATTCAAGAAGCGTCCAATCACATCGACCACGTTATTCGCGTGAACCGTAGTGAATACCAGATGGCCAGTAAGAGCCGACTGAATGGCAATCTGCGCGGTTTCTGAATCGCGAATTTCGCCGACCATGATCTTGTCGGGATCATGACGCAAGATCGATCGCAATCCGCGGGCGAACGTCAGTCCCTTTTTCTCATTCACGGGAATCTGCGTGATCCCGCGCAACTGGTATTCGACCGGGTCTTCAATCGTGATGATCTTGTCTTCATCAGTCTTGATTTCATTGACTGCGGCGTAAAGCGTTGTCGTTTTGCCGCTACCCGTCGGTCCCGTGACCAGCACCATGCCGTACGGCTCTTTGATGTAGCGGCGAAACCGCCGCAAGTCATCTTCATCAAAACCAACTACATCCAGAGTCAGCGTGCGAAACTTCTCGCTCATCGACTCTTTATCGAGTACACGGAGCACGGCGTCTTCGCCATGAATCGACGGCATGATCGAGACGCGGAAGTCGATCGCGCGCCCGTTATATTTCACACGGAAGCGGCCATCCTGCGGCACGCGCCGCTCGGAAATATCCAGCTCGCTCATGACCTTGATACGCGAAATAACGGTCGAGTGATGCTCTTTGCCAATCGGCGGCATGGCCTGCGTGAGCACGCCGTCAATTCGAAACTTGATCACAACGGAATCGTCGCGGGTCTCAATGTGAATATCGGAAGCGCGCCGCTGCAATGCGGTAAAAATCGTGGTATCGACCAGGCGGATGATCGGGCTGGTATCGCCCGTCGCCGTCAGCTTGTCGATGGTCAGTGTCTCTTCCGCGCCCGTAGCCTCATCTTCGCGGATGATCTGGAAGCCTTCGCTGGCCTCTTCCAGCACGCGCTGCGACTGCTCGGTCTTTTTGAGAATGTCGGAGATCTGCTTCAGCGTGGATACTTTGGTAACAATCCGCTTCTGCAGCAGCAGGCTGATTTCGTCGATCATCATCAATTGACTGGGATCGGCGATGGCGATGGCGAGCCGGCCATCCGCGGTTTCTTCCAAGGGAACGAAGTTGTAGCGAAACATCAGCTCGACGGGAATTTTTTTGAACAGCTCATGGTGTAACTGGAAGTCAGTGAGGTCCACAAACTCGCAGCGATAACGCCGCGCCACATCCTGGGCTCGCTCTAGATCGGTGATGGGGTTTCCAGTCGGGCTGATGGGCCCGCCGTTGCCGCCATTCACGAAAAGAGATTTCTTATCCGCTGTTGCCATTCCTCGTCCTTGTCCTTGTATCATTCTGGCCTCTCCATTCCTGGGAGGCCGGCTCTAGTGGACTCCCAGGGTGAAGATCGGCAGATATAGGGAGATCAACACTCCGCCAACGAAGATTGCCATAATAATTAAAATCAAAGGTTCAATCAGGGCCATGGACGCGCTCAATGCCGTCTGCACATCTTCTTCGTAAAAATCCGCCACCGAATTCAACATGGCCGGCAGCGCGCCGGTGGCCTCGCCCACTTCAATCATTTCCACCGAAAGTTCCGGAAATATTTTCTGTTCTTCCAGGCTGCTGGCCAGGCTTTGGCCCTCGCGCACCCGGATCCCGGCTCGCACCACACCCTTTAAGATGCGCCGGCTGCTCATCGAGGCTCCCGCCGTTTCGAGCGAAGGTACCAGCGGCAATCCCCCTTGCAGCAGAGTCGATAACATCCGGCAAAACGCGGATACCTGGTGCTTCAGCCTTATACCGCCCAGCATCGGCAAGCTTAAAATAAACCGGTCGATTGTATCCGCGCCGTTATCGGTCCTTTTCCAGCGCATAAACAAGAATCCGGCGGCAACCAACCCGGCCAGCAGATAAGGAAAATACTTCTGCGAGTATTGTCCCACCGCCAGCATAAACACGGTGATCGCCGGAAGCTGCGCATCGAGACTGTTGAACAGATCCGCAAACTTCGGCACCACGTAGGTGAACAAGAACATCACCATGATCAGCACAACCGACACCAGCAGCGTCGGATATATCAATGAAACAAACAGCTTCTTGCGGAAGGTCATCGCCAGGCGCTGAAAATTAATGTAACGCGTCAGCACCTCGTCGATATTTCCGCTTTTTTCGCCGGCCATCAAGGTCGTGGTATAGATCTTCGGGAAGATGCTCTGCGCACCGAATGCATCGGACAGCAGTTCGCCTCCCTTGACCCGGTCGCGTACGTTCTCCAGCAACTGCCGCAAGTATGCGTCCTTCTGCCGTTTAATCAGCAGATCCAGCGAATTCAAAATCGGCAGCCCGGCCTTGAGCAGAGTTAGAAACTGCTGATTGAATACCAGAAACGAACTTTGCTTTAAACGTCCGCGTCCCCGGCTGACTCCTCCCGAGAGAAGCCCCTGCGGCTTGACCCAATAGACCAGGTAGCCCTGCGCCGCAAAACGCTCGCGCACTTCGTCGACCGAGTACCCATGCTCCACTTGCTGGAGCATGCGCCCGCGCTCATCCGCGACTTTTACGACAAATTCCGCCATTTACCCGCTTTTTCCGTGTTTTCCGGCGATGCGGACTACCGATTCCAGTCTAACATCGCCCTTCTAATAATTGCCCGGCGATCTGCCCGATTCCGGAGTTTTCAAGTACCGCAAGTAACCACTCTATTACAGCTTGTCATCGTTCATGCCTGCTGGGCAACTCTCATGCGCTCAACTTCATACGCGCCGTTCCCATACCGGCACAATTCCGTCACGGTTCCAAATCACCCTCAATGGTCTCCGTTCCTGCTGGCGGGTTGAAATGAAACTGCGCATCGGTGATCTGCACATCTTCCTTCTGCTCGGTAAAACGATATTCCGTCGAAGATCCGTCCACTTCACGGATGACTAACCGCGCAATCTGGTGGCCTGGAGTAATCTCCACGAGAACTTCGCTCACCCGGTCGGCCATGCTTTGCGGCACGCCCCGCAAGACCGCATCTTGAGCCTCGATCGGGGGGTAATCCGGCGCTAGAGACAGTCCTCGCAACTCTTTCTCCAGCTTAGTTTTGCCCAGCAGAAAAGCCAGCGGTGAGCGAATGTCGTCCAGTTTCTGTGCCGGCGTCTTTCGTGCCTGCCGGTCGCCCGGCACGTAAAACCAGGCATCTTTGCCGTCGCTCACAAACAGCTTCTCTCTGGGAGAACGATACTCCCAGCGCATCTTGCCTGGTTTTTTCATCCCCGGCTTCTTCAGCCAAACCGTCCCAGACTCGGTCCGCTCTAAACCCGACCCGCGATAGATCTCGGTGAACTCCGCCTGCAAGCTGGTGAGGTGGTTGTAATGCTCGTCCACGGCGTGCGCAATCGAATGAACGTCGTCGGTCGCAGCGTGCGCAGGCAACCCAATCGCGAGCAAGAACACAGCGGCAGCAAACTTGATCATTTCTATCAATTCTACGCTTTAGGCCATCGGACAAATCACGTAGAAACAGGCGCCCTCGGCTGTCCGCCCGGGCGAAGCCCGGCAGCTTTGCGGTCGCAACTGCATCTTGACCTGCGTTACGTTACGCATTACGCTAAGATGTGATCCGGTCGATCCGCCACAAGGGACTGAAACGTCTTTATGAGAGTGACGACTCTCGCGGTGTCATCCGGGAACACACGCAAAAGCTGCGCGACATCCTGGCCAGACTTGACGCCGCTAGTTTGGTAGGGGATATGGACCTGCCAAACTTTCGCTTGCATCCGCTTAAGGGCGATTTACAAGGCTTTTGGCCGGTAACCGTTCGCGCCAACTGGCGCGTGATTTTCCGCTTCGCGGAAGGCGATGCGCTGAATATTGATTACATCGATTACCACTGAGGAGACTGACCATGCCAATGAAGAATCCCCCGCATCCTGGCGGCTTTGTGCTGCGTCAATGCATCGAGCCTTTGAACTTGACCATCACCCAAGCTGCCGCTGCCCTCGGAGTCACGCGCACCACTCTGTCGGAGCTGGTCAATGAGAAGCGCGGAATCTCCCCCGAAATGGCGGTGCGCCTGTCGAAGGTATTCGGCGGCAGTGCCGCAACCTGGCTTACCCAGCAGGCCCATTACGACCTCGCCCAAGTCCGCGCTGACCGCATCAAGCTCAAGCGGTTGGAATTGGTTTAACTCCGAGGCGCGGTAATGTGGTATCGTGTTCGCCGACCGTCGGCCCAGAAGTGCGAGTTATGCATATGTCACGTAAGAAGTCGCCTTCGCCACCCGATCCTCATCCCTCACCAGGGCCGAAGCGCCCCACAACCGACAACCCACTCGTATTCATCAGCCACGACAGCCGAGATGTCCGTTGTAGCTCTGCTCACGGCACACAGCTTGAATCGCCCTTGGATTCTTTATGAGGCCGGTGTCGCAAAGGGGAAGCTTTCCGCCAATGATCGAGTGATCGGCATTGCTCTCGGTGTGACGATTGACGAGGCGGCGACCGGACCCTTCGCCCAATTCCAAAACTTGACTGATGAAGAAGACGCTGTCACCACACTAGTTCTACAACTCATTCGCAGTCACCCCCAGGCCGCTCCGAGAGAGGAAGCAGTTCGTTTGCAGGTAAAGGCTTTTCGCGAGTCCGTCGCGACTCTTCTAAAGGGCCGAAAGAAGGAAACCCCTCAACCGCCAGCCCGAACCACCGCCTGATAGGCCGGTCCCTCCGTCGGCAGCTTAGCGCGCGGAACCCAGCGGTAAGGTGCGGCCAAACCACTAAGAATTTGCTTTCACCTCAATTAGCTCCGCTTACACACTTCAATGTGTAATAATCCACACATGGCCACCAACCTCGCCCTCGACGACAGCCTGATCGATGAAGCCCGCCGCGCCGGCGGTCACAAGACAAAGAAGGAAGCGGTCACCGCCGCCCTTGCCGAATACGTGAAGCATCGCAAGCAGTTACGTATTCTGAAGGCGTTTGGCTCTGTCGACTTTGATCCCAAATACGATTACAAAGCCGAGCGCCGCCGAAAGCGGTCCTAAGCGTGCAAGTCTTAGTCGATACGCCCATCTGGTCGCTCGCCTTGCGGCGCACGAGCAGCGACCTCAATCCGAGCGAGCAAAGCCTGACCGCCATGTTGCGGGAACTCATCCGCGATCGTCGCGCCCAACTGATAGGCCCTGTGCGTCAGGAACTGCTTTCCGGAATACGTCATGAAACCAGTTTCAGAAAGCTTCGCGGCCAACTGCGCGCTTTCGATGAACCCCGCCTCGACAGCTTTGATTACGAAGAAGCCGCTCGCATTCACAACCAGTGCAGGTCCCGGGGAATTGCGGGGTCGCCTATTGACTTCCTCATTTGCGCCGCCGCCCACCGCCGGAGCTGGGAAATTTTCACTACCGACCGTGACTTTGCCCGCTACGCCTCCGCGTCTCCCTTAAAACTTTTTCGAATAGGCGTTCCACAAAATCCTCTGTGATTCCTCGGTGTACCCGGTGGTTATGCTTTGAATTGTTGTGAAGAGGTCGGACGATTCACCGCGCCGCATAAATCGCGCACTGGCTCGTACCGCCAATCTTCGCCAGCCACGAACACTCCGCCAGCACATGCTCCAGCACCGGATTATGGTACATCACGAACGCGGCCCTCGGATACTGGCTCAAACTCTGCTCCAGCCGCGAAATCATTTGCCGTAGCGGAGCTTCCGGCAGCGAATGGAATAAATAGACCAACAGCGGTTCTGCCGGAAACTCAAACTCCGTCGCGTCACAACAAACCGATTCGAGAGCAAAGCAACATTGTGTCTGGCTGTGATACTTTCCCAGGTTCTCCAGCGCAATCTGATGCAACGCCGGAACCAACTCCACACCAACAATACGGCGGAACGGATAATCCGATGCCATCAGCAGCACCCGCCCCTTGCCCGATCCAATGTCAATGAAAGTAAACCCGGCCAGATCGATGCGAGCATCCCGTTGCAGCGCCTCCATCATCTCGTGAAAGAAAAATGGATCGGTCGGTTGATACTCCGAATGAAATACTCCCAGCAACCGGTCGTGCCATCCCACTGCGCCGCTGGTCGTGTTGACGCGTTTCTCCCAGTCGTAATCCGCATCGCCAAATCGCAGCCTGAGCCGTTGCGGCGTCGAATCGCGCGCAAATTCCCACAGAGCTGAAAAGAATTGGCGCGCGGCCTCCGCATGCCCCGCGTGGCCAGCCGTTTCAAGCCATCGTTGCCGCGCGGCGCGAAGGACACTGGGCCGTGCAGGAGCGGTCGAATTCATGAGTGCTCATCATAAGCGAAGCAGCGGAAATATAAGGAGATCGCGCCACTCTTGATTTAAAAGGGTGGCCCTAAAACGCTTAGAACTTCGTGTGGAACTTGGGCTTCACGGGAGATTTATAACCCGGAGGCAGGCCCTTCGTAGCGAAAGAGAAGTCGTCCGGATGCTGCAGTTCAATGCGGCCGTCGACGGTTAGCAGATAGGCATTGCCATCCGGATCGACGGGAATGCCGGCGATCCCTTCGGCTGAAGCAAGTTCAAACATGGTCAGCGGCAGACGGCCCGTTCGCTGCTTGAATCGCTCAACCGCAGCCTCCAGATTGATGATGTCCTCGTCGACTTTCAGTCCGCGCAAATGTTCGGCGGCGTTCGCTTTGATCAGGTCGTCGTGATTGCTTTCGAGCGTTTCCGTCCACAGGATGCGGGCGGTCTCAATGTCGCCCGCGTGTTCCGCCATGCGCGCGGCCAGTATTCTCATGGAAGGATGGGCGCCGGGAACGAGCGCTCCGCGCGCAAACGCCTCCGAAGCTTTGGCGTAGTTCTTAAGCTCGGTGTAGTAGACAAATCCCAGATCGTAGTACAGCTTCCAGTCGTTGGGATTATTCTGAATGCCATACTCCATCAACTGAATCGCCCGAACCGGCTCGCCCGCTCCGCCCGGAGGTTTTGGCGCCAGAAAACTCGCACCGAACTGGTAGACCACGGTCAGATGAGGATCGAGATGAGTTGCGATTTCCAGCAAAGGAGCGAGTTCGTTGTAGCTCGACCCGCGCTCGAAATGGCGATGGCCGAAGTACTGCACCGCGCGCGTCCAATAAATACAAGCCATGAGTCCGTCATAACCAAGACTGGCTCGCTTCACAATTTTAGGCGACGTGACGTAGAGCGCGTCTTCCAGCGGAGCTTGCGGACGTATGCGGTCAATATTGCGCAACACGATCACGCAAGCGGCCAAAGAAAATAACAAGCTGGCCGCGGCAACGAACGTCGTGCGCCGTCGCGCCTTCATCGCTCAAACCTCATATCGAGCCGCCTCATTTCAAATTCCGGCGCTCGAAGATGAGCACCGCTCCGCTCAGAGCCATGGCCGAATAAAAAATGGCATACAAGGTATTTTGCAAAATCAGCTGTGTGGAGACGGATTGCCCGTGAGCCACTGTCGTAATGACGTTGAACGCGGAAAGATTCGGCACGATATAAGACGTGCCAATGGCCAGCCAATGACTGAGCCCTTGAGCCATGCCGGCAAAGCCGCGCAGGTCGTCGGCGAAACTCCCAATCACAAACAGAGAGAACGTGAAGACCGCTGAAAGCAGCGGCGATGAAAACGATGAAAACAGCAACGACAGCGAACAAACGATCAGGAATTCGAGAACGATGAAATACAGTGCAACGAACACCGACGCATCCGAGCCCACAAATTTGTGCGAGACATAGAGCAACGCGGCAAAGACGCCAATGGCCATGAAGAATGTGTTCACCACCAGCGTTCCCGCCAGGCCAAAATACTTGCCCACAATAAATTCCCACCGGCGCACCGGCCGCGAGAGCACGGTATACAACGTCCGCTTTTCGATTTCTTTCGAGACCAGGCCGATGCCGATGAAAATGGCGATCACGATGCCGAACAGCGAAACTGCGGTGAGGCCGAGGTTGATCACCACCAGCCGTTCGATGTCGATCGAGATCTGGCCAACCAGAATCGAAGCGCCGGAGAGCAGCAACGCGAAAGCGATCAGGTTATAGAGCACGCGGTCGCGAACCGCTTCGCGAAACGTATTTGATGCAATGTGAATAATGCGTGCGCTCATGAGATTTTTCCCGCCGAGGTTTCGGAATGCTGCAACTTTTCCACGAAGTAGGCCTCGAGCGAAGTCCGCAGCGGCGTGATGGCGATCAGGCGAATTCGCTCCCGGCGCAAGGCATCGATGGCCGAGTCCTGCTGATTTTCCGGCAGTACAGCGCGCACGCGGTCCCCTGTCACGTGACATTCCGCGCCCAGCGCTTTCAACGACGCCGGCACCTGCGTTCCTTGCCATATCACTTCTACCTTGCCTTGCACTGCGGACGTCAGAGTTTCAACCGCACCCACGCCGCGCAACTCGCCCTGATGCAAGATCGCGACGCGATCGCACAACGCTTCGGCGTCAGACAGAATATGCGTGGAAAAGAAAACGGTTTTGCCTTCCTGCTTGAGTTGCTCGATCAGATCGCGCACCTCGCGCCGCCCAAGTGGGTCGAGGCCCGACATCGGTTCGTCGAGAAATACCAGCTTCGGGTCATGAAGAATGGCTTGCGCGATCCCGACCCGCTGCAACATTCCCTTGGAAAATTTTCTCAACTGCAAGCCTTTGATGTCGTGCAGGCCGACTCGTTGCAGCGTGGCCTCGATCCGGTTGTTCCTTCCATTCGCGGGCATTCCTGAGAGCTGTCCGTAATAGTTCAAAAGCTCGTGCGCGGTTAGATGGTCGTAAAAATACGGCTGCTCAGGGAGGAATCCGATTTGCGCCTTGATGACCGGGTCAGTCCAATCATGTCCCAGGATGCGAGCCGAACCTGATGTCGGAAACACAAGGCCCATCAGCATTTTCAGCGTGGTGGTTTTGCCCGCGCCATTGGGCCCAAGGAAGCCGAAGATCTCGCCTTCTTCCACCGTCAGGTGCAGAGGTCGCAGAGCCTGTTTCGGCCGCTTGCGCCAGAAGCCGATCATGTAGGTCTTTTCCAGACCAAGAATTTCAATTGCCGCCATAGCAGTATTCAATACTGACAAATATTTCCCGAAAAAGATTATAAGCAGGACCGGGCGGCGAATGAATCACCGGTGCAGTTACGACGGTCACTTTGGCGTCCAGAGGAAGTTCATGGACGCTGGTCCTGGGGAATGGGAAGCGTGAGTAGGAACGCGGTGATTCTCAAGTTGACGTTCTGTAAGCCGCTACTGCGACACTGTGAACACCAGGCAGGTTGCTACCACGTTGACCGGAGTGTCGCCCGGGTTAGCCATCTGCGAACGCAGCACGCCATCGTTGGCGGAGCAGAAATCACGGTTTCCCGTCGAATTGACCCGGATGGGAGAGCCAGCGACCACGTAGGCTGTATTGTAGGTCGCGCCTCCGGTAATGGAGCCTGTTGCCAGGAAGTAGTATCCACTCTTGCCCACGCCGCCGGGTATGGCGGTGGCCAGAAAATTATCGATAATGCAGGCCGTGGCGGGGGCTGGAGTGCAAGGGGCCGCTCCGCCTAATTGGGCGAGGTTATTGGCATATCCGGCGGTCGGATAGGCGGTGAAATAAGTAATCTCCGCCGAGGTGAGGGTATGTAATGACCCAACCGCAGAGGATTCGTTGGCGGCGATTCTGGCTTGCAGGAGGTTAGGAATAGCAATCGCGGCAATGATGAGGATAATCGCTACGACGATGAGCAATTCGATAAGCGAAAATCCGGTTTGAGTGCGCATTGAAAGAGTCCCCGAGCCCGCCGCGTCACGGTCTTGCTGGTGTCGGCTAGCATTGTTTCATTGCACTTCCATCGCCAACCCCGAGCCTCCCGGCCAACGCATCGGTAACTTCTTGTCTCTCTAAATCAATGGCTTACGATCAGTCGGCTGGAACAGTCACGGGTGGAATGACGAGTCCTGCGAAGCGCTGACAGAATTTGTCAACCTGGAAGATTCGGACGTAGTGAGTCAGTTGCCTCAGTAAAACAGTCGAACTGCGCTTGACGGACAGCCGAGGGCGGCTGTCCCTACATTTTGCATCTTGCCAACTGACCCATTACCGATTCGGAGCGCAAGGCATTTCCCGGGTTGCGATTTCCCCGGGGTGGCGCGACGCGCGAATTCCCTGCGAGATTGAAACCGGAGGCTTGCTAAAACGATGGCCCAAAAAACGGGGAGCAGCGAACTTGCGTTCGCTGCTCCCTGGCTCGTACCCTCCCCTGAGTACTTCGCCAACTCACACTGCTTAATCAGTTCATTAGTTCAGCGGGCTCAGGACCTGGCAAGCGGCCACGGTGCCGACCACGGTGCCAGCAGGCTGCGCGCGAACCACCGCATCTTCGTAGGAGCAGAAGCTGCGGATACCGGTCTGGTTCAGGGTAACCGGGGTAGCATTCGCGAGGTAAGAGATGGTCGGAGGACCACCCGCGACGCTGGCTGCGGTAAAGTTGTAACCGCTCTTTGCGCCGGAAGACAACACGTTGTCGATCAGGCAGGCCGTAGCCTGAGCCGGAACGCACGCGGCATTGACAGCTCCGCCAAGAGCGAGCAGCGTGGGCGAGTATCCAACCGTCGGATAGGTGGAGTTATAGGTGACTTCTGCGGTGTTGATGGTACGCATGGAGCCGACAGCAGACGACTCATTGGCGGCCATACGGGCGCGCAGCAAGTTCGGAATGGCGATAGCTGCAATGATCAGGATGATAGCCACCACGATCAGCAACTCGATCAGTGAGAAACCCTTTTGTTTCCGCATCTCGATTTTCCCCTCGTTGTAATCTCGTTTGAATTCTGGTCACGGATGACGCAGTCGTGCTAGATGTTCGCAAACGCCAGGCCAAACCCGCTAGTTACCTTGGTTCCGACCAAGCTCAAACAAAGCCTTTCTTTTCACCGGCTCAGTGACTTCAGTCTCATTTTAACCGCTCTCCCTGGCGGGGTTGATGGCAAAAAACGTCGTCGCGCTGACAATTCATGTCAGGGCTTCCCCCTTTGTAGAACGCGCCTCCCGCCTGGGATTGCACAAAAATCGGCCGCGGATTACGGCGAAATACCTGGTACGTCGACCTCGGATACACCGCTCTCCCGCGCTGCGAACTGTTACAAAAGTACTCGATCAAACGCCGAGACCGCCAAGATCGCGGAGAAACGGAAGCAGAACAGCAAGCATAGTGCGATTAACGCAGACAAAACGCCGGAAATTCCGGCTGAATAAAGGAATTTCTCGCCGCTCTCAGCGTTCTCGGCGTTGAATGGGTTTACTCACTCCGACTTCAGCAACATGCAGGTAACGTCGTCGTGTTGAGGAGTGCTTCCGACGAATAGATCCAAATCGGCTATAAGATGTTTGAGCATTTCGCTGGGCGTGCGCGCCACATTCGTGTTGATGGTGTTCAGCAACCGCATCTCATCGAACTCTTCCTGGCGCGCGTTTTCAGCCTCGACTACGCCGTCGGTAAAAATCACCAGCCAATCGCCCGGAGCCAGCGCGACGCTCGCCGCTTGATACGTCGCTTCGGGCATTATGCCGAGCGGCAGACCGCCGATGTCCAGACGCTCAATCAGTCCATTGCTGCGGCGCAGGATGGGATTATTGTGTCCGGCGTTGATGTAATTCAACGTTCGTCGTGCCGGATCATATTCCGAAAGAAACGCCGTAGTGAACCGCAAGCCGCCCTGACTGTTCGTGCATGCATATTTATTCATGTCGGCGACCAGTTCGGGTAACGCGATTTGCAGAGTTGAAAGAGTTTTGAGGCTGGCTTGAAATGTAGCCATCAGCATCGCCGCGGGAATGCTTTTTCCCGCCACGTCGGCGACGGCAAAAATCACGCGATTCTCTTCGTTGGTCCTGCCGGGGCGGGGAAACACGTCATAGTAGTCGCCGGCAACCGTGTTCGCGGGTCGCGTGGCATAAGCAATCGAGAGTCCGGGAATTTGCGGCGGAGTGCCCGGCAGAAGCCAGGTCTGAATCTCGCGGGCAATCTGAAGATCGCGCTTCATGACCACGCGATCGGCAATTTCCAGCATCAGCAACAAGAAGAGTAAGAGCGCGGCCCAGAAATGAAAGTCAAATTCGATCGCATGAACGCCGTTCCCGTCGTTGTAGCTGAAGCCGGAATGCGGAAAAATAAGCAGGATCAGCGCCGCCAGTAGCAGAACGCGGCGGGCGGGCGAAAGCTTTTCCATCACCGCCCAGAAAAATTCCTTGACCACATGCAAGCCGTGGCCGCGCCGCGTGAGACCTTCGGGAGTCTTTGCCTCGACGTCGCGCGAATAGAGGCGGTAGCTGGAGCGGGCTTCCGATTCAAACTGCGACCAAAGCTGGCTGATCTCCAGGCCTTCGGTGACCCGATGCCAGAACTGATTTATCCGCACAGAAAGCGGCTGGTGCGCGGTGCGAGCAGTTCCAGTCGGTGGGGAAGTGGTAGCCATGGAGCGAGCTTCGATTATAGAGGAATGCCGGTGGTTGGAATGCCAGCAGCGGCTAGAACAGCTCGAGTTGTTCAGTGAAGGGCGGCGACGGCCACTTTGTCGCAAGAGCTGATCTCCGCTGCGAATGGTCGCGGTGCGCGATTCCATATTTTTCTCGCAGCCGGGTAACCAACGCTGAAATCCTCTTGCCATATTCCGGCGGAAGAAACGATCGCCCTGCATAGCGCTCGCGATAGTTGCTTACCAACAGTGGGAAGTTAGCTTCGAGAAAAGGCAGGAAAACCGCCGCCGAACACGGCTTCAAGAAAAGAGGATTGGCAAATACGTATTCCGCGCCGGCTTCAGAAGCCGCGCGCACCAATGCTTCGAGATCGGCGGGCGAATCGGTGATGCCAGGAAGAACCGGTGAGGCGCTTAGGCCCACACGCAAGCCGGCGGAAGACAATGCGCGCACAGCATCGAGGCGCAAGTCAGGGCGCGGAGCGCGTGGCTCGAGAATCCTAGCCAGATCGGTGTTCAGCGTGGTGATGGTCACGTGAATCGAAATCCGATTCTGTTTTGTTATTTCGGCAAGAAGATCGAGATCACGCACCATCAGATTCGACTTCGTGACGATGCCCAGTTCAAAGCCGCGATGGAGGGAAAACTCTTCGAGAATGCCGCGCGTTACTTCGTACCGTCGTTCCGCAGGCTGATAAGGATCGGTGGCTGTGCCCAGCGCAATTGCTTCGTTGGCCTTAACTTTCCGGAGTTCATTGCGCAGCAGACCGGCCGCATGCTGCTTGACATAAATTTTTCGCTCGAAGTCGATGCCATCCCGCATCTCCATGAACTCGTGCGTATAGCGCGCGTAGCAGTATTTACAGGCGAACTCGCATCCGCGATAGGGGTTGATGGTCCACGTAAAAGGCATAGACCGGTTGCTGACGCAGCGATTGAGCAGCGACTTGGAAGCGAGCGTGAAGTATTCGATCTGATGCCCCTCACGCAGAGAGTCGCCCTCCGCGGCAATCCTCGCGATGCCCACCAACGGGGACTTCTCGGGCAGCGGAAGCAACGGAAGGGATTGCATACAGATATTCGCTATTTGTTCGCCTATGGTACAGCGCGTCTGAAGTCCCGTCAACAGCGGAAATTACTTCTGCCGATGTGCAATACTTTTCAGCACGCGTGCTGGCTGCGATGGGAAACATGGAACTTGCCGCGCTCTATAACGGCAATGGCCGTGCATTACAAACAGTGAAAGACATTTTGATTCGAGAATTTGCGCCGCGATTTTGCGTACGTACGATTTTACGGATGGTAGGAGCGGCCGCTGCGCTTGAGACACTCCCGTCTCGCCTGGCGGCCGCTGATTTGTTTTCTTAGCCAGCGCTATGGCTGAGCAGATCCGCCGCTAGTCGCAGGTTTCTCGAAAGTCTTCGGATCGATCTTAGGATTGAGTTCGAGAGCGGTATATTCGGCTGTGCTTGAATCCTGGCCGTTCTGCTTATTGTGGCGCACCAATGGAATTGTCAGGCCATCCATCGTCTTCCAATTATCCATGTCGGTCTCGCCTTCGACAGTCCCACTCTGCGAAAGCGTTCTGTACGTCTCCTTGAGAATGTGCCCGCTCTGTGGATCGACATACCAGCGAATGGTCGCGCCCGCCGCATTTACGTCGACAATGCGGGCATCAACGTCACCTACTTTTTCCGAGCCGCCGGCATGAAAGAACACGTCCGAGTCCTTCGCGTGTGACGCGATGAAAATCGGATCGCGCTTGATTTGCTCCAGCGTTTCGGTTTTTTGCGAAGCAGGGAAAGGCTGAACCATTCCGCCGGGCAATACCACGAATCCCGCATCGGCGGTGACTGTGATCGCTATGGTTCCGTTGGGCGTCTGCATCTCCGCGTGCAGATGGTCAGGGAACGCGATGGTGGTTTCCATCTGCATGGGGAATTCGCCCTGCGGCGTCTTCTGCTTCAAAGTCAGTTTCGCTTTGACGGCCTGGATGGAGGACAGCTTCGCTTCGCCGCCCATGGCGGCCACAACCTTCGCCGCCAGTTCCTTACCTTCTGCATTTGATTCGGTCGGTTTTGAACTCGCGTCTTCTTTTGCGCCGGGAGGCGGCGGAATCGTGATGTCGACTGTCTTGACCTGCCCCAGCGAAGAAAGCGGCTTGTCGAACTCTTTCGTATTGCCAACCACCAACACGGCGAGCTGATCCCGGTGCAGATATTTCGCGGCCACCCGATTCACATCCGCGGCCGTGACTTTCTTGATTTCCACAGGATAGCGGTCGAGCCAGTCCGCCGGGTATCCGTAAAATTCGTAAGTGAGGCGCTCGTCCAAAATTTTATCCGGTGAGTCCAAACGAAAGATGAACGCGTTGAGGATCGCATCTTTCGCACGCTTGATTTCCTCCTCGGTTATCGGTTGTTTCGCGAGGTTGTCGATGTCCTCATCCGCCGCTTGCACCGATTCGATTGTGCTCTGGCTCTTAGTGCCCATCACTACTTGCAGGATACCGGGATGGCCGAAATTTGCGCCGATGCCGCCGCCCACGCTGTAAGCCAGACCGCGCTTGGTGCGGATGTCATTGAACAGGCGCGACGAGAATCCGCCGCCGAAGGCTTCGTTGAAAACATTGACCGCGTAATAGTCGGGATTATCGCGCTTGATTCCCAGGGCCACCATGCGAATGGTGCTTTGGTTTACATCCTCTTTTGCAATCTGGTAATACCCCGGCGCCGCCGGATGGTATTCGACGTTGTCCTTTGGCAACTCCGGTCCGCGCTGCCAGGCATCGAATGCCGCGCGCAACTTCGTTTCCATAGTGGCAGAATCGAAGTCGCCGCTGATTCCAAGAATGATGCTGTTGGGGTGGACATACGTTCCGTGCCAGTCGATCAAATCCTGCCGTGTAATCGCGGCAATGGTCGCATACTCAGACTCTCGTACGTAGGGATTGTCTGCGCCGTAGGCGAGCTTGGTGGCTTCGCGCTGCGCGATCCGCCCAACCTGGTCGTTGCGGCGGGAGATGGCGTCATTCGCGCCTTTGGTGGCGATTTCAATCTTATCCGCGCGGAACTCCGGGTTCCGCAGCAGGTCGGCGAAGATTTTGAAGACATCGTCGAAATCGCCTTTCAGGCAACTCCAGTTGATCGACGTCGAATCCGGACCGTTGCTGGTTTCGACTTTCGCCGCGCGCACTTCCAAAAAGTCGTCGAGCTGATCTCCGGTTTGCGCTTTGGTTCCGCCTGTGCGCCACACTTCGCCGTAAATGTCAGTGAGGCCGGCTTTGGCTGCGGGCTCGTTATGCGAGCCTCCGCGAATGCGCGCCGATCCGTCAATGAGCGGCAGTTCGTGATCTTCCTGCAAAAAGATCACCATGCCGTTCGACAACTCAATGCGCTTGGGCTGTTGCGGCTTGAAAGTTGGCAGCGGCGGGATAGGAATCTGTTGCCAGCTTGTGCCTTGCGCCACAGCTTGCGGAAGCACAATGACGGAAACGCAAACCGCCATGAAGATCGCGAAGAGAGTGAGACGCTTCATCGTGCTCCTCCTTCACTGGCAAAAGTCTGAATCGCTGAAGCTGGACTACTGGCAAGCTGGTTTGGATCGTCGCGGCCGGTTCTGTCTTGCGCGCTCCCGCCGGAATCCTGCGATCCCTGTTCGCCATTGCCCGACGGCGCGCCGGCGTTTTCGATCACGCCAACCGTGCGGTTCGTGTCCACGAACGTTTCATTGGCAATTCGGCGAATGTCCGCCTTGGTGACGTTATCGATCCGGTCGACGGTGCGGAACAACTCGCGCCAGTCGCCGTAGCGCGTCTGGTAAGTGGCTAGCTGTGTTGCCAGACCTTCATTGTCGGCAAGCCCGCGAATCAGGTTCGCCTTGGCGCGGGTCTTGATCATCTTCAATTCGTCATCGCTGATGTCTTCCTTCTTCAGGCGTTCAATCTCCACGTGGATAGCGTCACCCACGTCCTGCGTGGTGTGGCCCGGCAGCGGGAACGCATAGAACGCGAACAGGTGCGGATATTTGATTCCGGGCTGTCCGCTGAATCCGGCTGAGTCCGATGCGATTTTTTTGTCTCGCACCAGAGCGCGGTAGAGGCGCGATGTGCGACCTTCCGACATCAAATCAGCGATGGCATCGTAAACCGCGTCATCTTTCGATCGATAGTTGGGCCGATGGTAGCCTTCGAGGTAAAGCGGTTGCGTTTGCTCCTTCAGCAAAACCTTGCGCTCAGAATTTTGCGGCGGCTCGGTTGTCGTGGTTTCATCGGGATATGGGTGCGCCGGAATTCGAGAGAAATATTTCTCCAGGATGGGCATGGCCTGAGCCGCTTTCACATCCCCGGCCACCGCGACGACCATATTGGATGGCACGTAGTACTTATCAAAAAAGTGTTGCGCGTCAGTGGCAGAAAACGAATTCAAGTCGGCCATCCACCCAACCGTGGGCCGGTGATAGGGATGCGCTTCAAACGCCGACGCGTTGAATTGTTCGAGCAGCCTGCCGATCGGATTACTGTCGGTACGCAGACGGCGCTCTTCGATCACTACATTGCGCTCCTTGTAGAACTCCCGCATCACGGGATGCAAAAACCGTTCGGACTCGAGATAGGCCCACAATTCAAGCCGGTTCTCGGGAAACGAGTAGTGATAAGCCGTTTCGTCGTAACTCGTAAAGGCGTTCATGTCTTCGCCGCCGTTTTGTTCGACAATTTTTCCGAATTCGTTCGACTTCACATATTTGTCTGCGGCGGCAATGGCATCTTTCCAAGCCTTTTCGGTCTCTTTCACTTTCTCTTCATCGCGGCCTACTTCCTTGTCGCGTTCGCGAATGTAGGCCGCGTAGGCGACTTCGACTTTGGCCAATGCCGGTTTCTCCTGCGCATAGTCGCTGGTGCCAATCTTGTCCGTGCCCTTAAAAGCCATGTGCTCGAACATGTGGGCGAGCCCAGTTTCGCCCATGGGGTCCTGCGACGATCCGGCATCCACCAAGGTGAAAAAAGAAAAGACGGGAGCCTCGGGACGCTCGCAAATCAGAAGCGTCAACCCGTTAGGCAGTTTCTTGACCGTGATGCGCTTTTCAAACGACGCAACATCCTGGGACGCGGCCAGAGTCGTAAGACCCGCCATAAGCAAGGCGAGCATGAATATGTGGCGCTTCATTTTCAACCTCCGAGCTATCTCGATTCCATTAGACGGACATGCAGGGCAGAAGTTTGAAAGTACGTGGCCGGGCGGGAGGTTGTCAAACGGGATTAAGAGCGGAGATTTCAACGCAGAGGACGCAGAGATCGCCGAGATGCCCCAAGAGGAACCGGGTTCCCCGGCTAGCCTTTCTCGGCGATCTCAGCGTTCTCTGCGTTTCGAGTTTTTCGCAGTTTCAAGGCTTCTGCCTATTTGCGTTCGTCAGACTTTCAGGCACAATGCGTGCAGCCAAAATCAGCCACGGAGCGCGCAATGGATTCCAGCGTTGAGATTCAGGGTAAGCACCTAAAGCTTTCGAATCTGCAAAAAATCTTGTATCCAGCGGCCGGATTCACCAAGCAGCAGGTAATCGACTACTACGTGCGCATCGCGCCGGCGATCATTCCGCACCTGGCTGGGCGCGCGCTCACGCGCAAGCGTTATCCCGATGGCGTAGACGGCGAGCCATTCTTTGAGAAGAACGCTCCCCAGTATCGCCCCGAATGGGTGAAGACCGCTCCTATCTGGAGCGAAGGAAACCGCCGCACCGTCCATTACGTTCTCGCCAATGATCTGCCAACTTTGGTCTGGCTGGCGAACCTCGCCGCTCTTGAGCTACATCCATCGCTCGCGCTGGCCAAAGACATCACTTGCCCCACAGAGATGGTCTTCGATCTCGATCCCGGTCCGCCCGCCAATATCGTGCAGTGTTGTCAGGTGGGATTATGGCTGCGCGAAATCTTCGAACACTTCAAGCTGAAAAGCTTCCCCAAAACCTCCGGGTCGAAGGGGCTGCAAATCTACGTTCCCTTGAATACTCCTACAAGTTTCGACGCGACCAAAATGTTCGCCCGTGCCCTGGCGCAACTGCTGCAGCACGATCATCCGAAAGAAGTGGTCTCCGACATGAGCAAGCAGCTTCGCACCGGCAAAGTCTTTGTCGATTGGAGCCAGAACGATGAGCACAAGACTACGGTCGCAGTCTATTCGCTGCGGGCACGAGAACATCCCACGGTGTCGACGCCAGTCAAATGGGAAGAAGTTGAAAAGGCTCTCAAGAAAAAAGATGCAAGCCTGCTGGTATTTGAGGCTCCCCAGGTGGTTTCGCGGGTAGAGAAAATGGGAGATCTGTTCGAGCCGATGCTGGAGTTGAAGCAGAAGCTGCCGACGGTCAAGGAGTTGATGCCCGCGACTGAGAAGATCGAGGAAAAGCCCGAGCGGATTGAAATC
>DATBZH010000097.1:0-2363 GCA_036513255.1 Candidatus Sulfotelmatobacter sp. | reverse complement strand
TCAGAGGAAGGTCGCTGTCCACAAACTTCTTCGCGATGCAATCGGAGCCGATGGCGGCCCACTGATCTACAACGGCTCGGAAGACGCGCAGTACTCCCTCGATTCAACCTGCCGCAAACTTCATCGCTTCCTTAGTCAACCACAACGCTAAGCCCACCACTTACCCACAAATTCCCTCGACGAGGCAAAACTTTCATCATCGCGCTCGGTCAGGCGTACGGTGCCGTAAATCAGATCCACCGAATTCTTCCGAAAATCCTCGCGCACCTCATCGAGGAAGCCCTTCAGCATCGGCCTGGGAACGTTGATCTCGGTGATCATCTCGGTCGCGGGGTACGGGGCGTGTAGAAGCTGGTCAATTTCGCGATGGTAATTGTCGGGATAGATACTCAGCTGGTGGGTATCAGACCAGTACACTTGCCCGTTCGTCGACAGGTAATAAGCCGCGTACCGTTCAAATGCCTGTTTCTTGTTTGTGTGGGCGAGAAACAGAAGTTGTCTCCAATTCTCATCGGTCAGTAGTTTTTCTGTAGATGGTATTGGTGTCTCGGCGGGCACTGGTCGATAGCAGGAAAAGACGCCCTTGTGAAGAAAGTCTTCCGACTCGCGCTCAATGGAGAATTGGAAATCACCATAGGAGAATCCATCGGCTATTCGCCTCTCGAACGCGACAGTCAGCTCGTCCACAGTTCGAATTTCCACCACGCGCTCTACCTTCTTCCTTGGCACAAGGCGCAATTGCACCGAAGTAACGATCCCGAAGAGGCCGTAGCCGCCGTGGACCAACCGGAAAAGCTCCGGGTTCTCGGTGCGGCTACATACGCGGGCAGTCCCGGTCGCATCTACCAGCACGAAGGATTCGACGTTGCTGATAAAGGGCTTCATCTGGAGGCCGCGTCCATGCGCATTCGCCGCAACCGTTCCAGCGATCGTGAGTCGATCTGCGCCAGTTTGTTTCTGGGCGATTCCCCACGGCGGACGATCCTCGGTTTGTAAATTGAGATAGCCGTCAATCAAACCTGGCCACTCGATTCCCGCTTCCACGTCGATGATCCCGCGCTTTCGATCCAAGTTGAGCACGCGGTTCAGCTTCCTGCAATCGATCAGTACAGTGTCAGTGCCAAATTGTTGCCCACCCATCGCATGCCGGCCGCCCGCAACTGAGATCCTTTGTCGATCTTTGCGGGCCGTGCGAACTATGTTTTGCACATCTTCGACAGAACTTGCCTGGACTATTTTCAGGACGCGAGTGGAATTGAGCTGGGAATGGATGTCGTTGACAAGAAGCGATTGAGGCTCTTGCGACCGTTTTCCGGAGACATGCGACGATACCGCAAGAGCAACGGAACCGGCCAAAAACTCGCGTCTCGAAATCATGTGTATACCTGGAACAGGCTGGCGGACACTCTAGCTTTCTCTCACCCTCGTTCGCAATGCCGCGGGCTGAGACGTAGCAATCTAGGTCTCTACGGCGAGGTTTGGCACGTCGCTAAGAATCGGTTCGTCACGATCGATGGTGGTCTGAACTGGCGGGCCGGGCCTTGGAATCGATGCGGTTGGCAAGGCTGCCGGCGCCATCAGCGCCGGCGGCGTTTCCGCAATGCAGACGTATCCGGCGAGCCGCGCCATATAAAGCCAATCGACGACCGCGAAATAAGCGAGGGTCACGAGAATCTCCACCGCAATGACCAGTCGCCACGGCACCACGCCCGCAAAGCCAAGCGGCATCGACGCAACCGTGCTCGCTCCGACGAAGACGACCGAGTGTGCGAGGCCTGTCCAGGTGCTGACCGCGAAGACCGCGCCCGTACGCTCGCGCGTCAAAGCCACCGCCGCTGAGATCGCGCCGACCGCATCTTCACCATCGCGGACGGCGAACATTCCTGCTAACGACAACAGCCAGTTCAGCGCCCACCACACATAGCAGATGAGTCCTGCCAAGGGGAGAAAGAGGGAAAAAGCCAGGCCGGGTTGAGGATGCGCCGCAGGGGAAGCAAAGCCGGCCAGAATCGTCGCTCCCGCGAATCCGAAGGCTGCAGCCAGCGCCACTGCCGCACGTAGAAAATTCAGTCGCACAAGCGCAGGAAATGGCGCGCTCGGACCTTCCTCCGTAGAGACTTTGCTGGCAACCTCTCTCTCGCTATCACTGGTGACGCCGCTCCGAGAGACGTAGCCAGCTGAGTCCCCATGGAAATAATCCAGCAAGCCGCGCACCGTGGCGATCCGGCCCACCGAGCCCGCGATGATCCAGAGCACAGCCAGCGTCAATACCGCGAGCAATCCGGCCATTACAGCGCGGTTCAGACTTCCCCGCAGAATGTGAGCGATGGCCTCGCCGACCAGGTAGGGATGGCGCGTCCGCA
>DATBZH010000096.1:0-31576 GCA_036513255.1 Candidatus Sulfotelmatobacter sp. | reverse complement strand
AAGCCAACATTGAGTCGGCTATCGAGCACATCGCGGTCGCACAGTCGATCGACGCGCTGGTCGTTGCGCCCGCCACCGCCGATGTTCTAGCCCACTTCGCGCAAGGCATCGCCAGCGATTTCCTTACCACTCTCTATCTCGCGACCACTGCGCCGGTTGTCGTCGCGCCGGCGATGAACGTCAACATGTGGAACCATCCCGCGACGCAGGCGAATCTTGAGACCTTGCGCAAAAGAGGCGTGACCATTGTTGAACCCGATTCTGGCTATTTGGCCTGCGGCATGACCGGAGCTGGCCGATTGGCGGAAAACGAAACCATCGTTGCTTCCGTGTTGCAAGCGCTGGGCGCCTCGCAAGACCTCGCGGGAGAAACCGTTTTAATCACCGCCGGGCCGACGCGCGAAAAAATCGATCCCGTGCGTTACCTGACCAACCGCTCCAGCGGGCGCATGGGATACGCGCTCGCCGAAGCAGCTTTGCGCCGCGGCGCGCGCGTGCTGCTGGTCAGCGGACCATCGTCGCTCACACCGCCCGGAACCGCCGAAGCTACCCGGGTTGAATCTGCCGAAGAAATGCGCGCTGCCGTTCTCAACTTGCTTCCTCAAAGCACCATCGTCATCAAAACTGCCGCGGTTTCCGATTATCGCGCGCGACAGACCGCTGGACAAAAACTCAAACGCAAAGGCCCGATGACTCTGGAACTGGAAGCTACACCGGACATCCTGAAAGAAATTGCTTCGCACAAGGAATCGCAGCTAGTCATCGGCTTCGCCGCAGAGACCGAAAACGCGCTGGAGAATGCCCGCCAGAAACTGGTCTCCAAAAATCTCGACGCTATAGTCGTAAACGACGTATCCCGCGAGGGCATCGGCTTCGATTCCGATCGCAACGCCGTGACTATCATCACGCGCGATGAAGTCGTCGATGTTCCCGAGACTACAAAGTGGGAAGTAGCTCAGCGCGTGCTCGATCAGATCATCCATCTCCGCCAGCAGCGCAAATCGCCTGTCAAAGCGTGACACTCACAATCTTGTTAAAGCTCACAGCCTTGTCATCCCGAGCAAAGCGAGGGATCTAGGTTTCTGCCTGAAGTCTCAGAGACGCGATGCGCGGGCAAAAACCCGGATTCCTCGCTTCGCTCGGAATGACAATCAGAGAATTTTCCTCAGCCGCTGGGCTTCTCGGCACCGGGTATAATCCTGTTTCCATCCAATGCCTCAGTTCCTTGATCCAGACTTGCGTCGCGCGTTGAATGAACGCATTCGTTACTATCACGAACTCGGCATCTATGATTTCTATCGGCGTGGATCAAGCACCACAGTGGATTCCATCGCCGACGTTGCACTTCAACCAGAACTGCGAGAGGAAATGCCCGCCAGAAAATCCGCTTCAGTAGCCGCTGTCGCCGACAAAGATATTCTCCAAATACTGCCGTCCAAGCCTGAACAAGGAGTGGACGATCCTATAGCTGCCCTGAAAATTATCCGCGACGATCTTGGTCCGGACTGCACCCGCTGCAAATTGCACAAACAAGGGCGCAAGCAAATCGTCTTCGGCGTAGGCAATCCGCATGCGGACCTAATGTTCGTAGGCGAAGGTCCCGGCGCCGATGAAGACGCGCAGGGAGAGCCATTTGTCGGCCGCGCCGGCCAGTTGCTCAACAACATGATCAAAGCCATGGGTATACGGCGCGAAGACGTTTACATTGCGAACATCGTGAAGTGCCGCCCGCCGGGCAATCGCACACCGGAGCGCGACGAGTGCGAAACGTGTTCGCCGTTTCTTATGCGCCAGATTGCCGTGATCAAGCCCAAAGTGATCGTCGCTCTGGGTGCAGTCGCCGCCAAGAATCTGCTGGCCATCAACGCTCCCATGTCGGAGTTGCGCGGCCGCTTCTATGACTTCCTGCCCGCGGGCGCAGGCAGCGATCCTTCCTGGCCGGGAGCGCAACTCGCTGTGACGTATCACCCCGCCTATCTTCTTCGCGATCCGCGGCAAAAGGGCGAAGCCTGGAAAGATTTGCAGATGGTGATGAAGTACCTGGGTCTGGAGAGCCCGAAGAAGCCGGCAGAATAAGCGGCCAGTGGTCGATGACCAGTGGCGCGGCAGAATACTTTGACTCTTAAACCAACCACCGATCACTGACCGCTGTTTTCGCCCTCTTTATACATGTATTTGATGGCCGGTTTGTAGATCATCAGGTTGGGCTCCCCACCATCACGGTTCACTTTGATGCAGTCCCGGTCGTACCACTCGATGAAGCCGTGGACTTCTTCGCCATCCCGCAGCACGATGACCATTGGCGTCCGCGTCTGCATCTGCTTTTGATAGTAGAAATTTTCGGCGTTGGTTTGTTCCGGCGGAGATGGTCTGCGGCCGACGCCGGCAAAGCGATCGCCGCGGTCGTTGCTCCGATCGTTACTACTACGCTCGTGGCTGCGATCGTTATTGCGTTCCATGCGGTCATGCCGCTCGACTCGTTCCCGGGGCATGGCGGCAGGGCCGGAATTATGGCCACCGTGATTGCCGTGGTTGGCATTATTTTCCGGGCGCGGCAAGGTCGGACGGATCAGCTTCCGGTTCGCGAAACTTTCTTTTTCCACGGACTGGCTTGCAGGCAGGGGATCCATAATTTCCTTCATAGTGGCGCTTTCTTATGCACACGCATTCGTGCAAATTCCCTCGGGGTCCCTGTTCAGATAGTTAACGAAGGCGTGAAATTTCCCATAACGTACCACAGGAATCTCCCCAACACAATTGCGTTCTTTGGCTGCACATTGCGAAGAACTCACGGACCCCACGATTCGCTATCGCTTAAGTCGCAGAACTGGATGGTGCGGTGAAAGCTATTAAGGGAAATAAAAAGCGAAGACAGCCTCCGGAAGCGGCCTGATCTCTGGAGGTTAGCGTTAAGTTCATCCTGTCTGTCTGCGTATTTTTTGGCCCACTCTGCTAACCGCGCAACCCTCTGTCCGTCTGTGGTAAGGTGTCGGGTTAACGAAGTGTGTCATTGAGATGACAGCCGGAACCGGCGCACCACGGTATGCGTATCTTCTTCCGAGCTACTACGCAGTCACTTACTGTCCCACAAATTTCACAACAAAGAGGTGCCATGTCTAATTTGAGGCTTTTTGCTGCTGCCTTGTTGTGTTTGATTCTTTCCTCTACCCTGTTCGCCCAGACGTCCGCGCTCTCGCAACACGGTGTCGGAAGTGCTAGTGGCACCGATGAGACGAAGAAAGACGTAAAACTAGAGCACTTCGATCCGAATCTGGAAGATAAGGCGCTCGATCCGTGCCACGACTTCTACAAATACTCCTGCAGCAAGTGGCTATCGGCGAATCCGATTCCTCCCGACCAGGTTTTTTGGAGCACCGGCAGCGGCTTGGAACTTTGGAATGAAAGTGCCTTGCGTGAAACTCTGCAAGCGGCCAGCAATGGTGACGCGCAACACAGTCCGGTGCAGCAAAAGATTGGCGACTACTGGGCCGCCTGCATGAATGAAAGCGGCATTGAGGCGGCTGGCCTCAAGCCTCTGCAACCTGAAATCGAACGCATTGCCGCGTTGAAGTCGAAGAAGGATATTACTTCGGAAATCGCTCATCTGCACCACGAATATCCCGGCGCCTGGCAGCAGGCCGACAACCAGACCAACTCGCCCTTCTTCGGATTCACGGGGCAGCAGGACTATGACGACGCCTCAAAGGTAGTCGCACAGATCGATCAAGGCGGCTTGAGTTTGCCGAACCGCGACTACTATCTGAACACCGATGCCAAATCCGTTGAAATCCTCCAGAAGTATCGCGCTCATCTTCAGAAGATGTTTGCGCTCGCGGGAGAGTCCGACGCTCAGGCGAGAGCCGACGCGGGCACAGTGATTGAACTGGAAACTGCCATGGCCAAGGCGCAGATGGATAACGTCAAACGCCGCGATCCCAAGAACATCAACAACAAAATGACCCTGACCCAGGTGCGCGAACTGACGCCCTCGATTGACTGGGTGGTCTATCTGAAGGCAGTGAAAGCGCCCGCCAGCGATCACTACATCGTCACCTCACCCGACTTTTTCCGGGCCGAAGAAAAACTTTTGCAGGAACATCCGCTGGAGCATTGGAAGGCTTACATGCGCTGGGAGGTCATTCATCGCTCTGCGCCCTACCTGAACAAGGCCATGGTCGATGAAAATTTTGATTTCTTCGCTCGCACGCTCGCTGGCGCCGAACAACAACAGCCGCGCTGGAGACGCTGTGTCCGCGCCGCCGACCGCGATCTGGGCGAAGCTCTCGGCCAGGCTTATGTTGATCGCGCCTTTCCTCCGGAAAGCAAGGCCCGCACGATCCAGATGGTTCATGCCATAGAACAGGCCCTCGGCGCTGACATTCAAGGCCTGACATGGATGTCCCCGGGGACAAAAGATCAAGCCTTAGTCAAACTGAAGGGCATTGAAGACAAGATTGGTTATCCGTCGCACTGGCGCGATTATTCTAGCGTTACGATCACGCGCGACAGTTATCTGAGCAATGTTGCGCATGCTTCGTCGTTTGAATTCGAGCGCTGGGTCGCGAAGATCGGCAACCCCGTCGATCGCAGCGAGTGGACGATGACGCCGCCCACCATCAACGCCTATTACGATGCGCAGTTGAACACGATCAATTTTCCCGCCGGAATCCTGCAGCCACCGTTCTTCGACCCCACGAAAGACGACGCTGTGAACTACGGCGCCATTGGCATGGTTATAGGTCACGAAATCATCCATGGCTTCGACGATCAGGGACGCAAGTTTGACGCTCACGGCAATCTCCGCGACTGGTGGACGGCGGAAGATGGCAAACAATACGACGAGCGCGGTAAGTGCATCTCCGACGAATACACGCAGGAAGTGCCGGAAGCCGGCGCCGGGGTTAAACAAAATGGCTTGCTCACCCAGGGCGAAGACACTGCTGACAATGGTGGCATCCACTTGGCCTTGAATGCGCTCGAAATCACTCTGAAGCAGCAGGGAAAGTCGCTGGACGATAAGAGTCAAGACGGCTGGACTTACCGCCAGCAGTTTTTCCTTGCCAACGCCTATTCCTGGTGCGCCAATGTCCGCCCCGAGATCGCCCGCATGGCCGTGACCACCGACCCGCATTCTCTACCTTTATTCCGAATCGATAACGTGATGTCGAACATGCCGGAATTTCAGCAGGCCTTTGGCTGCAAAGCGGGACAACGCATGGTCAGGGCGAATGCGTGTCGCGTGTGGTAAGGAAGTAAGCCAGTAATAGGAGTCAGCCGTTAATAGAAGAGTGGGCCAGTTTGCTGCCCATTCTTTTATTGGCCATGGCTGAAACTGTCTCGCACGATTTCATTAACAAACATTCTAAAATTACACATCGAACACCCGATAGGCCAACGAAGGCTGCTGCGCCTGCAAAAGTGCGATGGCCACATTGTGTACCGGCACGCCGCCCACCGTGCGCCCATCCGATTTCCCGTGATGCGCGTGGCCGTGCACCACTAAATCGGCTCCGTGCCGGTCGATAACCTCAGCCAGCCGGGATGTGCCCATGAAGGGATAAATCTCCGGAGCTTCGCCCTGCACGGTTTCCGCAATCGGCGAGTAGTGCACGACCACCACCCGCTTCTCAGTGCGCAGTTGCGACATTCCCCGTTCCAGCTTCATGGCTTCATCCACCGAGGCCCGCACGAACTCTTTTATTTCGCGCTCGCCAAAGGCCGTCAGCATTCCACGCCCGAACCCTCCCACAAAACCTTTGGTGCCGGCGAAGCCCACGCCATCACGCTCGTAGCCACTACCGTCAAGCACCTTCACGCCGCCACCAATCAACATTTTTCGCAGTTCTTCTTCTTTGCCGCTTTCATAATCGTGATTGCCCAACACCACTACAGTCGGCAATCTTAATCGGACCAGCACATTCAAGAGCGGCTCCATTTCTTCCGGCTGACCGTAGTTGGTCAGGTCTCCGGCCAGCACCAGCACATCCGCATCGTCGCGCACGCGTTCAAACTGATCCTTCAACTTCTCATAACTTTGCGGAGTGAAATGCAAGTCCGCGCTGGCGGCAATTCTCATATCTCCTTCCCTTCGCAACGCTCGCTTCTACTCGACTCCCCGTTGACCCGCAACAAACGCCGTTGTCTCGTTTCTTCCAGCAGATTCGCCAGCCTCCATTCGTTCACATCTATGGCAAACATGTTGTCGTCCACCAAACTTCCGCGAAACTTAGCCTGCGGATCGGCCTGCGCCGTCGCGCGCTCAAATCGATTCAGCAACTCTCGCCAAACAGTCGCGGGCACATAATGGCTTTGCGCCGGATACACGTAGCGGAACAACACGAGCGCCCACAGCAACATCTCCCAGTGTTCACCCACCAGTTCCATTTCTCGGTTCCAGTCAAAGTGACCATAAGTCCCGTAAATAACATGCGCAATGTCGGCTCCGTCAAAACGTTCTCTGCGCGTCACGAACAGTTTTGAAGCCACCAATTCTTCCGGCGCCAGAACTCTGGTTTCCACGCCATAGACCACTGCCGGCCGCGATCTCTCGATCCACAAGTCCTCCACCTCAATCAACCCATTGCTCATGCCGGTAATGACGTCGACAAAGAATCCGTCGCGCCAGGCCTTGGCCAACCACACCGGGTCGCAGACTTCACATTCCAATCCCGCCTGTCGCAAACATGACAAAGCCGCTGGCGAATTCTCAGCCGTCGTGAACAGATCCAGGTCTTTCGTAAATCGGCAGATGCCCGTATGTTGGCGAAGCGCAAACGCTCCCGACACCGCATACGGTATTCCGCTGCGCTCGAGCGCGGTAAGAACGTCGCGGAACAATTCCCTCTGTTCCCGAGGCTCCGCCGAGGGAAACGACGACGTGCTCGGCAACACATCTTCCGTTTTATGAGTTTCAGGCACTGACCTTGGATGTACTTGCCCCATTTGTGGTTGTTAAGGCGGCGGCTCAAACTTGGCCTAAGATGCAGAACTCTGCGCCGTATCAAATTAAGAAGCTCAACGCTCGTCTAGTACAATGCTCACGTGAGCGACGGCGTGCGCATCGGAATTCTTGGAGACTTCAATCCCGAATTCCGCTCCCACCACGCTACTGAAGCCTCGCTGCAGCATGCCGCGTGCAAGCTGGATCTGCAAATCGAATCGCAGTGGCTGCCCACCCCATCGCTGACTGATCCTCATGCGAGCAAGATTCTGGAGAGCTACGACGGCCTGTGGGCCGCTCCCGGCAGCCCCTACAAGAGTTTCGACGGCATGCTGAAGGGCATCGAATTCGCGCGCAGCCGCGACTGGCCCTTTCTTGGAACCTGCGGCGGATTTCAATACGCGCTGATTGAATTCGCGCGCAACGTATTGGGCATTGAAGACGCCGACAGTGCCGAGAATCAATCGGCGTCGAAGAACATCATTATCTATCCCGTTGCATGCGCGGTTCCAGATCGCCACGGCGATGCGCCCAAGCTCTCCGGAACAAGTCCGGAAATTCGCTTGCGTCCCGGTTCCTACCTGCAGTCGTTTTATGGCAAGGATAAAGAAATGGCGACCGAGGAATTCTTCTGCAACTTCGAAGTCAATCCCGACTACGAGTGGTGCGCCATGGAAGCAGGATTTCCAGTAGTCGCGCGTGGCGCGCAAAACGAAGTTCGAGCCATCGAATCTCCGTCACGCCGCTTTTTTCTGGCAACGCTTTTCCAGCCGCAGCTCTCATCGACTGCAGACAAACCTCACCCAATTGTGGTCGCCTTTGTGCAGGCCGCCGCCATCTGGAAAAAGCAAAAACTCGAAGACAGCGTGCTGGAGTAGTCTCCGAGAATTCCGGCTTCCATAGTAACCGTTACGGAAGATTGGCTGCTGCACGCCACAACGCTAAAGCCGCAACGCCCCCCAGCCGATAGCGTTCTTATGAGCAACTCCATCAGCAGCACAAGTCATGCCAGTAATGCGCGATCAACAGCGCCGAAACCTTCGCCGAGATCTGCAAAAGAAAGTTCTACCTCGCAAGCAACGAAAAGCCGTGCGCTCCCGCAGGATAAAGTAAGCCTAAACAACCATGCGCCGAACGCAAGCTCGGCCGAGGCAAATCACAACAGCGACCGCGAATAGGGGGTCAGGATCGCTGCTAGACTAAGCGCTCACGCTTCAGCCGACAGCAATTCAAACGCCGGATAGTTCCCCAACAAAGGAACAAATGCCTCGACCGGCGACCCTGCGGCCACTGGGAAATAAGTTTGCACTTCCCGCTTGAACGTATCCAGATAAGCCTTCAGGATCTCGGGCTTTTCCGCATCGGAGAGCGGACGCAAACGAAATCTCAGCCGCTTGCTTCCCTTCTTCAGCGTGACTTCTCCCGCTGCTTCCGCATTGCGCACCCACTGGGTTCGTCCTCGCGGAGCCACCAGAAATCGCTTGCCTTTCAGTTCGAGCAAATCGATGGGAGTCGAATATAGCTTGCCGCTTTTGCGGCCGCGAACTTGAAGAAGATAGTTATAGGAAAATCCTAGACCAATCCCAACCAGAAATCCGAAGATGCGATTGAATATTTTTTCACTCGAAGTGGGTTCACGGAAAGCGGGAAGATTGGAATCCATTCCTCCGATTGTAGTCGCGGATGGAAATGGCGGTCGATAGGCTGCGGCTAAACCGCCGGCACAAATCGCAGCGACGCCGAGTTCATGCAATAACGCAAATGTGTTGGAGCTGGACCATCATCGAACACGTGTCCCAGGTGCGCATCGCACTGCTTACAAGAAACTGCAATGCGCTCCATGGCCAACGACATATCCCGAATCTCGATGACGTTTTCCTTGGCGATCGGCTCCCAAAAACTCGGCCAGCCCGTACCAGACTCAAACTTCGTCGCTGAATTGAACAATGCATTGTCGCAGCAAATGCAGCGATAAATTCCCTTGTCGTGCAGATTCCAATATCTGCCGCTGTAAGCGATCTCTGTGTCGGCCTGCCGCGTGATCTGAAACGCGTTGGGCGAAAGCTGCTTGCGCCACTCGTCGTCGCTCTTGACCACCTGCATCACGCGGACTTTTTCCAATCGCTGACCGGAATCGGAAAACCGCACAATCGTGACTTCTTTCGGCACGCCAGCCTTCACTGCGAATGCCACTATGTGCGGCTTTTTCCACGACCACAATGCCAACCCGCCCACCGCCGCAACTGCGCCGCTTAGGAACATACGGCGCTGCGGATTCGCTATGCTTTCTGCTTCCAGATCGGAATCGAACATCGTTTCCTCCTGCTCACAATACTGGACCGCAGGCCTCGGGTGTCGGACCTCATACCCAACCCCTTAAGGTCCGAAGTCCGAGGCCCGACGTCGTTCTATTTTCCTGTATACAGCGCCGGAAATTCCTTCCGCAGATGCTCCACCTTGGGCGCGTCGTTGAACGCAATATACGGATTATCCGGATGATTCGCCGCGTAATTCTGATGATAGGCTTCGGCCGGATAAAAAGCCTTGAGCGGCGCCACCTGCGTCACAATCGGCCGCGAGAAAACTTTGCCCTGGTCGAGCTGCGCAATGTAAGCCTCCGCAATCTTCTTCTGCTCGTCGCTGCCGTAGAAAATCACCGAGCGATATTGCGTGCCGCTGTCCGGCCCCTGGCGGTTGAGCTGCGTGGGGTCGTGCGCCACGGAAAAGAAAACGCGCAACAATTCGCCATAACTGATCTGCGACGGATCGTAAACGATCTGCACAGATTCCGCGTGGCCCGTCTCGCCGGTGCTTACGGTTTCATATTCGGCATTCTGCTTCGAGCCACCTGAGTAACCCGAGGTCGCGCTGACCACGCCCTTCACATGCTGAAATACGGCCTGGATGCCCCAGAAGCAGCCGCCGGCAATCACGGCTGTTTCCTTTCCCGGAGCCGTCGCCTTCGCCTCATCCACCACCGGGCTCGGCACCGCGACTCCGGCGCCTTCCCTGGCGTTGCACGCAGTCGCGCCGGCCAGCAATCCCAAAAGCATCAAAGTTGCTTTGAACGAAACAGGCATCTGGTCATCCCCCGTAGGCAGTACGAACTCACCCTCGCTAACAGATTGGAGTATTCAATACGCCAAAAGTTTCAGGTGCTGCTTGCCTTCTCAACTCTACCCTGGCTTCGCCAACCGGAGTAGCACGTTGGGTTAAAGACGCAACAGCTAAACCGTACTAAAATAGGCTCCGTTATTGGATGTTGCTCCTTTTGCAACGCCGGTCTCGATTGACGTGCGATCTCTCCCCTGAGTTGAATCTGATTTCAAGTATTATCCCGAGTCCGCCTCGGATGTCCGGTGATCATTTCGATTAGCCAAGAGCGGTGGGCGAAATCACCTGCCCTAGGAGAAAGCCCGTGAAACGAATCATCCCCGAACTCTTTTTACCGCTCTATTTCTTGATGCTGATTCCATTCTCAGCCGCCCAGAACCTGGATTCTGCGGATATACATCCGTCAACTGTGCACCCACCAGATGCGCTGGGCACAATCGCAGCCTCAACGATTACCTGTCCCACCACCGGCATCAAAGCCACAGCCTGTTACGCTCTTGACATCACCTGCCCACTCGTACCGGAGTACACCGCCTACGTGAAAATCATCGCGCCGCCCAAGCCCGTGGGCACAGTGATCCTCACCAGCGGAGGCGACGTCAACGACACTTACGAAGACTCCTATCCCTATGGACCCGTGACCGTGCAAAACATTGTCAACGCCAAACTCACGGCGGTGGAATTGACCTACGGCGCTCCGTTTTCTACCGGCCTCGGCTGGGAATATGACGCTGGCGGCGCGGGCGTGCGAGCTGCAGCCTGCCGCTATGCGACGGTCGTGCAATGGGTTTACAAAAGAACGGTCAGTGTTCCGCTGTGCGCTACAGGCAGCTCCGCGGGCGGACAAATCATCAGCGAGGGCCTGGCCCACTACGGACTTGGCAGCTATTTGAAGTTTGCCGAGATCACCAGCGGTCCACCGTTTGGCCGCGTCGACTATGCTTGTATCAACAATGTAAAAGCGGCGATTGAGTACTGTTCCAACACCAGCATTGGGATGGGCGTGGGCTACGACAACGCGGTCAAATATGTTGACCCGTCTTATCCCGGAACGTGGTGCTCTTCCAGCTTGCAAACCAACAGCACGCAATATGAGGAGCAGTTCCTGAACGATTCAGTTACCTCGCCCGACGCGACACTGAGCTATCCCAATACGAAGTTGCGGTTTCTATTCGGCGGGCTGGACACTTCCTCTGCGATCCGCCAGGGGATGCTATACCGATCCTTGATTACGCCGCCGCCCAGCTACGGCTGCATCAAGGACGCGCCGCACTCGATTCCTGACGTGCAAGACGGAGCGGAGCAGATCGCCGCCGACGTGATAGCGAATTGCCATCGCTAAGTTCCTGCGGGCGAAGCTTGTGACTTTGCCGCGGCGCTGACGAAGGCACGGAAGATGGTGCGGGAAGGCTCGTCGAATTCAACGGATCGTTCTGGGTGCCATTGCACGGCGATGACGAAGTGATCGGACGCAGTGCCTTCAAGAGCTTCAATGATGCCGTCGTCAGGACAGCGGGCCACGAGGCGCAACCCCTGGCCAATGGCGGCCGCGGATTGATGATGCGAAGAGTTCACCGGCACGATAATCGGACTTCGGACCTCAGACCTCGGACTTTGGACTTCCGGGACATGCCCGTTTGCTGCAACGAACTGCGCCAATCTTGACCCGGATTCAATTTCAACCGTGTGTGCGATTGCGACCTGTTTTCCCGCTTCGTGATTCACCCGCGCACGAAGTTCTTCGGGGAGAAAATCTGGAATGTGCTGGATGAGCGAGCCGCCGCGATAAACGTTCAGGCTTTGCAGGCCGTAGCAGATCCCGAAGATAGGCTTGCGCTCTTCATAGGCATCTTGCAGCAGAAGTTCATCGACGGTAGTACGGCGCGCATCGGCGGATGCCGTGTGAGGCGAACGCTCGCTGTGGAACTTGGCGGGATCAATATCAGCTTTGCTGCCGGGCAGCAGCACTGCATCGCAGCCCCGCGCAATTTTCATGATCTCTGCCGCTGATTGGTCGAGGGAAATGCGAACCGCTTCTCCGCCGGCGAGTTGCACCGCACGTTCGTATTGAGGAATTGCGCGCTCGGAATATTCTGGGTCGGAGGAATGAGGCATCGGGATTGCGATGCGCGGCATGGTTTAATTGTAGCCGGTCGCCGTCGCCGGGATTTAGTTCATTCGTTCTATCGCGGACAAGGCCTTCATCTGGCGATAGCGGCGAATTTCCATGATCAGCATTGTGACCAGGATCGCGACTCCAGCGCCCACCGCTGCGGGCAGGGCGATCAGGCGATAGGCGATCCTCATGTCAGGATGCACTCCACGCAGTTTTGCGGCGATAACCGTGCCGAGGATGGCCAGCAGCAGGCTGATTGCGAAGCACAACAACGCGCCAATGAAAGTCACGAGCAGGACACGCACGGGAATACCGTACCAGTGCAGAGTGCGAGTGCTAGGAAAAGTCGCCATGAGTTCCCGTGAAACAATTTTACTGGAAGGCGTCTCATAAACGGTTGGGAAGGGCACGACTTCAATGATGGAAAAACTCAAGAACGCGTGGAGTTCCGTGGAAGAGCGGCCCTTCAGGGCCGCGTAAGTCATGTGAAATCAGCACGGGCTTTTTAGCCCATCGGTTCGCCGGATGTTTCACGAACCTAGGGAATTCTGTCATGGCGGCCATCCCTTCCGGAATCCTGACCTGCCGCGCTCCATAGCGCGAGACCTGATCCCCGCTAGTGTATAAGATAGTAAGCATGTCGCAGGCAGCTCCAGCAATTACGCGCAGCCCGGCCGAAGTCGTGCGGCAAACGCCGGTGTCCCAGGCGGCCAATGGAATTTGCTACGCGGTCGCGGGAGAAACGTCCATGAATTCCTTCGACCTGGAGCGCATGATCGCGGCGGTTCCGGGCAGCGCCGCAGCGGCGCTCGAGCGCAAGGCTTATTATTTCGTTCCCCTTACCGTCAGCCAGGGAGACGAGACCGTTATCGCCGACCGTTACGATGTGGGGCTCAGCGACAATGCGGTCTGCCATCGCAATCTGAGTCTGGGTGATTCGCAGTGCGTGTTCATCTCCACCCGCCTGATGGACGATAAGTTCTCGGTGGCATTTGAGTTTTATATCAACGTGGGCCATGCGCTGGTGGAGCGCGCCGGAGTCTCTGGCGACTTCGCCGAACTGGCGTGGAAGCAAGTGGAAGCAGGGGTGCGCGGAGAGACTTCGCTCGACGCCTACGAGGCGCGCAAGCAGGCTACAGCCGCCGGTCCCGATGCGGAAAAATATAAGAACGAATATCTGGCCGCAACGTTCTCCGACACGATTTCGATTTATCTGCTGTCGCTCTATCTCGACGTAGACTATTTCGACCTGCGGGAGCGCGACTATCCGCTGCTGGCGCCCTCTGCGCTGGCCGAGCGCCTGCGAAAAGTAGCGGAGATGTTTCCGCCGAATGCGGGGTTTGAGTTCGCGGTACTTTACAAGCGCCGCTGAATGTCATTTCGCTTAATTCTTGATTTATTCCCGCGATACAATTCACGGCTATGCATGAGTCTTGGCGCTTCCGGACGATTTTCTTTGCTATTGCGGTGATATGTCTTTGCGCGGCGAACGTTGCCGAGTCACAGACCAACAGCAACCTTCAGCAACACCTTAGCGACGTGTACCAGGGCAAGACTTTCACCATCCTAGGCTTTTACTCCGGCGATCATCTAAAGTACGACTCGAGTGGCCACGCTAGCGATCCGCCGGGACCGGGCGATTGGACGGTAACCGGGGTTGTGCAGGTAAAAAACGTGACTCTGTCTGGTGCACAGTTGAAGATTGAGGCACGACGCCTCCATTTGGGCTGGCCGGGCGGCCAGTTTCAGGAGTTACACGACTATGACAAAGAAGGAAATTTGGACAAGGATGAGGAAAAAATAGATCGCTCGTGCTGGAAGCCGACCTTCAGTTGGCAACCGTTCAGGCCGCAGATCGGGTACTCTTCCAGATATTTCTGAATGTGGGCGACAATTTTGTGGATCTTGTGCCCGAATACTGGAGGCCTTGCGTTATTTCAGCTGTGACGGGCAAAGGCAGGCAACGATATCCTAACTGTCAAATCTCTGAGGATTTTTCGCTGGTTCCGGGAGTCACTCTCGTAGCAAGTTCGCAGTCTGATCTGGCCGAAACAGCCCAAATGCAAAAGGCATCCAAACCAATGTTGCGGGTCGGCAACGGCGTTACCGCACCAAAGGTCATTTATCAGCAAGATCCGATTTTGTCAGACGAGGCGCGCCACGCAAAGTACCAAGGCACCTGCGTGTTGTGGTTGGTTGTGGACAGCGCCGGTCGAGTCCGTGACGTAAGAGTCTCGCGGCCCTTGGGAGTTGGTCTGGACCAGAAAGCCGTGGATGCGATATTGAAATGGCAGTTCCTCCCTTCCCGCAAAGATGGAGAGCCGGTTTCAATAGAAATAGCGGTAATGGTGGAGTTCCATTTGTACTGATCAAACGATTAAACGCCACGCGGACTCATGGTCGCTATTCACGGCGTTCCCGCAAGGGAATACTCGAAATCATACGAGTGCTTGCCGTCGGCGATCTTGATGGTCATTGTGCCCGCCAGTCCTACCAGTTGACCCGTGCCGGAGTCCGGCACCACGCTGACCATCAATTGCGGCGCTCCGCGGGTCATGGTGCCGCTGTGCTGCAAGACGAAGCTGCCACTGCGGCCCTTCAGTGTTCCCGTAACTTTCTCCATCGCGACGTAACCTGCCGAGCCCTTCACGCTGGTCGAAGCCGCCAGCATCTGTCCCTTGCTGGTTCCCTCAAGATCGCCATGGAATTGCTTGTCGAGCGTCATTCTTCCGACATCGGCATCGGCTCCGTCTGCGGGTGCCTGCGGTGTCACTTTCACGTCGAATGTTCCAATGGCATGACTCGTCACAATCTTCTCCTTCGCCCCGCGTTGCGCCGGCGATTGGTCCTGCGCATGTCCCGGCGAGATGAGCGCGAGGCACAAACAGATTCCGGCGATTGCGCGAGTCATGATCAAGCAGTCCAGAACGCGCCGGCGAGAATTCATAGTTTTCGGACGCCCGCAGCAAAAACCTTCAGGGCTAAAGCCCTCATCTTTATTGGTCCCGGACGGCACGACTGAAGTCGTGCCCTTCCCAAACACTTATCTGGTGGCTTCTAATACTTCCTTAGCACCCCAATCACCCTCCCTTGCACCTCCACCGACGCCGCCGGCACGATAATCGGCTGCATAGTCGCGTTCGAAGGTTGCAGGCGGATGTTGTCCCCCTCGCGGTAGAAGCGCTTGAGCGTGGCGTCGCTCTTATCGACCAGCGCGACTATGATGTCGCCGTTGTGCGCGGTCTTGGCTTTTTCCACCAGCACATAGTCGCCGTTGAGAATGGCTTCATCCTGCATGGAATCTCCGCGCACTTCCAGCACAAACACTTCCTTCGAGCGCACAAAGTCGGCGAGGGAAATCGTCTCCGGATTCTCCACCGCTTCAATGGGCTGCCCGGCGGCGATGCGCCCCATCAGCGGCAGCACAAGCCCGGTGTTCACGCTCATGGCCTGCTTAAGTTTTCCTTTGGGCGGCAGCAGGTCGATCGAGCGGCTGCGATTGTAGTCACGCGTGAGCAGCCCTTTTTTCTCGAGGTTGGTGATGTGCTTGTGAACGGTGGCCAGCGAATTCAGGTCCAGTCCGTTTCCGATTTCTTCAAATGATGGAGAGTATCCGTGCTCGGCCACAAAGCGCGAGATGAAGTCGTAGACTTCCCGCTGTCTCTTGGTAATCGCCATGGCTGCTATTTTAGGCGAATATAAAGCGAAGTCAAGAAGGTAATTGTTGACTTTGCGACTATTGCTGCCCCCGAACAAAACCCTACCACAGAAGAAATCAGCATCGAGCCCCGGAGGTGCGGCCTGCAACCTTACGAACGCCCATCCGCGATTGCAGTTCCTTTCGGTATCTTCGGCTCAACCTAAGTCCGATGCCATTCTCCAGCAGCACCTCATACTCTCCATCCTCGCCAAGCTTCAAGCCTCTCACCCGCTCCAGATTCACAATCGTCGACCGATGCACTCTGCAAAAGACCGCCTGATCCAACTCCTGTTCCAATTCCGCCAAACTTCGCCGCAGCAAATGGCTTCTCGGTCCTACGTGCAGACAAGCGTAATAGTCGGCCGCCTCAATCCAATCAATCTCGGAGATCTTTACAAACACAACTCGCCCGGCGCTCTTTACCACCAATCGCTCGGCGTTGGCCAAGCCACTCGTTCTCGCCACATTCCTGCCATGCGCAATTCTCTCTTTCGCCCGCCCCAGCGCCAAATCGAATCGATCATTGTCAAACGGCTTCAACAGATAATCGAGCGCACCCGCCTCAAAAGCCCGCAGCGCATATTGGTCGTAGGCGGTCACAAAAACAATGGCCGGAGGCAAATCCTTACCTAGTAACTCGAGCACGTCGAAGCCGTCGCATTCCGGCATCTGCACGTCGAGAAAAACCAAATCTGGTTTCGCCACGCGAATTTCTTCCAGCGCCTCACGGCCCGAACCGCATTCGCCAATGACTTCAACCTCCGGGTCGAGCCGCAGAAGCACCGCAAGATTGCTGCGCGCCAGCGGTTCGTCGTCCACAATCACCGCCCGTATCTTTATCTTTGCCGACCGTTCTTCCCGGCTCACCCTTTCACTCCTTGCCCAAACCGGAAACGAATGGCACAGACAGCGATACTTCCACGCCGCCCGGCTCCCGATTCCGCATGCTCAACTCAAACGCCTCTCCATACAAGCTCTGCAAACGCGTTCGCACATTCGACAGCCCAATCCCGTTATGCGATTGCTCCCACCCCGCAGCCAGACCCGGACCATCGTTATAAACGCTCAGCTCCAACCTGCCATTCGACCGAACCGCCGCAATCCGGATCACGCCTCCCTGCACGCGCTTCGCAATTCCATGCTTCACCGCATTCTCGACCATGGGCTGCAAAATCAAATTCGGGACCTGCGCCGCGAAAAGTTCCCTCGGCACGTCCACGCTGAATTGCAGCCGCTCGGCGAATCTCACTTTCTGAATATCCAAATACTTTTGCGCAAACTCCAATTCCTCTTCCAGCGGCACCTCTTGCCGGTCTGAATCCGCCACCACCCGCCGCAGAAAGTCGCTCAACCCCGCAATCATGCTCACCGCATCGTCATTTCTTTTCTCGCGCACCAAGCCTGCAATCGCGTTCAGTGCATTGAACAAAAAATGCGGCTCAATTTGTCTTCGCAACGCGTTGAGCTGCGCCTTGGAAAGCTGTTCATTCAGCCGCGCCGTCTCGGTCTGTTGCAGCGCCAGTCGCTCGCGCGAGTCCAACAAGAAACCCACCAGCAGGATCGTGCCATAAAGAATCACGTACGAGAGAAGCCCGCTATAAAACTTGTGCAACCAAAGATGAGCAAATGGATCCGTAGGGGCAGAATTCAGCCACGGATTCAGCGTCACCTCGAGCGAAGTGGTCAGCCCCGCTGAAACCAGGCCAATACCAAAACAGGTTGCCAGGTGCACGCCCCACGTGGAAGCCCGTCTCCACTTCGCCGCCGGGTAACGTCGCCCCATCCTTAGCGCCAGTGGAGTCGCCAATGCCCACGGCAGCCACCAAAGCAACAACGTCACAAACAGCCGCACCCAGGCGTGGTGCATGCCTTCCGACCGCATCACAAAAACCGTCTGCGTCGCGTCGAACAATCCCACGCATGACCAGATCGCCGCAATCCACACCCACCGTGGCGACTCCGAACGTGGTCTGAAATCGATAAGCCTGACATCCATAAGCAGAATCGTACTCTACAGACCAGCCGCGCACTCGGACAATGCAGCCAACCACCCGTCCCATGCAGCGTACGGTCTATCCCTGCGCGGCGCGAAGCGTCATACTGCACGCATGATCACCAAACCGAAAACCTTACTGCTCAGCGTGATGGTTCTCTTGTCGTCGGCCGCGGTCCTGCAATCCGCAACGCCGCCAGCTTCGGGCCCGGAATATACCAGCGACGCCGAACTCAAATTCCCCGAGCACTATCGCGACTGGATTTACCTGACCACCGGTTTCGACATGAGCTACAACCCGGGCATGGCGATGGACCACCACATGTTCGACAACGTCTTCGTGAATCCCGAGTCGTACAAAGCGTTCGTCGAAACCGGCACCTGGCCGGACAAAACCATGCTCGTGCTGGAAGTGCGCGGCGCGGAGGGCAAAGGCTCCATCAATCAGAGAGGCAACTTCCAGGGAACCGACGTCATGGGAGTCGAAGTGCACGTGAAAGACGAGGCCCGTTTCCCCGGCAAGTGGGCCTTCTTCGGATTCGACGGCGCCAAGACCTCGAAGATGGTCCCAATAACAGCAAGCTGCTACACCTGCCACGCCGATCACGCCGCCGTCGACACCACGTTCGTCCAGTTCTATCCGACTCTGCTGCCGATCGCGAAGAGCAAAGGCACGCTGTCAGCGGGATACCAGAAGGAGATCGCAGCGCCGGCACAGAAGTAGTTGTTGTCTCGGATTCTTCGCTGGAGATTCCGTTCAATAATCAAACGCGAACGGCGAGAACCGGTTGCAGAGACGTAGTTCGTAACGACCCGGGAAGGGCACGAGTTCAATAGTGCCGTTACTGTCACCGAAATTACCCGCGCTTTAGCGCCTGCGGTTCGCTCTCCGCGCGCAGAGATTTTCCCCGCCTCTGGAGCCGATCTTATATCCGGCCGCATCTTTCGGATCTCCGTTTCGCTACGCGCCACTCAAAATCCCCATCCTCTTCCCTACTCGCCCCAGCACACTCAGAGCCTCATCCAGTTCCTGCTTGGTGTGCGTCGCCGTCATGATCGTGCGAATGCGAGCCTTGCCCTCGGGAACGGTTGGAAACGCGATGCCGGTTCCGAGCACGCATTCTTTGAACAGCTCGCGGGAAAACTCCATCGTAAGTTTGCCGTCGCCAATGATGATCGGCGTAATCGGAGTTTCGCTGGGCGGAGTGCTGCGGCCGCCAATATCGAAGCCGAGCAATCCCAATTCTTTTTTCCAGAAGCGCGTGTTCTCCCAGAGTTTTTCCATACGCTCCGGTTCGTTTTCCAGAACATCGAATGCGGCAATGCACGTCGCGGCTACCGACGGCGGATGCGACGTGGAAAACAAAAATGGCCGCGCACGGTGATAGAGAAAATCGATCAGATCGCGGGTCCCGCACACGTATCCGCCGAGCGCGCCAATCGCCTTCGATAAAGTCCCAACCTGAATATCCACGCGCCCGTGTACGTTGAAGTGATCGACTGTGCCGCGTCCGTTGCGGCCCAGCACTCCGGAGGCGTGCGCGTCATCAACCATCATAATGGCGCCATATTTTTCAGCCAGCTCACAAAGCTCGGGCAGCGGGCCGATGTCGCCATCCATGGAGAAGACGCCATCGGTGATGAGCAACTTCTTGCCCGGCTCGTCTTTGATGCTGGCGAGTTGCTCTTCGGCGTGGGCGATGTCCTTGTGGCGAAAAACCAGAATCTTTGCCCGGGAGAGCCGCGCGCCGTCGATGATTGAAGCGTGGTTCAGCGCGTCCGAGATGATGAAATCCTCTTTGCCCAGCACGGCCGACACCGTGCCCGCATTGGCCGCAAAGCCCGACTGGAAGACCACGCACGCCTCCACGTTCTTGAAGCGCGCAATCTTTTCTTCCAGCTCCATGTGAATCTTCATCGTCCCGGCAATGGTCCGCACCGCGCCCGACCCCACGCCATACTTTCGCGTAGCGTCCAGCGCCGCCTCGCGCAGCTTGGGATGCGTCGTCAGCCCCAGATAATTGTTCGATGCCAGGTTGATGACTTTCTTGCCGTCAAACGTACAGACCGCCGCCTGCTCGTCCTCCAGCACGCGCAGCTTGAAGTGCGTGCCCTTCTTCTTGAGTTCGTCGAGTTGGTCGGTGAGATAAGAAAGCGGATTGGTGCGCGTTGCAGTGGTCATAAAACCTCGCCACGGATTTCACGGATTAAGAGCCAGAGTGAGTCTAATAGGTTGGCGGCGGGGAACGAAATGGGTGGGGACGCACCGGTGTCAAGAATCGCGTGATCCGTGAAAATCCGTCAAATCCGTGGCCGGTCTTGATCTAAAACAGAATCGGATTCCCGGTTTCAAGGCTGGCAGCGCACAGCCGCTTCATGGCGGTGAAAAATTCCTTCTCGGATTCGGTAAGGATGTCGATCGACCGGAGCACGGTCTCAACTTCCTGCGACAGTGTCTGCGTATGCTCCTTGGGAACCCAGTCGCCGCTGTGCGTACCGTTGTAGAGAACTTCTTCCAGCAAAATCGGAAACCTCGGGCCGGGCTTCCCTTGCAAGCCGCGCAGGAAGCCGCGAAGATTTTGCACCCGCGTAATATTCCCCAGGAATTCAGAAATCAGAAATCCGCCATGCTCGCAGCAATCTTCCATCCACAGGTCGTGAGCTTCCCACTCGTCGTCAGAAGGATCGCCGGCGAGTGTCGGTTCGCTGCCTTCGTCGAAGGTCAACTTATCGGGAAAGGGATGTGGCTTGGCTTTGCCATCCCGTATGCAAGTGCAGCGTACAAATCCGTCGAGGGCCATGGTCTCTACCGTCAAATCCGCTTATATATAGATTAGTTTACAGCCTTAGTTCGGAGCCCATCGTCTCAGCAGCACCGAGAGAAACGGCTGTCTGCCAGCCCCGGCAGGGCGCCATTCGTTAGCCCAGCGCGTTAGCGCAGGGACACCCGCCAACAAACTCAACAGAGCCCGGAATGGGGGCACCATTCCCAATACCCATCAATTTCCGAAATTTTCGTGGGGGATGGCAATCGCCCTTTTCAGTATCAAATCAATGCTTATTGGAATGCGCAGTTGCGAGTCTGTGACGGATATCACATCAGTCGGGAAACAGGCCGTGCCTCAAAGGAAAAGCCCGCAGGTCTCTCAGCACCAACCAGGAGAAACGGCTGTCTACCAGCTCCGGCAGGGGGCGTCATTTCGTTAGCCCGGTGCGTCAACGCTGGGAAAGCAGGAGATGAAAACCAAGGCCCGGAAGGCCGGCACCCGAGGTCGACCTATCTCACACCGTTCGGATACACCAAAATCTTGCTGGCTTCCCCGGTCTTCAACCGCTCCATGGCTTTAGAAAAATCCTTTATGGGAATGCGGTCAGTAATGACCGGGTGCAGGTCGAGCTTACCCGCCTTGAGCAGCGCCGTCATCTGATACCACGTCTGGTACATTCTGCGTCCGTTGATGCCCTGCACCGTAATGCCCTTGAAAATGATGTCTTCAGAAAAGTTCAGCGAGATCGGCTTGGATGTCAGCCCGAGCAGAGAAATTCTCCCTCCGCGGCGCACGATGTCGAACGCTGTGCGAATGGAATCGGGATGCCCCGCCATTTCCAGCACCACATCCACGCCGAGACCACCGGTCTTCTCAGCCACTATTGCGCGGACATCTTCTTTGGCCGGGTTGAGCACATAATCGGCCTTCATCTGCCGCGCGATTTCGGCTCGATGCTCGTTCACTTCAATTGCAAAAACAGAAGTCGCGCCCACCGCCTTGGCTACCGCAATGGCGAACAGTCCGATCGGTCCGCATCCGGTAATGGCAACGCTCTTGGCCGCGATCTCCCCCGCGAGCACCGTATGTACCGCGTTGCCCAGCGGATCGAGAATCGATGCGTAGTCAAGAGGAATGGCGGGATCAAGCTTCCAGATGTTCGACTCCGGGATGACCACGTACTCCGCAAACGCCCCATCGGCATCCACGCCGATAATCTTCACGTTCTGGCAAATATGTGCCTCGCCTGTTCTGCATAACAGGCACTTGCCGCAGGCAACGTGCATTTCCGCGGAAACAAAGTCGCCTTCCTTCACGCTGGTGACTTCATCCCCAAACGCGGCAACCTCACCGCAGAACTCATGCCCCGGAATCAGCGGCGGATGAATGCGGTTCTGCGCCCAGCGATCCCAGTTATAAATGTGCAGATCGGTGCCGCAGATGGATGCGACTTTCACCTTCACCAAAACATCTGTGCGCCCGAAGGCGGGAATTTTGACTTCGCGAACATCCGCGCCCGGCGCGGCCTCGGGCTTAACCACAGCGAGCATAGTTGACGGCATTGAGGATACCTTATGAATTCCGACCACAACACAAAACATATGATTCTAGCATTGTGTCTGCCTGTTGATGGCCTGCAATACCATGTGCGCCCACTCCGAATCGTCGCGATGTCCAATCATCAAACGCATTTCAAACTCCGGCAGTCGGCGGCGGAACCAGCGGATAAGGTGCGACCAGGGCTTGTGGCCGGACGTCCAAATCCAGTTCGATGCCGCCCACCAGCTTCGCAAACAAGTTATAGAGCAGAGCTCCGATCGCGCCGACGATGAATCCTATCGCGCCATACATGATCGGCATCAGCAGCGCCAGGAAAACGCCAACTACCCCGGCGAACGGATTCTTATCCTGCCCCGCCAACGACCCGAGCATGCCAATCAACAGAAAAAAAGGCGCGAAAATCAGCCCCATGCAGGCCTGGATCAACCCCATGATCTTGGCCATCGAAAGCACTCCAACCGATTTGACGATGTGCATTGAGAATCCCTTCCGCTCCCACCGGGAGCCACGAGGCGCAAGTGTACTACCAGTTTGCACCTTTGGTGGTCAGCCAGATCACAGACGGTGTCTGGCTCAATGCTCATCGCTAACTGCCGATTGCTGACTTCGCATGCACAATTTCCACCTTACGCAAAAGAATTTTATTGACATCACTATCAACCCTGCCCCAATATCTTGGAGTAGTAGGGCTGACGCCTCTACCAGTAGGGTCAGCTTTGAAGCTTTAAGGGGCCCTGCAAACTGTATCCACCTCGCAAGGGGGAAATCGTTCACGGAGGATTTCACTAATGGCAACCAAGAAAAAAGCAAAAAAGAAGAAACACTAACCGCCAGCGGGAACCATCCCGCCAGTTTTGCAACCGGCCTCTTGAGAGAAGCACCTCTTAAGAGGCTTTCCTGTTTTCCGCGCACGAATGGGCCGCCCGAGCGCCATTCCGCAAGAAAATTTCATGGGAACCCGGCAAGCTGTGTCAAAATAGCAGGACCAAACGCCACCGCTGATTGTTCCGAAAACATCTGGCGAAAAAAATTCGCCAGGCAGATCGCAACAATAACAATGAAGACCGCAACAAAGGATCTTCACAAAAACTGGGGCGCGAAAAAATGGGCGTGAAAAAATCCATTGCGGGCAACAGCAAGTCTTCCTCTTCGTCGCGCGAAGAAATCCTGATCCCCGACAAACTCTACTTCCGCATCGGCGAAGTCGCCACCCTCTGCCGCCTGCCCGCCTACGTGCTCCGCTTCTGGGAAACCGAATTCGCCCAGCTCAAACCAGTCAAAAGCAGCACCGGCCAGCGCATGTATCGAAGACGCGACGTCGAGAGCGTCTTGCACATCAAGCAACTGCTCTACGAAAAAGGATTCACCATCTCCGGCGCCCGTCAGCAATTGCGCGCGGAAATCAAATCCGACAAGACTCAATCGACCATTCCTTTTCCCATGCACTCCGCCGCCGAACTGCAGCACATCCGCCAGGGCCTGCACGAAATTCTGAACGTCCTCAACCGCCGCACCGGCTGAATTCTCTTCGTTTGAATTTTTCGACGACCTATATTCTCTCGGCGTCATCCCGACCGGAGCCGCTCTTCAGGCGAAGGGAGGGATCTTGCGCGCACCGCCACGGCATCTCATCACGCTCCGGTTTGACCACGCTCATCCACTAAGCCTAGAATCGCTACCCTATGGCATCCGAGCCCATGGAGATCGAGCACGTCGAGCGCGGAGTCCTCAGCCTCCACGGCCCGCTCACCATGGAGAACGTTCCCCCATTCCTCAACGCCGTGCGCCGCGAAAACGCCGCGACTATGATTCTGGATTTCTCCGGTGTCCCCTATCTCGATTCCTCCGGCCTGGGATCGCTGGTCAGCGCCTACACCTCCTGCCAAAAAGCCGGACGCCGCGTCGCCCTCACCGGCGTCAACCCCCGCGTCCTGAAAGTATTCGAGATCACCAAAGTCGAACCCGTCTTCCTCATGTTCCCCACCCTCTCCGACGCCCTCGAAGCCTTCACCAACGCCGGCACCGCATAAATACCGTCGCAGCATAAAACGAATCTGCTTTCCGGCACTGTTGAGTTTGCGTCAAGGCTCGTATCAGTGTTGAGGTTCGTATCAGGGCACGCATTTATGCGTGCCGCAAGCGCATCACAACGAAGCGCCTTCAGGCGCCGGATTTCCAACGCCGCCAGCGGGTGCCTCACTTCTCCCTTTGCAAGAAGCGAGACTCCTTCCCTCTCGTGTCGTAAGAGACTGTCATCCCGACCGCCGCCCGGAGCGAAGCGACGGCAAGTGGAGGGACCTGCTTTCCGCTCGTTCGCCTAACCCCTAACCACTAACGACCGCGCCCACCCTCCGCGCAAGCCTCAATGCTCCCCACAAACCCGGCCTTCTTCCTCCCCCACAACAAATGCCATGCCTCCAAATCCTCTCCATATTTCGACACCTCCAGCTCCGGATGCAGTCCCATACTCCACTGCCCCTTCACTACCTTCGCCGGAACGATGTACCACAAATCTTCCGGAATCACATACGCCGCCACAAAATCAAACTTGTTCCCCCGGTAAGGCCCGCGGCTATCCTTCAAGCAGCACGTATACCCTTCGCCCTCCCGCGCAATCGTGGACTTCACCTGCACCCGCACAATCCGCCCGCTCTCCTGTTCCACCGCAAAGTCATACCCCGACGACTCTCCCCAAGGCTTGCTCAACGGCAATCCCTGCCTCACCGCCCGCGCCGCAAACACCAGCTCCGCCCATTCCCCGCGCTTCTTCCCATTCTTAATAATCTTCATCTTCGATTTTTTCTTCATACATTTCTCCTGGAAAATACTCGTAACATCGAATCGCTCCAACCACACATCGGATCGTTCGAACTACCTTGTCATCGAATCGCTCCAACCACCATGTCATCCCGAGCAAAGCGAGGGACCCTAAGTACGCATACAGCACCACCGCCGCGTAAAGGAGTCACCCGCGCACTCGCCCGAAAACAACGCCCAATAAAAAACGCGGCCCGCAAAGGCCGCGCACATTTCTCACATCCTACTCACTCTCACACACTCATCTGGACATTAGAAATAAGAAAATCAGCAGGATGTCCCACTCACTTCCTGATTTGGGAAATGAGATTGTGCATGCAAAAGATCGACGAAGATCCTCGCCAACTCTATCAGCAGGTGGAAAAGCACGCTGAATTATTTGGACAAGGCTCTGTTGACGGGCAGCGCGGGAAAGCCGACAATCGTCAGTTCAGCCCACGCAACATGCACCTCCAACAGACCAAACGAGACAGCATTGAATCCGGCGGACCGCAATACTACTTTCACGACCTCTCAGACCCCGTGAAAACATACTTACGGGCAAAGGGTGCCGTCAGCGTCGCCCTAGTTACGCCCTATGGTGCGACGAAGACCGAGTATTTTGCAGTAAGCACCGACCGCAAATTAGACGCTCAGCGAAAGCCCATTCCCGGAAATGTGGGGCATGACAGAATCCAGCAGGGACGGGCAGCCCAAAGCATTGGCGAGGCAATCCGCCTTTGGTATAAGCTTCCCCTAGGCAATTTCGAGCGCATCGATGTAGAAATCGATATCAGGGACAATGCTTTCTACCTCACGCCGTTGAATTGCAAATATGCGGGCAAGAAGGGGACTCGTGAGATAGAAACGATAGATCGTCCGCTGACATTCAGTGGTGCCTACGTCAGTCCGTTCTGGAAGTTGCAGCTTCAGACGGTCGACAAAAAATCGCGTGGCATAGTTGCCTGGTCGCTTCGCGAAATCTGCCGGGTGGTAAAAGACCACCTCCCGGGAACGAAGTTGCCCCATATTCAGGAACCAGACATTCTTCGAGCTTCCGGTCCACTGAACCACTTGGGAATGACCCTTGGAGGATATGTTGGCAAAGGATACGATTGCGTGACCGAGTTTTCGTTTCTCGGCTATCCCAGCTACTCGATTCCGGTCGAGATAAAAAGAAATAGTTCTGGCTTTCATTATCAGCAAAAGAAGTATGGCAAGAATGAACTGTCCCGCGCTGTTCTCCTTTGTGCTGTGCACGACCATAAACACGTGCCTAAGCATATTGACGTAATCGAATTGCGGGCTTTTTGCGACCACCTCAAAGAGTTTCAGGCTCAATAGAAGCGATGACTAAGTACGGTTCAATTCTTCCGATTGAGTCTGCCATCTCAGCAGATCGCCAAAGTGCCAAGAGGCACTACGGTGTGCATCCCTATTTCACCCGCCGCCCACACAACGTCGTTCGGCACTATGTTACGCATTACTCCAGAGAAGGCGATCGCGTGCTCGACCCCTTTGGTGGTTCTGGTGTTACCGCAATCGAGGCCTTTCTGGAAAATAGAGTCGGGATTCAGAATGATATCAACCCATTGGCAAACTTCATTGCCGCCGGCATTGTTAAACTCCATAAAGGCGGCCTTGCTGACTACGAATCGGCTCTAACTACACTGAGAGAAACCTGCCAAGCCAGGCTGGAGGCACTCTCGGAGTCGCCGCTGGAAGAAATCGAGAAACTACAACGAAAGCTGAAAATCCCGAAAAACATCCGATTACCCAAGACGTCGGATGTCGAGCTATACCATGAGCTTTTTTCGCCTCGGCAGCTCGTAGCCCTGGCCATCTTGCGAACCGCAATCGACAGCATCTCCTCGCCGGACCCGCGGAACGCGATGCTGCTTGCTTGGTCAGCAACCCTGGCGAAACTTAACAGGACCTTTCTCTCCGCAGAGGGGCGAGCCGAATCGCGCGGAGGATCGAGCATATTTAGCATTTACCGTTACAAAATTGCCAGGGATCCAGTTGAACTGCCTCCGTGGAAGACTTTCGAGGAAAGAGCCCGTAACGTCCTCCTAGCTAAGAAGGAAATTGACAGGGCCATTGACCTCAAAAAACGAACCACCGGTTGGCACGGTCAGTTCAAAGCATACTCACTAGACATTGACGAGCTGAGCGAAGAGTTGGAGGCGACCGCAGACTATATCTTTACGGACCCTCCTTACGGCGGACATATTTCATATCTTGACCTTTCAGTTTTGTGGAACTGTTGGCTCGGGCAAATGCCAACGGCCAAAGCCCGAGAGAGAGAACTGATAGTCGGCGGAGAACTCGGTATCAATGAGAGCGCGTATACGGACCGTCTCGGAAAAAGTATCGAGGCGTGCCTTAGAATGCTGAAACGTGACCGCTGGCTTTCCGTTGTCTTTCAGCATTGGAATACCGCTTACTTCGATGCAATACTCTCATCCGCTGCCGAAACGGGAGCCGATCTTCGGGCTGCGGTACCTCAGGTCGGTGACACGGTTTGGTCCATGCACAAGAAGAAAGGTAACGAGTCTGTTTTGGCAGGCGAGTTGATACTCACGTTCTTCAAGACCGGCAAACCTAGGACTTTGAAACTGCCATCGCACAGTTTCGATGTTGAGTCCACGATGTCAGATATATTGTCAGCTGTGAACGCCCCGATTTTGTATGGCGAACACGTTTTTAACCAGCTAATTGTCGCGGCGTGGAAAAAAGGAGCGATCGGATCCCTGAATATCAGCAAAGACAACTTCAACGACCTAATCAAGCAGCACGGTTGGCAATACGAGGATGGGACCCATTGCTGGGTTAGGGAGCGACCTGAGGGCTTGCTCTTCGCTTAGCCTGTCCGAAATCTACAGCGTCAAAAACAAACGGGGCAGCCATCGCCGCCCCGCTAAGAACTGAGAACTCCCCTACGTCCCCTCGTTCCACCCCGCCAAATACTCTTCCTGCTCTGGAGTCAGCCGGTCGATCTTGATCCCCATCGACTCCAGCTTCAGCTTGGCCACGCGCTTGTCGAGTTCTTCAGGAACGCGGTACACGGTCTTCTCCAGCTTCTTGTAATTGCGGACCATATATTCAACCGACAGCGCCTGATCGGCAAAGCTCATATCCATCACCGACGCCGGATGTCCCTCCGCCGCCGATAAATTGATCAGCCGTCCTTCGCCCAGAAGATTAATCTTGCGTCCATCTTTCAGCGAATACTCATCCACATAAGTGCGCGTCGTCCGCTTCGACGATGACATCTTCTCCAGCGCCGGAATATCAATCTCCACATTGAAGTGTCCGGAGTTCGAAATGATCGCGCCGTCTTTCATCAGCTCGAAGTGATCCTTGGTGAGCACGCTCTTGTTGCCGGTTACCGTGCAGAACACGTCGCCCAGCTTGGCCGCTTCTCCCATCGACATCACGCGGAAGCCGTCCATCACCGCTTCCAGCGCCTTCGTCGGATCGATTTCCGTGACGATCACTTCCGCTCCCGCTCCGCGCGCGCGGCTGGCCAGCCCGCGTCCACACCAGCCGTAGCCCGCAACCACAAACTTCGATCCGGCCAGCAGGAAATTGGTCGCGCGAATAATGCCGTCAAGGGTCGACTGTCCCGTGCCATAGCGGTTGTCGAACAGGTGCTTCGTGTCGGCATCGTTCACCGCGACAATAGGAAACTTGAGCACGCCTTCTTTCGCCATCGCCCGCAAACGAATCACGCCGGTCGTCGTTTCTTCCGTCCCGCCAATCACATCGGCAAGCGCGTCGGTGCGCTTGGTGTGCAGAATGCCAACCAGGTCCGCGCCGTCATCCATGGTGATGTGCGGCCGGTGATCGATTGCCGCCAGGATGTGGCTGTAATAAGTGTCGTTGTCCTCGCCCTTGATGGCGAAAACAGGAATGTTGTGATCGCGCACCAGGCTCGCCGCGACGTCGTCCTGCGTCGACAAAGGATTTGACGCGCAAAGAACTACATCCGCTCCGCCATCGCGCAGGCAGATAGCCAAATTCGCGGTCTCAGCCGTAACGTGCAGGCACGCGGAAATGCGAATCCCCTGCAGCGGCTGATTCTTAATAAATTCTTTGCGAATGATTTGCAGCACCTTCATGGACTGGTTTGCCCACTCGATGCGCTTCTTGCCCAGATCGGCCAGTTCGAGATTCTTGATGTCGTTGTTCACTGACGTGGCTGCTGTTGACATTACTTCTCCTCAGTGGCGCTTCACGCGCAGAAAATTAGTTGGATTGCCCAGGCTGGATAAATAGCTGCAATCTCAGAATACACGAACTGCGAAAGCTGGTCAGAATATCTGATCGACCGTTGGTTCGTGAGCCTTTCGGCCCACCACTCTCTGGCACTTCGGTTTCGATTTCTCGAAGAGGTTTCGCTGTCAGTGCCCGACTACGGGCGTCCGAGAAGCGATGTCATTCCGACAGCGCGTGCTTTGCTTCACGCGCGGAGGAATTTCAGTTTGATCGGATGCCGAGCGTCAGCCAAGCGTGAAAACGACCTTCAACCGAAGCGAAGAAAGGCCGCCTACTTCCGCGCCACCGCCGGCTGTCCCACACCAGCATCGCTCGCCAGCTTCGCCGCTTTATCCGTAGCTTCCCAGGTAAAGTCCGGATCGCTGCGCCCGAAGTGTCCATAAGCCGCCGTCTTCTTATATATCGGCCGCCGCAAATTCAGCGACTCGATAATCCCGCGCGGCGTTAACTTGAAATTCGCCCGCACTAGATCCGAAATCACCGCGGAATCCGCTTTGCCCGTGCCGAATGTTTCCACTCGCACGCTTACCGGTTCCGCCACGCCGATGGCATAAGCCAGTTGCACCTCGCAGCGCGAAGCCAGTCCCGCGGCCACAATATTTTTCGCAATGTGCCGCGCCATGTAAGCCGCCGACCGGTCTACCTTCGTCGGATCTTTTCCGCTGAACGCTCCGCCGCCGTGCCGTCCCATGCCACCATACGTATCGACAATAATTTTCCGGCCCGTAAGTCCGGTGTCGCCCATCGGCCCGCCAATCACAAACCGCCCCGTAGGGTTGATGTGATAGTGCGTGTACTCATCCAGCAGATTGGCTGGGATCACGGCCTGAATCACATGCTTCAAAATCCCCGCGCGCAACTCGTCATTGCCGACCGTCTCCGCATGCTGCGTCGAAATAACAACGGCATCCACGCGCGCAACTTTTCCATTCGCATCATACTCAACCGTAACCTGCGACTTCCCATCCGGCCGCAGAAAAGGCAGCGTCCCATTCTTCCGCACCTTCGACAATTGCATCGTCAACTTGTGCGCCAACGAAATGGGCGCCGGCATCAACTCGACAGTCTCATCACAAGCATACCCAAACATCATTCCCTGGTCGCCGGCGCCGCCGGTGTCTACGCCCATGGCGATGTCGCCGGATTGTTTGTTGATGCTGGAGATGACGGCGCAGGTATTGCAGTCGAAGCCGTAGACGGCGTTGTCGTAGCCGATGGATTGCACGGTGCCGCGGACTACGGATTGAAAATCGACGTAGGCTTTGGTGGTGATTTCTCCGGCGATGACGACGAGGCCCGTGGCGGTTAAAGTTTCGCAGGCCACGCGGCTGGTGGAATCTTCGGCGAGGCAGGCGTCGAGGATGGCGTCGGAAATCTGGTCGGCGATTTTGTCGGGGTGACCTTCGGTCACGGATTCGGAAGTGAATAAGGAACGATTTTTTGTGGCCAAGGTTTTAGTCTCCTTGAGATTGCGAGTTCTTCGCGGGTCTTCTTTATATTTTATATGCCTTCGGGTTTAAGCCACGGGGCATGGGCGAACAAAATCCGGGAAATCTTCTTTGTTTGTGCTTCTGTTTCGGTGGTCTTTTTTCGGCGGAGCAGCGGAACGGTTGGCGACCGCGCGAGTAAACGCATCGAGAAAAAGAACTTGGAAAAGGCTATCAGACGTGACCGTGGCATGCAATGCATTCGATCCTGAAATGCACAAGGAGGAATCCAATTGCGGAATTGCGCGGTTGGATGGGAAGGTCGCGTGATGAGCACGGGTAAATTTTCCTCTGGCAGATGCAGATGCGGAACAGCAGAACGGGCGAGGCGAAAGCTCAACCAAAAGTACGGGCTGGCGGAGCACGTCGTTCTCGGAGGTGACTTTGGGGTGCAATGCATTCGATCTTGAAATGCACAATGAGAAATCAATTGTGGAATTGGGCGGTTGGATGGGAGGATCGCGTGATGAAAAATGACTGGATGGTGGACTTGCCCCAACCAGATTCTTAGTAACCGGCGAATGGATGGGCCACCACCCGCCCACCACGCCTGTGGCGATGAACATAGATTTCGGCAGCCGAAATCCCCGGCCTTCGAAAAACCGCGAAGACCGGGGCAGCCTCAGTTGGAATTGGTGTCGGCGGGTAAGGATGGGCCAGCCCGCCAGATGGTCTTGCCCTAGTAGCGCTTGAGACCCTTCGGCATCTCCTAACTGTAAAAGCCGCAGGCCGCTGGACGAAGAAAATCCGCAGACAAAATCCCGCGATGTCCGCATTTGGGAAGAGCCCACCCTTGCAAAAAGCCGCAAGGATGGGCCACC
>DATBZH010000095.1:0-281792 GCA_036513255.1 Candidatus Sulfotelmatobacter sp. | reverse complement strand
CGGCACTGGAGACGTCGCGCTCTCGCTGATTCAGACTGTTCCGCTCACCGGCGCCATCGTCGTATCGACGCCCTCTGATGTCTCTTTACAGGACGCGCGCAAGGCCATCGAGATGTTTCGCCAGATGAAAGTTGATCTGGTGGGCATGGTAGAAAACATGAGCTTCTTCGTGTGTCCGCACTGCCAGCACGAAGTGGATATTTTTTCGCGCGGTGGCGCGGAGACCATGGCGCAGCGCTTCGGCGTGGCATTTTTGGGAAGCATTGAGCTTGATCCCGAGGTGCGCAAGGCCGGGGATGGCGGTACGCCGATTGTGATGCAGGGCGAGAGCTCGCCCCACGCCAAGTCGATGTATGCGTTCGCGCGGAACGTGGTGACGCGGGTGGATGAGATTAAGGCCAGCGCGCCGGCGGGTGTGATTTCGATTCAGTAGAGGGTTAAAGGAGCTAATGAGGTTTCTGTAGCGCAGTCTTAGCGGCCACGGTCAGCTCGTTCAACATCTCTCCCACGACCCTTTCAGCAAATATCTTGATGCGCATTTGAAGGACGCCGGAGAGACTCGGCAGTATTTCGTCCAGTCGGGCGGCAAATCTTTCAACGGAACTCGCGTTTTTAATTAGGATGTCGTCCTCGCCCGCAGCGTCTTTTGGCAGCCAGAGATGATAAATTTTCATTACATTCGCCTGGGCAGGCGCTGCCGAAGAGAGCGAAACGGTCAGCTGCAATCCGCTAGTTAGCGGAGAACGATACGCGGGATCTGAAACTACGTATCCTGCATTATGGAGGTTCTGGCTGAAACTAACTTTCGGAGCAGCGTTTTTGGACATTGCCGTCTGAATTTCGGTTTTCAACGCGCCCAGGAGTGCCTTCCCGGCCTCGTCGACCTGATCGTGTGTATACCCACCCTTCGTAAGGTAGAGGTTTTTGATTTCCGAGAGACTGCGGTCCGAGCTTGGCACAAGCGCTGCTCGCACGCTTTCACTTACAAGTTCGATCGTGTCAAGGGATCGAGCCAGCATGAAATCCACGAAGGCTTGGTAATTGCCGCTATCGGCGCTTTCGAGCACGTCGAGGTAGATATTCTTTTGCTCCGACAAGATCACGATTGGCATTCTGATCGCCCTGTAAGTGAAGGCGGAGGCCAATGCGCGCGCCACACGACCGTTTCCATCTGCGAACGGATGAACAACAACCAGCCCATAGTGCGCATAGGCTGCCTGCAAAACCGGATGTGACCCCATGAATGTATCGCTCCGCAGCTCGCCAACAAGTCGAGCCATTTCTGCGGGCGTAACATCAACTGGCGCATAGGAGTGATCGGTTCCTTTTCTTGTACGGACGTGATTTGGCAGAGTCTTATACTGCCCCTTGGGAAGCGGATGTTCCTGTGGGCCAATGGCAGTGATGACCCGATAGGTGGGCTGCGCCCGGCAGACCTCCTCGTGCAACGCACGGATAGCTGCTTCCGAAATTGGTTGAGCGCTGGTCGCGAGATCAAGCACATAGTCGTAGGCGTGCAGTTGGGCCTCGAACAATGACCGAACGTTCTCGCCCTTCGCCGCGAGCGCCGCTTCCCATGCCGAGGTCTGAAATGCGACGGTGTAGGTGAAACCTCTGTCTACCTCATAAAGGCCCTCGATGGCTCCCGTGTCTAGTGCTGCCGCTCGTTGGGCGATTTGGCGCGCGCGACTGAGTATCTCTGGCGTCAGCCCCTCGCTTCCCTTGAGCGACGAGTTGTATCGCTCCCACCTGACGTTGTCGACGGACGTGCGCGCTGCCCATTCCGCGAACGCAGGGAAGGGCTTATAAGCCGCATCGAGAATGTGTATGTTCACTTCAGCTTCTGTCATGGTTAGGGTGATGATAGCCGAACCGAGACTGGCATTGAAGGTGGGCGAGTGGATTCAGGGAATAGGTCACGGCGTTCTAGGCCGTTTTGGTTTTCGGGAATCGCGACAGACGCCAGCATTCGTTCGCTCCTCGCTCATCAAGAATCAAATCCGTCATCATCTCCCCAATTGCCGGCCCGTGCTTAAACCCGTGCCCCGATCCTCCGCCGAGCAGCCAGACGTTTTCCATTCGCGGGTGACGGTCGAGGATGAAATTACTGTCGGGGGTTTGTTCGTATTGGCAGACGCGGGTTTCGATCAGCGGCGCGTTTTTCAGCGCGGGGAAGCGGAAGGCGACGTATTCGCGGACGGTGCGCAGCGTGTCTTCGCTGATAATTCTCTCGCCTGAGGTCGGATCGAAGGCAGGGCCGCGGGTGTCATCGGCGACTTTGAAGCCGCGATGGTCGTTGCCGGGGATGCCGTAAATGAATCGGTCGCGATGGTCGGCCCAGACGGGCAGATGGGAGTCGGTGAAGCGCGCGTCTCCGGCGGGCGGGCCGAAGAAGAAGACATCCTGCTTGGTGGGGCGGATGAGATCGCCGATGGTCTTGGGAAACAGTTTGCCCAGCCAGGGCCCACAGGCGAAGACGTAGATGTCGGCTTTCAGTTTTGATTTGTTCGACAGCTGCAAGCTGCGAAGCCGGGAAGTTTCGAGGCCGTCGGGTGAGACTTCAGCCTGGCGGTATTCGCCGCCCTGCGCGATAAACGCTTCGACGACGGCCTGGCAACTGGCGCGGGCTTCGAGGTATCCGCATTCCGGCTCGAAGATGCCCCAGCGTATGCCGTCAAAATTAATCTGCGGCCAGCGCCTCTTCATGCGGGCGACAGACAGTTCCTCGAACTTGATGCGGGCCTGCTTCAGCATTTCTATCGATCCGCGCTCGAAGGCTTCATCGCTGCCGGACACCATCCAGAGCACGCCGCTGCGGCGTAGAAGCGTTTTCTTCCACTGACGTTCATATTTCTGCCAGAGCTTGAGCGAGCGCGCGGCCAGTTCCGTGTAAGGCTGATCTGGGCCGTAAGTGCCGCGCATGATGCGAGTCTCACCTCCAGAAGATGACCGCGAATTGCCCGGCCCCCAGGCATCGACGAGCGTGACGCGAGCGCCACGTTCCAGAAGATGGAGAGCGGTCCAGCCGCCAAAGGCTCCGGCGCCGATGACTGCGATGTGAGGTTTGGATTTCATGGAAGTTTGCGCTTGAAGATTCTGAGAATACGTGGGTTACGGCGTGAAGGAAAGCTCGAAACGCTATAGTGTTCTCAGAGATGGTTGCGGGGCATCAAAAGCGCTAGCCGAAGTCTGCTTGACAGCCCTCGCTCCCGTTCCTAGAATCCAAACGGGACGCACAAGTGTGCTCCGAAAGCTAAGTTTCTGCATCTAATGTAGTTAGATGAAACGCAGTTGAGGCAGTCCTCCTCCTTCGTATATTGCGGTAGCCCGATGCACGCGAAATGGGTGATTCACATGCCTTCTGATCCGAACATCGGGAACCGGGAACGCGAGATTCTGACCGCGATCGTGGAAACGTTTATTTCCACGGGCGAGCCGGTCGGGTCGCGCACGCTCGCCCGTTCGAACCGGGAGGGGCTGAGTCCGGCGAGCATTCGCAACGTGATGGCCGACTTGTCGGATTCGGGATATCTGGAGCAGCCGCATGCTTCGGCAGGGCGCGTGCCGACTCCCGAGGCTTATCGCTATTATGTGGAGCAGCTCACCGGCAACGCCCGGCTGTCGCCGCAGGAGCTGGCGCCACGGGAAGAGGCCATGATTTCCGAGTCTCTGGCGGGCATCAGCGATGTGCAGGAGTTCATGGAGCGGACCTCGCGCGTGCTCTCCCTGATTTCGCGGAACGTAGGCGTGGCTGTCGCAACAACGAGCGGGCCGAACAATGCGCTGGAGCACGTTTACTTCTCCCGCTTGGGCGATCAGAAGGTGCTGGCCGTAGTGGTCACGAAGTCGGGATTAGTGCGTGACCGGGTGTTGCGGCTGGATCTATCACAAAATGATCTGGATCTGGCGGCGCGCTACATCAACGAAAATTTTCGCGGCTGGACGATGGAATCGCTGCGCACCGAAATAGCCCGCCGCATCGAGCAGGAGCGCAGCGAGGCTGACCGGCTCATGCATTCGATTGAGCAGCTTTATAAGCAGGGAGCGTTGGCCGCCGAGCGCGGTGCGCAAGTGGTGTTCGTGGAAGGTGCGGCCAATCTGGTCACCGACGAGCAGGATCGCCAGCGCTTGCAGGAGATGCTGAAGACTCTGGAAGAGAAAGAAAAGGTCGTGCAACTGCTGGGGGCATATCTGGATGTGAAGCAGGAGGCGGTGCGGGTGGTGATTGGGCTCGATCAGGCTTTACCCTCGATGCAGAATTTCGTGTTGATCGGCGCCCCCGCGAGGGCGGGCAACGACGTGATGGGATCGCTGGCGGTGATCGGACCCACGCGCATGGATTATCAGCACACCATTACGGCGGTTTCTTATATTGCGAGGTTGTTTGACAAGATTCTCAACGAACCGGAGTGATTGAAGTGGCTATGGCGAAAGCAGACAGAAAATCGGAGCAGATGTTGGGATTGGACTTGGAGCATGAGCTCCCTCCGGCGGATGGGGACGAGCGCACAGATGGGGGTGGGCCCTCGGGCGAATCCGTGCCGGGGACGGGGTCTGTCCTGGAAACCGAGTTGCAGAAAGTAAAAGCAGAACGGGATATGCTGCTTGACCGGCTGGCTCGCATGCAGGCGGAGTTTGAAAACGCGCGCCGCCGCGCCAGCAAAGAGCAGCAGGATTATCGCGATTACGCAACGATGGATGCCATCAAGTCGCTGCTCCCAGTAATCGATAGCTTTCAGCGGGCGATGCAAGTGCAGTCCGAGCCGGGAGATTTTCGCAGTGGGGTAGAACTGATTTACAAGCAGCTGCAAGATGCATTGGCGAAGATGGGCGTAGCCGCCATCCCTGCGAAGGGGGAACAGTTTGATCCGCGCTTCCATGAGGCAATTGAGATGGTTGAGACCGACGCCGCGCCCGATCATGAAGTACTTGAAGAGCTGCAACGCGGCTACAAATTTAGAGACCGGCTACTGCGGCCCGCGATGGTGAAGGTAGCGAGCAATCCCGCACGCTAGAGTTTCGCCGGAAATATCCCCACGGAAAGGCTTATTCTGACGACGAACGCAAAACGCGATTACTACGAAATATTGGGCGTGACCCGCACGGTCACGGAAGTTGAACTGAAGGGCGCTTACCGCAAGCTTGCATTACAGCACCATCCTGACCGGAATCCGAATAACCCCGATGCCGAGGAAAAGTTCAAAGAGGTCAGTGAAGCCTATGCGATCCTCGCCGACTCGGAGAAGCGCGCGGTCTACGACCGGTATGGCCATGCGGGATTGGGCGGTGGCGGACAGGGTGGAGGATTCGATGGCGCCGGCTTCCAGGATCTCGGGGATATCTTCAGCGAATTTTTTGGCGTCAACGACATGTTTGGCGGCGGTGGAGGACGCAAGCGCAGCCGTGTGCAGCGCGGCGCAGATTTGCGCGAGGACTTGACTTTGGAATTCGAAGAAGCATTCTTCGGCACGGAGACCACCGTGACTGTGCGGCGTCACGAAGCTTGCGAAACCTGTCACGGCTCTGGCGCTGCGGCAGGAAAAGGTCCATCCACGTGCAAATCCTGCGCTGGCCGCGGGCAGGTTCGCTACCAGCAGGGCTTCTTCAGCATCGCCCGCACCTGTCCGGCGTGCCAGGGAACTGGCAATGTCATCACCGATCCCTGCACTAAGTGCAAAGGCGAAGGACGCGTGCTCCGGCAGCGCACCGTCGACGCGAAAGTTCCCGCTGGCGTTGAAGACGGCACGCGCATTCGCTTCGCCGGAGCGGGCGAGGTCGGCCAGTTCGGCGGTCCAGCTGGCGATCTCTACGTTGTTCTGCACGTGAAAGAGCATCCTTTCTTCGAGCGCGAGGGAAACGATCTGCACTGCGTTGTTCCGCTTTCGGTTGCGCAAGCCGCGATGGGAGCCGAGATTCGAGTGCCTACCATGGAAGGGGACCAGGCTCTGAAAATTCCCGACGGTACGCAGCCGGGCACGACATTTCGCCTCAAGAATAAAGGCGTGCCCATGCTCAACGGTCACGGCAAGGGCGATTTGTACGTGGAAGTGCGGGTGCAGATTCCTACGAAACTGAACAAGCGTCAGAAGGAATTGTTGCAGGAACTTGAGACCACGGTGCAGGTGGATAATCAGCCATTGATGCGCTCGCTCATAGGCAGAGTAAAAGAAATCTTCGGATAGTTTGCTGCCCGCCGTCCGCCAACATCACTCCAAAAAATGACTCGCCGCCGATGGATTGCCGATGAAGTCTCCGGAGACCGGGCGGCGCTGACCGGAGAACATGCCGATCATCTCATTCGCGTTTTGCGCGTCCGTGCCGGAGAGGAATTCGATATCGCAGCCGGTGCGCTGGTGCGGCGCGGCAGGGTCGTGGAAATTTCCGCTGGCCGCGTGGAGTTCGAACTTGCAGAAGAAGTATCGGTCGCAGCCGCGGCTGAAGCTCCGAGTAAGGTTACTCTTCTTCTCGCTGTCTTCAAGTTCGACCGCATGGAGTGGGCGATCGAGAAATGCACGGAGCTGGGCGTCGCGCAAATTCTGCCGGTGATTTGCCAGCGCACCGACGCTCATCTTGCCGCAGCTTCCGTAAAGCGCACCGAGCGCTGGCGGCGCATCGCGCTGCAAGCCAGTGAGCAATCGCGGCGGGCAACTCCCCCAGAAATTTCTGATCCGCTGAAATTTGCCGATGCGGTGCGTCTTTCTGACGCCCTGCGAATTGCACTGCTTGAATCGGAGAAGCAATTCCGCATGCGCGATGTTCTTCCGACTCAGTCCCCCAGCGAAGTCATGCTGGCCGTTGGCCCTGAGGGCGGCTGGACGGAGAACGAAGTTCAGCTCTTCCACGCTGCCGGCTGGATTTCTGCCTCGCTCGGCAAAACAATCCTCCGCGCCGAGACTGCGGCTATCGCCGCCACAGCGATTGTATTGTCAGAACTCGAGTAGCCGTCTTTTCCTCAACCGTCTTGGTGATATGCTGGGCCGCAGATGTCCCCGCTGAAGTCTCATTCCCGCACCCTTTTTATTCCCGATGATCGGCAGCGTGAAGCCATCGAGCACTTGCACGGTCCCATGCTGGTCATAGCCGGAGCCGGCACTGGGAAAACTTCAGTCCTCACCAATCGAATTGAATGGCTGGTTCGCGAAGGCCACGCCAGGCCCGACGAAATTCTCGCGCTTACTTACACAAAAAATGCCGCCGCAGAAATGCGCCAGAGAGTTTGCCAATTGCTCGATGGCAGAAAAATCCATGCCGCGACCTTTCACGACTATTGCCTCGATCTGTTGAAGCAGGCCGGCAAAGATTTCGGCGTGCTCGACGACAAGGATCTCTGGATTTATCTGCGCCGCCGCATTCGCGACCTGCAACTGGAGCATTTCATTCGCGCCGCCAACGTCGGCCAGTTCCTGACTGACCTGCTCGATTTTGTCAGCCGCTGTCACGACGAACTGGTCACGCCCGAAAGGTATACGGAGTACGTCGAGCGCCTTAATCGCGGAGAGGTTCCCATCCAGCGGGTCGCGAAATCCAAAGAAGAACTTGAAGACTCCGAAATCCTGGGCCGCTGCAGTGAGATTGCCCGCGTATTCGCCACAGTGGAACGCTGGCTGGAAGAAAAGAATCTGGGTACCTTCAGCCACATGATTACCCGCGCGCACTCTCTGTTGCAGAGTGACGACGGCGTGCTGGCCTCGGCCCGCGGCCGCGCCAGGTTCATTCTCGTCGACGAGTTTCAGGACGCCAATTTCGCTCAAGTCAAAATTCTGGCCCAACTCGCGGGAACAGACGCCAACATCTTTGCCGTCGGCGACCCCGATCAGGCCATCTACCGGTTTCGTGGCGCTTCCAGTGCCGCATTCGAAATCTACCGGCGCCACTTTCCCTCGGCGCGTTTGGTCGTTCTGGAAAAGAACCGTCGTTCCACCACTCCGATCCTTCGCACTGCATTCGCACTCATAGACAGGAATCCGCCCGTCTTCGGAACACACGATGCTGGCACGCTAGCCTATCATCGCACTCCGCTCCTATCCGCTCGCGAGGCGCAGGCGGCGAAAGAAGGACGTCAGCTTCCAAGTCCCCTGGTCTGCGTGGCGGTTCTCACCAAGAAGGAAACCGAAGGCCCGGATCTGATCGCCAGCATCCGCGACCAAAAAAAGAAACTCAGGGCGCGGTGGTCTGATTTTGGCATTCTCTATCGTTCGCATTTGCATCGTGACGATATCGTCCGCGAGCTGGGGGAAGCCGGCATACCGTTCGTCATCGAGAACATGGACGTCTCCGATACGCCCGAGGCCCGCGACATGCTGGCCTGCCTGGTTGCCGTCGTTTCTCCCGCGGAGGACGTCAGCGTGTTCCGCGTAGCCGCGCTTCCTTGCTTCAACCTCAATCCCGAGGAGTTGAGAAATCTTACGCGGTCCATTGCCGGCGATTCCCGCAAAGGCCCCATCGTTTCACTCGCCTCCGCCCTTGGCCGTATCCAAGGCGGCGCAGAAGTGCTGTCTGCATTGCAGCGCGTGAGAGATGAAATTCAACGGCTGGATTTAAAGGGCCGCACTGCCATGGAACTCATCGTCCGCCATTTTGAGTTCGACCAAGGCTCGCCGATCGTGCAAGCCGTTCTGAAATTTGTCAGCGAGTGGGAGAACAAGAAGATCAATCAGACCACAGATCTCGCCGAGCTTGTCGATTACCTCGCATATTTTCGCGAGGCCTTCGGCGTCATTCCTCTTGAATCCGATACCGATAAAGATGCCGTCCGCCTCATGACCGTGCACCTGGCCAAGGGCCTGGAATTTCCCCACGTCTTCATCATTCGTGCCAATGCGAATTCATTTCCCGCTTCGTTCAAAGAGTCTCTGGTCGGTTTTCCCGGCGAACTCCGCGATCCCGATTCCGCCGCCGAAGGTGACGACCGAACCATGTTTCCTCAGGAAGAGCGGCGCTTATTTTATGTCGCGATGACGCGCGCTCGCGATTCGTTGACCATCTATTCACGGGAAGGGAGAGGCAAGGTCAACAAGTCGCCAGACGGCTTGATGCGCGAACTCATCGAAAACCGCAGCCTCTTGCCCTGGTTTCGCTGGATGCCCGCTGCCGGCGCACAAGCAACGTTGAGTCTCTCCGCTGCCGCTGAATCTTTGTCTCTGACCCAGTCTCGTACAACGGAATGGCTTAATCTTCCCGTGCTTGACGGTCTGCACCGGCGGCTTAGCCCTTCCGCAATCGATACCTACGAGCGTTGCGGACTTCAGTTTAAGTTTGAACGGGATTGGAGATTATCGGGCAAGCCGGGAGCGGCTCTTCAATATGGCGCCGCGATGCATCGCGTTCTGCGCACGTATTTCGATTCCGTCCGTCTTGGCCGCCCCAAAACGGAAGACGAACTTATCGAGCTTTTCTGCGCCGATCTGACTGGCACCGGAATTCAAGAGCAATATCAGCACGAACTTTATGAGCAGCAGGGAGTCGAGCAGTTGCGCAAGCTAGTTGCCCTCGCGCGAACCATTCCCGGCAGTCAGGTGCTGCACACCGAGGAGTCGTTTGAAATTCGCATTGGCGAAACCATTGTTGTCGGACGCATCGATCGCGTCGACGCCCGCCCCGATGGCACCGTTGCCATCCTCGATTACAAAACCGGCAAGGCGCGGGACCAGGACTCGGCCGATAAGAGTCTGCAACTCTCCCTCTACGCGATTGCCGCGCGGGAAAAGTGGAACTACAAAGTTGGCTCTTTGATGTTTTACAACCTCGAAGACAATCTTCCGGTGATAAGCACGCGCAGTGAAGCGCAACTGCTGGCGGCGAGAGTCAAGGTTGAAGCCGCGGCTGCCGATATCGCAGTGGGTAAGTTTGACGCCAAGCCCGGCATGCACTGCGTATTTTGTGCCTTTCGCATTTTGTGTCCGGCTAAGGAAAAGAGAATTCCAAATCTCGAACCTGTCGCCGCCGTGCAACTAAACTAATCGTTGCCCGACTCACTCACAGGCCATATATTCTTCCACAAAAAAACTTAGGGGACGCATCTCGCGTCCCCTGTTTTACTTCGCACTGAAACAGCTTAGTGCTTCTTTTTCTTCTTCGCCTTTTTCTTGGTTGCCATTGGTTTCTATTCTCCCTTCCATTTTCATGGAAAAATTTGCAACGGTGTTTTGTTGCAACTACTTGATGTATAGAGTCATTGAAAAATGAAGTCAAGAAAAAAATCGCATTGCATGAGCATTCAGTGGTGGTACCAAAGTCACCGCGACGCGATTGCGAACTTGAAAAATTTGCTTCGCGTGACGATTTGTAATCGTGAGTGCGCAATCAAGAGTTTTATTTTGTCTGCAAAATGTCACGCGGTGATTTTTATCGAGCGCTTTCCCGTGAACGATTATTCGCGAGTGCTGGTTGCGCCTTGCCTTATGGTCCGCGACCGTTTGCCTCCACTCGCATCTATAATGAAAGCTGTGTATTGTTCGCTAGGAGCTTGATTCATGGCCTCTTTTGACGATGTCGTCATCATTTCCGGCTGTCGCACTCCGGTAGGAAAATTTCAGGGCAGCCTCTCCGATTTCAGCGCAACTCAACTCGGCGCCATCGCCGTTCGCGAAGCGGTGAAGCGCGCCGGTGTCGATCCCGCGCAAGTCGACGAATGCATCATGGGCAACGTTGTCTCCGCGGGACTCGGGCAAAACCCTGCGCGGCAGGCCGCAATCTATGGCGGACTCGCTCCCACCACAGGTGCCATGACAATCAACAAAGTTTGCGGCTCGGGATTGAAAGCCGTCGCTCTAGCAGCGCAAGCGGTGCAAACCGAGAATGCTTCGATCGTTGTCGCCGGTGGCATGGAGTCGATGACCAACGCTCCTTATCTTCTGCCGCAAGCGCGCAAAGGATATCGTTTGGGCAACGCGCAGATTGTCGATTCCATGGTGCACGACGGTCTCTGGGATATTTACAACAACTACCACATGGGAATCACCGGCGAGAACGTCGCCGAGAAATACGGAATCACTCGCGAAGAGCAGGATGAGTTCGCCGTCAACTCCCACCGCAAGGCATTGGCTGCGATGAAAGAGTGCCGCATCAAATCGCAGATCGTTCCCGTCGAGATTCCGGCGAAGAAGAAGGGAGCCACTCCCACGATTTTAGATAAAGACGAATCGCCGCGCGAAGACACTACCATCGAAGTCCTTCGTTCTTTGAAGCCCGCCTTCAAGAAGGATGGCACCGTCACCGCGGGCAATGCTCCCGGAGTGAATGACGGCGCAGCGGCATTGGTGGTAACGAGCGCGAAGCGCGCTGCGGAACTCGGTGCGAAGCCTATGGTGCGCATCGTGGCGCAGGCTACCAGTGGAGTGGAACCGAAGTGGGTGATGATGGCCCCTGTAGGCGCCGTGCGGACAATCTGGGAAAAGACAGGCTGGAAAAATGAAGACGTCGATCTCTATGAATTGAACGAAGCATTTTCGGTGCAAGCCCTCGGCGTGATGCGGGAACTTGGGCTTGATCCGAACAAAGTGAATGTCAACGGCGGCGCAGTGGCAATTGGTCATCCCATCGGCGCAAGTGGTGCTCGGGTTCTGGTGACTCTGATCTATGAAATGATTCGCCGCGACGTGAAGCGAGGAATTGCTGCGCTATGCCTGGGCGGTGGCAATGCCGTCGCAATGGCAGTGGAGCGCTGAAATTTATTGATTTGTTATTCCGAGCGGAGCGAGGAATCCCTACCCGCGAGGAACAACCTTACCCGCGAAGTAATCGGGAGGTAATCATCATTTTGCCCCCGCCGCCGGCAACCCCACTGTAAACATCGCCCCGCCGCCCGGAGCATTCTCCGCTTCCACGGTCCCGGCGTGCTCCTTCATTACTGCTTTGCAGATGCTCAGACCCAGCCCCGTGCCGCGTCCCGGACGCTTCGTCGTATAAAACGGATCGAAGATACTGGGCAGCGTTTCCGGCGGAATGCCGTGGCCGTCATCCTGAAAGCTTACCCACACGGTATTAGTGGTTTTTCCCAAGCGGATGCGAATCGTTCCCCGGTCGCGCGCTTCGCGAATGGCTTGTTCCGCATTCAGAATCAGATTTAAGAAGACCTGCATCAACTGGTGCGGATCGCCCAACGCATGCGGCAAATTCGGTTCGCGCAAGAAGTCGACCGTGATGTTGTTCTTGCGCAGCGAATATGCGTGCAGGTTCAGCGTCCGTTCGACAATGTCCGCAAGGTTAATCGAACTCTTCCCCGGCGCGGGAGGCCGCGAAAAATAAGTCAGGTTTTGCACGATCTCTGCCGCCCGTCGCGCCTGCTGTTGCAGCATCACCAATTGCTTTCGGACGGATTCATTGGTCTCGTTATCCTGCAGAAGTTCACTTACACCCAAAATGCTGGTCAACGGATTGTTCAGCTCATGCGCCACGCCGCCAATCATCTGTCCCATCGCCGCCAGGCGCTCGCTCTGCACCACCTGCTGTTCCAGCTTTTTCTCGACTGTGATGTCGCGCACGGAAATGATCACGCCGCTGAGTTTCGCTTCGGCATCGAAGAGTTGGCTGGCCGAAGCGCGCATGGTGCGCCAGCTTCCATCGCGGTGGCGCGCGCCATATTCGGCCGAGGCAAATATCTGAACGCTCGACGCAACGTCGTGATAAAGAGCGGCCAGTTCCGGCGAATGATCTTCCAGATCTGAGATTTTTTTCTTCAGTAAATCTTCCGGCTGATAGCCCAGCAGGTCTTTGATTCGCGAACTCACGAAGGTGTAGCGTTCGTCGATGTCGACAACCAGAATCAAGTCAGGAAAACTTTCCAGCAGCCGCTGCCGGAATTCTTCCTGCTGCAACAACTGCCGCTCCATCGCCCGTTGCTCCGTAATGTCGACCAGCGTTCCCTGATACCGGATGACCTTGCCGGAAGCGTCCCACACGGCGCGCGACGAATCGAGAAAAGTGGCCGGCGCGCCGTCCTTACGCCGCAGCTTCACCTCGCGCGTGCGCACGCCGCCACGGTCATCCGAAGCCCTCCCCAATACCGGCAACTGGCCTTCGTCCGTGTTCAACGCTCCTGCATTTACCGCTAGCAAATCTTCTTTCTTCGTATACCCCAGCATTGCTACCAGCGCCGGATTGGCATCCAGCAGTTGCCCTTCCGGAGTACTGAAGTAAACGCCTTCCTGCAAAGTTTCAAACAGCTCGGTGAAGCGCAACTCCTTCTCGCGTTGCTCCGTCACATCCCGGCCCAGCACGCTCAGGCCGACCACCTCGTCCCCTTTGACAATGGCGTTGAGCACACAGTCGAAGTAGAGCGGCCGAGTGGAGTTTTTCAAACGCACCTTGACCGTGCCCGACCAGTGTTTTCTGTTCAGAAAAGATCCCAGCCCTCGTTCCACGATTTCGCGAGCTGGCTCTTCGACAAAGTCGTAGATCTTGTGGCCTACCAAATCCGCATACGCCACGCCCGTGAGTTCGGTCACGCGCTTGTTCACCGTGCGCAGCGTGCCATCGAGTGAAACCGCGCACGCCGCATCTTCGAAAGAGTCAATCAACTCCTTGAAGCTGCGCTGCGAGCGCATAATGACCTGGCTCAGTTGATCGAGTTGCTCCTCCGACGGCGCCGCGCCCACATGCTCCTGCAATCCCTGCAACAGCAACTTCAAGTCGGCGACCTCGCGCCTCCGCCCGTACGCATAGACAGCAAACAGCAGAGACAACGCCAGCACGCCAATGGGGATTGCCCGCAGTTGATACGGAATTCCTTCCAGCCGCTCCCACAGCAGTCCGGCTAAAGCGACCGCCAGCAAAATAAGGAAGCCCAGAGCCCATCGCCAAAGCTGCGATTCTTCCCGTTCAAAGCTGCTGGTAGGCCGGCGCGGATCGGATGGTGTACGGGAGTTTGAAATCATGGAGGAGGGCCGATGTTCGTTGCCGGTATTCCTTAACAATGTTCCTTAAAGACGTTCCTTGATCCTATGACACGCGCACCACGCGAACAACCCGGCATATGTTGGAGAACTTGGTACATGGAAAGCCATTCCCGCTCCAGGATCGCTGTGGTCTGTCATTTCCACAGCCGCACCTGGTGACATTCATCACAGCCGAATGCCAGTCCCATTTTCTAAAATCAGCGCTCGGATTCGTGTCCTTCGTCACTCATGCTCTATAAAACTCTCAGTGCCGCCGTCTACGGTATCGACGCCAACATCATTCAGGTGGAAGTCGACTGCTCAGGTATCAAAACCGATCAGGACCACTTCCACACCGTCGGCTTGCCCGACGCCGCCGTGCGCGAGAGCCGCGACCGCGTCCGCGCCGCGCTCAAGAATTGCGGCTACGACATTCCGCCGACGCACATCACTATCAATCTAGCGCCCGCCGACATAAAAAAAGAAGGCTCCGGCTTCGACCTGCCCATGGCTCTCGGCATCGTCGGGGCCTATGGCGGCCTTACAAAAAAGGAAGTCAACGATTGCCTTTTCGTCGGCGAACTCTCTCTCGACGGAGGCATTCGCGGAGTGCGCGGTGCTCTACCGATCGCGATTGAAGCTCGGGGCCGCAAGATTTCCCGCATGGTCGTTCCTGAAGCCAATGCCAAGGAAGCCGCCATGGTCGGCGGAGTGGAAGTCTTCCCCGTGAAATCGCTGCTCGACGTAATTCACTTCATCAACTCCGGCAACGGCATTCAGCCCATCAAAGCTGACGGCGACTCTCTGCTGCGCGAATCACAACAATTCTTCGTCGACTTCAAGGACGTTCGCGGCCAGCTCACCGCCAAGCGCGCCATCGAAATCGCCTGCGCTGGCGGCCACAATATTCTGATGATTGGTCCGCCGGGATCGGGCAAGACCATGCTGGCCAAGCGCATGCCGACGATTCTTCCGCCGCTGACCTTCGAAGAAGCGCTGGAGACAACAAAGATTCATAGCGTGGCGGGAGTGCTCGATCAGGGAACGGGCCTGGTAGGAAAGCGCCCGTACCGTTCGCCGCACCACACAATTTCAGATGCCGGACTGATCGGCGGCGGTGTGATTCCGCGTCCCGGCGAAGTATCGCTCGCGCATAACGGCTTGCTCTTTCTCGACGAGTTACCGGAGTTCCCGCGCAACGTACTCGAAGTCCTGCGCCAGCCGCTCGAAGATGGTACGGTCGCCATCGCCCGTGCATCCATGTCGCTGACCTTCCCAGCGCGCTTCATGCTGGCCGCGGCAATGAATCCCTGCCCCTGCGGCTTCCACAACGACCGCTCACGCGAATGCCACTGCACCACGCCGATGATCCAGCGCTACATCTCAAAAATCTCCGGCCCGCTGATGGACCGCATCGACATCCACATCGACGTCCCGGCGGTAAACTACAAAGAAATGCGCTCGACCCACGAACCGGAAGACTCGGCCAAGATTCGCGATCGTGTCATGCGCACCCGCCAAACTCAGCTGACTCGTTTTTCCGGCTCGCGCGAGCGCCTCTATTGCAACGCGCAAATGTCCTCCCGCCACATCCGCGCCTACTGCGAACTTTCCGCCGATTGCGAGCGCCTGCTCGAGCGCGCCATGACCCAGCAAGGCCTAAGCGCCCGCGCCCACGACCGCATTCTGAAAGTCGCCAGAACGATTTCCGATCTCGATGGCACGCCGCAGATCGAGCCCAAGCATATTGCGGAGGCGATTCAGTATCGAAGTTTGGATCGCACGTACTGGACGTAGGACCAACAGTCTGATGCGCGGTAACTTCCGGCTAACCGACCATCCGGAGTTTACATCGTAGTCGCTCACCTTGACATTCTAGTGGAAGCGCTCTATCGTCACCTAGAATGTCTACTAAAGAAGAGAAAGAGCACATCGAGTTGCTGCAAGGCACGCTGGATCTTCTGATTCTGCGCACGCTGCTGCTGGGGCCGACGCACGGCCATGCCATCGCGAAGGCAATCGAGTTCAACTCCGACGACGTGTTGCAGGTGGAACAGGGGTCGCTCTATCCCGCGCTGCACCGGCTCATCAAGAGGAGATGGATCTCGGTCGAGGAGGGTACGTCTGAAAACAATCGGCGTGCAAAATTTTACCGACTGACGGCGAAGGGCAGGCGGCAACTGGTGGTCGAGACCAGCAAGTGGGACAAGCTGGCGGGAGCGATCGCGCGAATTCTCCGGCCGGCTGAACAAGGCGTTGAGCAGGAGGGCAAACCATGAATCGCCGTAAGCGCATGCTCAATGATCTCGACCAGGACATTCGCGACCACATCGAGGTGGAAACTCAGGACAACATCGCACGCGGCATGTCGCCGGAGGAAGCGCATTATTCGGCCTTGCGCAAGTTCGGCAATGTGGCCCGCGTCCAGGAAGAGACGCGCGCGGTGTGGAGTTTCATTTGGATCGAAGAGCTAGTCGCGGATATACGTTTTGGCCTGCGCCAGTTATGTAAATCTCCGGGTTTCACAACAGTCGCCATCCTCACTCTTGCTCTCGGCATCGGCGCAAACACGGCGATATTCAGTGTGATCAATGGAGTGCTGCTCAGCCCACTTCCCTACAAGAATCCGAAGCAACTCGTGGTCATCAAGGAACACGATTCGCTCCCAAACGTAATGGATATCCAGAGACAGACGCGCGCATTCTCGCAGGGGGGCGGAATCAATGTCGAGAAGATGGACTACATAGGCGCAACCGAACCTGTGCAAGTCCGTGTCGGGCAGATCAATGCGGGGTTCCTCGAAACGCTGGGCGCGCAACCGATACTGGGCCGGACCATTTCGCCTAGAGACGATGTGAAAGGCGGGCCGCGTCTCGCCATGGTGAGCAACCATTTCTGGCAAGACTACCTTGGCAGCGATCCACATGCGGCGGGCAATACGATTCAACTGGGCGGAAACTCTTATACGGTGATCGGCGTAATGCCCGCGAGTTTTGCTCCGCCAGCGGAGCATGCCGACGTCTTCGTTTCACTCTGGGTCAGCGACCCGGGAGCGGCGGCTGAGCGTGATGTGCACTTCATGCATACCTACTGGCGATTGAAGGAGGGCATTACGCTGGCGCAGGCGCAGGCCGATATGGCTGCGATCGACCGTCGGCTCGCGGAGCAGTATCCGGCCGAAGAAAAAGAACGGAAGAGTCAATTAGTGCCGCTGCATGAATGGCTGGTAGGAGACGTGCGGCCGGCACTGCTGGTGATCTTCGGAGCTGTAGGCCTGGTGCTGCTGATTGCGTGCGCGAATTTCGCGAGCTTGCTGATGATGCGGGCGGTTGCGCAGCGTCAGGAATTGGTGATCCGGGCGGCCCTGGGCGCGGGCCGCGGCCGGCTAATCCGGAAAACGCTGACAGAGAGCGCACTGTTGTCGGTCCTCGGCGGTGCGGCCGGACTACTGTTCGCGAAGTGGGGTACGAGCCTGCTCCTGGCTTTGAGGCCGGAGGAGTTGGCGCGGCTGAGCGGGATTCATATGGATACACGGGTGCTGCTTTTCGTCCTTGTGATCTCGGTGCTGACCGGTATCGTGTTCGGAATGGCGCCGGCATGGATCGCGGCCCGCTCCGACGTTGCCGAGGCTCTGAAAGAGAGCGGGCGGAGCACAACTGCGAGCACGATGGGGCATAACGTACGGAAAATTCTGGTCACATCGGAACTGGCAGTTGCCTTGGTGCTGCTGGTGGGGGCCGGTTTGTTGATCAAAGGATTCTCACGGTTGCGCTCGATGAACCCCGGTTTCAATTCCGCGAACGTAATGACGATGTATCTCCAATTGCCCAAGACGCGATACGGCGAAATCCCCAAACAGACCCAATTTCGCCGCGAGTTGCTTACCCGCTTGAATTCTCTCCCAGGCGTGCAGGCAGCGATGGTAACTGATATACCGCTCGGCGGGAATTATGTGGGCCACCGTGTCGTCATCGACGGACGCCCTCCTGTGGCCGTGGGGGGCGAGCCCAAGGTACAAACCCTTTCGGTGATGGGTGATTACTTCCACGTGATGCAGATTCCCCTGCGCGTGGGTCGCGACTTCACCCCCTTGGACCGCGAAGAGCAACCACTGGTGGCAGTTGTGAACGAGGAAATGGTGCGGGAATTTCTGCCGCACGAAAACCCAATCGGCGTGCGCATCCGCTGGGCGGGCGACCCAGGGCCACCACAATGGATGACCGTCATCGGCGTAGTGGCCGACGTAAAACACTCAGGATTGAATCAACCGACGGATCCCGCTGTCTATACTCCTTTTACGCAGTCCGACGAAATCTGGAGACGATTTATGACGCTCGCCATCCGGGCTCCCGATACGTCTCCTGCACTCGTTGAAGAAGTGAAGAAGCAGATCTGGAGCGTGGACAGCCAGATTCCAGTGAGCGATGTGCACACCGTGGACGAGCTCTTGGCTGTGTCGCTTGCGCAACAACGCTTCAACATGCTGCTCCTCGGACTTTTTGCCGTGCTCGCGTTGATCCTGGCGTCGGTGGGAATTTATGGCGCGATGGCCTATGCCGTAAACCAGCGAACGCATGAGATCGCCATACGGACAGCGCTGGGAGCGCAACGACACGACGTGCTGCGGCTCGTTATGAAAGATGGAACGAAAATCGCGCTCTTCGGCATCGCCTCCGGGATTGCAGGAGCGCTTGCGCTGACTCGCCTGATGGCCAGTCTGCTTTTCGAGGTGAAACCGACGGACCCCGCGACATTCGCGGGTGTCGCAATACTGCTCGCACTCGTAGCGCTCGCGGCTTGCTACATCCCGGCGCGCCGCGCGACGCGCGTGGATCCTATGGTCGCCTTGAGATACGAGTAATCCTTCGCGCAAATGACAGGCAACCCTTTCCTTAGAACAAGGTCGAATAAACGTGTAGGGACTTCTGAAGCCCTCAGCCGCAAGCATGCAGACGCACAGTCCACAAGTCTGATTTGTGGACATTACGGCGATTGCTCCCGAGTGATGGGCTGACCGGAAGGAACTGCTATAAACAGACGATTGCTCACCATGCATCTGATACGTAAGTCCTGAACGTCCACGAATCCTCACATCCCCTTCGCCTTCAGCAGCGTATCCAAATCCTCCGCATGAATCGCCCGAATAATCGCATCCTCGCGGCTCAGATCCCCCTGCGCTACCAACTGCGCTAAAGATTCCTCCAGCGTAAACGACCCGTTCTTGCGCGTGATGGTGATCTCCTGATGCAGATGCTGCAACGAATTCTTGCGAATATGCTGCCGCGCGCCGTAACTTACCATCAGCAACTCAGCCGCGGGAATCCTTCCACCACTGCGTCGAGGCAGCAAACTCTGCGTCACTATCGCAGCCAACGCCATCGCCATCTCAGCGCGAATGGAATGCTGCCGCTCCGGCGGAAACGAATCGGCGATCCGCGAAATAGTCGACACCGCATCGGTGGTATGCAGCGTGGTAAATACCAGATGTCCAGTCTCCGCCGCCGACAAAGCAATCCGCGCCGTTTCCGGGTCGCGCATCTCGCCCACCACAATCACATCTGGCGCCTGCCGCAGCGCCGCCCGCAGCGCAGTAGGGAAGTCGGGAGCGTCCGAACCAATCTCCACCTGCTCGATAATGCTGTGATGGTGCACGTGCTCATATTCAATCGGATCCTCAATCGTGACAATATGGCGCGCATCCTTCTCGTTGATCTCATTGACCAGCGCCGCCAAGGTTGTAGTCTTCCCCGATCCCGTCGCTCCGCCGATAATCACCAGCCCACGCTGCAACTGCGCCAGTGCGGCCACACCCGGCGGAAGATGCAATTCCTCCAGCGACGGAACTTTAGCCGGCAATGCCCGCACCGCTGCCGCCGGCCGTCCGCGCTCGTTGTGCAGGTTGATGCGAAATCGCCCCAATCCAGGCACCCGGTAAGAAGCATCCGCAATCCGAAATTGCCGGTATTGCACCAACGCATGTGGAGCCAACGCCGGAAGAACGGCAGCCTCAATGTCGGCACCGGTCAGTGGTTCTTCGCCAATGGCGTGCAGCTTTCCTTCCACCCGAATGGCGGGCGCGGCGTCCGGCACCAGCAGCAAATCACTCCCACCCTCGGTCGCAAGCTTGAGCAGCCAGAGCCGCAGCCGGACCGCGGGCGACGTTTCCAACTCCGCCGGCTTTGTGCCCTGGGATTCGTCCTTATTATCCGTTTCCATTGTTCTCACTTTCGCGGGCTAACTTCCTTTCCATCTCTGTCAAGCCTAAGTATAAGGAACAACAGAGGTTACTATGCTTGTATGGCATTTTTGCTGGCCATGCAAGAGTTCGATTATTGCACTCCTTGGTTCCTGATTCGGACCTAGGCCTCAGAATTACCTTGACCAAATTGCCGTCCAGCAGCTAGATTAGCTCGGTTCCAAGGACATCCGGAAGCTCTCGGTCCTATTTTGTGCTGTACCCAGCCGAGGCCAAATCCAGAAAATTGAGCATCTTAGATGTCCGGTGGCGCATCTATTCAAGTGTTACTTTTTAGCGCCATATCCTTACAACCTAATTGGAATCAGTTAGTTGAATCGGGCTCTTCGATTTTGGCGGCCTGCGGATTTTCTTTTAGGATGAAGGCGAACGCTACATTTATAAGGAAGGGGAAATAAAGCACATGCGCTCTGATCGTGTATTTGATGCTTTACAAACTCTGCGGAACCGTTATATGCTCTGTCAGCTTGCCTCTAAGGCCACGCGGAAGTTCCATCGGCCCAGCACCAGAATCCCGGAAACGATGAACGACGTTTTGTCACGGATTGCAGGCTCGGAGCGACAGGCGGTTTTGTCGGAACCAGAAAACTTTGCTGAGGCACAACGGCGGGCTGCATAAACAGCCCCGCCTTCCTGCCTGGTGTTGTCTTCCCTGTGTAACCCTCCTTTTGAAAATCTCCCGCGAACACTAACGAATACGTGAGTGCACGGGTTTAGGTGAATCATGACCATCGCTGAACTCAAAGAAAAAAACATTACCGAGCTGACCAAGATCGCAAGGACCTTGGATTTGCCCGGCGCCAGCGGACTGCGCAAGCAGGACCTCATCTTCAAAATCCTGCAGGCCCAGAGCGAAAAAGAAGGCCATATCTTTGCCGAGGGTGTCCTCGAAATTCTGCCCGATGGCTACGGTTTCCTGCGCTCGCCGGATTACAACTATCTTCCCGGCCCCGACGACATTTATGTCTCGCCTTCGCAAATCCGCAAATTCGATCTCAAGACCGGCGACACCATCAGCGGCCAGGTACGCCCTCCGCATGAAGGCGAAAAATATTTCGCGCTAGTGAAGATAGAAGCTGTCAACTTCGAATCGCCCGACGAAGCGCGCAACAAGATCCTGTTCGACAATCTGACGCCGCTCTATCCGCAGGAACGTCTCAAGCTTGAAACCACCCGCGAAAATGCCAGCGCCCGCGTCATGGATTTGCTAACGCCCCTTGGCAAGGGCCAGCGCGGCCTGATCGTTTCTCCGCCGCGCGCCGGCAAGACCATGTTATTGCAGAACGTCGCCAACTCGATCACTACGAACCATCCGGAAGTCGTGCTGATGGTTCTGCTGATCGACGAGCGCCCGGAAGAAGTTACCGACATGCAGCGGTCGGTCAAAGGCGAAGTCATTTCTTCGACCTTCGACGAACCCGCCGCCCGCCACGTGCAGGTCGCCGAAATGGTGATCGAAAAAGCAAAAAGATTAGTCGAGCACAAGCGCGACGTCGTCATCTTACTGGATTCCATCACGCGTCTCGCCCGCGCCTATAACACGATCGTTCCGCCCAGCGGCAAAGTGCTCTCCGGCGGCGTGGATTCCAACGCGTTGCAGCGTCCGAAGCGCTTTTTCGGCTCCGCCCGCAACATCGAAGAAGGCGGCTCGCTGACCATCATCGCCACCGCGCTGATCGACACCGGCTCCCGCATGGACGACGTGATCTTCGAAGAATTCAAAGGCACCGGCAACAGCGAAATCATCCTCGAGCGCAAGCTGGTCGATAAGCGCGTCTTCCCCGCCATCGACATTCAACGCTCGGGCACGCGTAAAGAAGAGCTGCTGATCCCGAAAGAAGATCTATCGCGCATCTGGGTCCTGCGCAAAGTCCTGAACCCGCTCTCGCCGGTAGAAGCCATGGAGTTGCTGATCGACAAACTCAGCAAAACCAAAGCCAACGGCGAGTTCCTGTCAAACATGAGCGCGCTGTAAAAAGACCGCTTTCAGAAGAGAAATGGTGCCCCATCCTTGTCGCGTTCTGTGCGACAGGGTGGGGCTTTTGACTTTTTGGTCAATCCAGGACAATCAACGTCAATGAGTGGTGTGGCGAGTTTTTTCGTCAAATTACTTCGGGCAGAGCGGCTCCACCATGTACACAGAGTCACAAGTTTTGCTCCGTTTGTGCGAATAGTTCCTGGGGACTATGACCGCTGGTTGAGCGATGCCATTCTTGTGGAGAATAAAAGCAAGCAGATAATCGCCGTCTCGTTTGCCCTCGAAACAGAATCTCCGATCCGTTTGCTTGTAAGAGGTTTTTGAACCGCCCTGCGTCGTACCCTGCATCTCACGTGTCTCTACCACAACTTTCTGCGTGTCGAGAGTCGTACCACCCTTGTCTCGAAGCTCTACGACGATGTCGTCGTCCAAGCCGTAGTCCGAGGGGCGACCGCAAATATCTCCTGCACAGACTGCGACAGTGCCACAGAGGCACGAAACCTTGTGCCGCGAGTACTTCAGAGTCGAACAATCTAAAGTTTGAGAGGACGATTGGCAAACAGCGATGGGGCTGAGAAGGAGGAGCAGTGCTGTAAGCGTGAGCCTGCGGTTCACATAGACCACTCTACTCGCGTTTGGGGCTTTTGACTTCTCGATGGATACGAATGTTGCGGCAATCAACGTGAGTGATCGGAATGACGATTTATGGCCAACCACCCTGCGACAGGCCGAAACCACCATTGCATCGTTTGCACAACCTTTAAGGATGGACCTTGTGAATGAGCAGCTTGCCGTTTGCGGAGTAATCCATTTGATTTGTCACAGTTCTCTGTAGCAGCCAACTATCCTTTGATTTAATCCAGGTGTCGGTTGAGACAGTAATCAGTTCAATGTCCCGCTTATTTCCATCCGGCCCTGCTTTCGTTGTCTTCATGTCGTAGCGCTGCTCCACGGTGGCGCTCCCTGCGTTGACCTTGATAGCCAAAATCGCTGTATTGCTTACTTTCAGGGGGTCTTTGGGTAAGGCGACCACTTCCTGAATCATAGTGTCCGCGTTTTCCTTCTGTCCTGAAGCATCCTCACTAGTAAAATCGGGGGCAAGTATTTCAGAAATAGCCTTACCGTCACGAGCTGCCATGGCCGATTTCATGGCCGCATAGCGACCATCAAAAACGGGACGCAAGGGCTCATCGCTACTTGCTCGATCCTTGTCCTGCGCCGTTGCTCCGAACGCCGAACAGAAAGTCAGGAGTATAACCATCAATGCGCGCATTTTCACTTGCCTCTCAGAATTGAACGATTATCGTTGATGGGAAAATTAGCAGCCTAGACGTTCGACGCAAATGATAGCTGAGTATACAGGCGATTACACTCAAAACCCTCGACTCTCGATGCCGATCTATCCGTTCTATGCGACGGCGCTTTTTTCACGAACCGTTACGCTTCATTTCCAGCAATCTTGCCGGCCGCAATCTCGTTCGGATAGTTGAAGAACAGCTGATTCCCATCCGGATCATCGACCACCAGAAGCCGGTATCCCCACGAACCCTCCTTGACCGCAACGCCCTTGGTCTCGAGCTCCGCGCGCAGCGCGTCCAACGCGGCGACCGCGGCCTCGCGCGTTTGCGGCTCAACGTTCAAGGAAATAAACATCAGCCCCTTGCCAATCTTCTCCGGCCACTGATCGGACAAAATAAGCGCGCAGCCCTGTCGATCGACCTGCGCGACACGTGTTCTGCCGTCCTCGTCGTAGCGCCAGGGAATTGTGAAGCCAAGCCGGTCAACGTAAAACAGCAGCGAGGCTTCAACATCTTTTACATGCAGGACGGGGCGCGCGAACCACTCTGTTTTGGGATGCATATCCGGTGCGTATCCTCAGTCCAAAGATAACGCACAACGGCGGGCCGTTCCTATAGTTCGCCTCAATCCCGCAATCGCGTTGCTCTAAGGCGTAAACAGAAATCCGTGCGAAGTCGTGTCGTTGTTAGCCTGATAGTAGCCAGTAATCGCTCCCGCAGAGTTGATGCTGAAAGGAAAAATGAACTGAACATCAGGAAGATTGAAGATGGCAAACGTGCCATCGGGATGCCGCACGAAACCGTGCAGATCGTCATGCAGGTCAACGTAAAATCCGGTAATCGCTCCCGCATCGTTGATGCCGCCGGGAACGACTCCTGCGGAAGGCGTGACCGGCGCGAACGTAGTGATGGTGCCGTCAGCGGCTCGCAAAAATCCGTGAGCGTCGTTCAGCGGCCCCCACTGTCCCGTAATCTCGCCCGCGGAGTTAATGCCCTGGGGCAGGCAATTCTGCCCGGATCGGGCGAGAAACGTAGTAATCGCACCGTCCGCAGCCCGCACGAACCCGTGATACACCTGCGCTGAGTCCAGGTAATAGCCCGTAATGACTCCTGCCGAGTTGATACTCTTGGCAAAGGTAGAAGTCGAACCCGCAGCCCCGAAGCTGGTTATGGTGCCGTTGGAATCTCGCACGAACGCGTGAAACGAGTGGTCGGCAAGAGTGTAATAGCCGGCAATCGCGCCGGCAGAATTTACGCTTGTGGCCATGGTCGAGGTCGACCCCGGCGGGTCGAAGGTGGTGAAATCGCCCTCCGGGTCACGCAGGAAGCCGTGAAACTGCCCCGAAACGAAAGATCCGGCGATCGATCCTGCGGAATTGATACTTGTCGGCTCGGTCGCAGTCGCGCCGGGTGGGTCAAACGATGTAAAGTTGCCGTCCGGTTCACGAAGAAAACCGTGCAAGGCGCTTCCATCCGAATAGTATCCCGTAACCGCTCCTGCAGAATTGATGCTAAGCGGTTCGGTCTGGACCGCGCTCGGCGGATCGAAGCTGATGATCGTAGCCTGCTCGGCAAGAGCGCCAAGGCTCAGCACCATAAGGCACAGGGCCAAGCGAAGACTAAAAGCTGCTCTGCGATTGTTTATCAGAGACACGCAGGCCAGAACAGATCGATTCGCGATCATCGGGTGACTCCTTGGACAGGTCAAAGCCAGGCTCTAGAAACTGCTGGGCTTACGATGCGCTTTGTCGCGGAAAGGTAGGTTTTAAACGCAATTCCAGAAATAGATATTTCGGTTAGTTTCAGAGGCTGCCTGGGCTAAACGCACCAGCCCTTCAATAATTGGTTGCACATCGGCCGCATTACAAGCCATCTCATCTGTGGCCGCCCACTTGGCCGCGGCAATCGAAATCTGCTGCGGTGTCAATCGCGCTAGCCGCACGGCCATATCCTTGGGTAGACGTTTAATGATGCGTTCGCCGCCATTTTGGATAAGTACAGTATGAAATTTATCTAATGAATCCACGTCCCACTCTACGTCTCGAATCTTTGCCCATAACGTGGAAAGCTCAAGCTCCGTAAAGCTAGTGTATTGTTCGCGATCCCTGAACGTAGCCGGTTCGCTGTCATACTGGGCGGCCTCCTCGTCGGTGTGCGAAACAAAAATATCTGCTTGAACGCTCATACCTCTCCCTCAAAGCCTCAATGGCTGCTGGCCATCCTAACGGATGTAACCTGGCCATTGACAGTCAAAACCATGATGCAACGACGAATTATGCTCAAAAACCCGACCGATAATGGTCGGGCCAAATAGTCAAACTGTTATACTCCCCAACAGGTCAACCTATGGAACTCGTCACCGTAAAAAGTAAATTTCAAGTCGTCATCCCTCAAAGCATTCGCAAGCGTGTCCGCCTCGATATCGGTGATTTGCTCGAAGCCGACTACGAAAACGGCAAAATTACCCTCACTCCAAAAACCGTCATAGACCGTCATCTCGCGGAGGGTCTAAAGGACCTTGCTGACGGCCGCACGCACGGCCCTTATAGCTCAGCCGCAGCAGCGATATCTGCGCTCGAACGCCGAACGGGAAGAGGCAAGAACTCTAGGAAGAGGAAGTGAATCTTCGCTTCACCCATCGCGCCGGCAAAGATTACGTGGAACTGCCCGCTCCAGTCCGCAAGGCTTTCGGCAAGCAACTGGGATTTCTTCTCGACAATCTGAACCATCCCTCCTTGCACGCCAAGAAATACGATGAAGGGCAAGATATCTGGCAGGCGCGAGTCAACCGCAGTTGGCGATTCTATTTCGTAATCCGCGGAGACGAGTACGTGATCCTGTCAGTAATTCCTCATCCGAAATAAAAGCGCCAACTCCTAGTGACAGCCATCACCGACTTCCACAGCCCCACTATCCGATGATGAGCGATGCGCTCCGGACAAAATCGAAATACCGGTCAGCTAAGTCCTTACCCATAAAGAATTTACGGGTAAGTCACTGGCGCTCAAGAATTTGCGTGGATGGACTCCAGATCAAGGCCAGTCAAATCCTTTGCCCTCAAGAATTTTAAGCAAAAAGCGTTTTCATTTTTGTGGTATGACCGCTTGCGATTTCCGGCCCGCTTCCGTCAGCAAGAAGACGCCAAGGATCGTCATCACCGGCTCAATCGGATGCCGGTACCGCTGATTCGGAAACACGACGTAATAAATCGCGGGGTACAAGAAGATCATCCAGAACAGAAGCGACGCTCCGGGACAGCGTCGCCGCAACGCCCGGCCCAATCCCCAAAACATCAACACTGAAGACGCCAGGAACAACGAGTTCTTCACCTCCGCCAGCCACCAAATCTGCGCCAGCCGCGGCGGCCCTGCCCAAAAATAAATAACCCGCTTCACGCACAACCACCCAAAGCGCCCGTAGTCCGCCTTAATGTAGTCGACCGCCTCCCGCCGCCGCATCGCAACATAAGCCAACTCTCCCATCGCCGTATACTGCCGCATCGCATAAACATCCTGCGTCGGATGCAGATATTGCATCCATGTTCCATCCGCTCCGTTGCCATTCCCGAGGCGAAGCTCCGCCCCAAAATTGTCGCGGATGAAAATAAATTTTCCGAAGGTTTGATAGTCGCGCACCAGCCATGGCGTGATGCAAGCAAAAAAAACAACCGAAGCAACAACAATCCCGGCCAGCGACCGCTTCCCGCGCTGCGCACGGTGATACCAGCTCCACAATCCCGCCGCCGGCAAAAACGACAGCAGCACCGTACTGTTCAGAGCCGCAATCCCCCACAGCAATCCGAACTCGACCCACGGCAGAGTGCCGTCGCGCTCTTCCATCGTCAGCGCCAGCCACAAAATCACCGCCATCAACAGCGCCGAAAGGCTCGTCTCCCACACCCAGCGCGTACACCAGAACATCACATAAGGAAGCAGCGCCCAGGTCCACGCCGCGCCCACCGCAACCTTTTCCGAAAAATTCCGCTTCGCAATCAGAAAAATCGGCACACAAGTCAGTGCAGAAAAAATGCTGTTGACACTCAGCAGCACAAACGCCGATGCCCGCGAATAAATCCCAAAAACGTGAAACACACCCGCAATGAAATACGGATAAAGCGGAGGCTCCCACGCCGTCGGCCCCGTCGCAGCATCAAACGGATCGCTGAACCCGCGCCCCGAAGTGATCGCCGCCCCAATCCGTCCCATCTCCCAGCCAAAGCCAAAATTGTTGTCGATGGCTTTGAACTTATAAGTGTGCCCAGCAACAATCCACCCCACACGCAAAAAAAGCGCGACACCCACAATCCAACCCTGCGAGGCTCGAATACGAGACCACCAATTCGCGAGCCAGCTAGAAGATCCTTCGTGAACAACCATCGCTGTCTTGGAACTCATGAGTGAATAGATAATACAAGGCTGAAGATCGAACGATGAGTTCCGGCTTGCAGGTGGCGCAGCGTTTCAACGCTGCGATAAAGCGCCCGCCTTTTTGCTAATCTGGTATCGCCCCATCCATGCCATCCACTCCCACGCAACCCACCGTCGCCATCGCCGGAGGCGGACTCGCCGGACTCGCCGCCGCCTGCGCACTTGCCGACACCGGGTTCCGCGTCACCGTCTTCGAGAAGCGTCCCTTCCTCGGCGGACGCGCTTCCTCCTACGAGCATCCCGGCACCGGCGAAGTCATCGACAACTGCCAGCACGTGCTCTTTCGCTCCTGCACCAACCTCATCGAGTTCTACCAGCGCATCGGCGTCGCGCAACACATCCGCTGGTACGACACGATGACGTTCGTCGAACCCGGCGGCCGCTCGACCGTCATGAAAGCTTCCCGGCTTCCCGCGCCGCTTCACACCGCGCCATCCTTCCTGAGCTTTCCATTCCTGACCGTCGCCGACAAACTCGCCATCGCCCGTGCCATGGTCCCGCTCACCCTCACTGAACAAAAAGACGACGGCCGCTCCTTTCAGCAATGGCTCGATCAACACAGCCAGACGCAAGGCGCAGTCGAAAATTTCTGGAAGCCCATCCTGATCAGCGCCCTCAGTGAAGACCTCGACCGCATCTCCATCTCCGCGGCCGCACAAGTCGTCCGGGTCTCCATGCAATCTCCCGCAGCGCGCCACATGGGCGTCCCCACTATTCCACTCACAGAACTCTACAACGCCGCCGGCGACTACATCCGTGCCCGCGGAGGCCAACTCCACTTCCGCCACTCCGTCGAAAGTTTTCAGCCGGAGAGTGTTTTAGTAAAAATCCAATCCACCGGCGAACAAGAATCCTTCGACTACTTAATCCTCGCCGTCCCATTCGACGCACTCGATCGCATCCTCCCCAATGAACCTGAAAGCGCTTCACTGCGCGAAGCCATCACCCACTTCGAAACTTCGCCGATCACCGGCATCCATCTTTGGTTCGACCGCCAAATAAGTGATCTCGACCACGCCGTCCTCCTCAACCGAACCATTCAGTGGATGTTTCACAAGTCCCGCCTCCAGCAACGTGGAAGAGTGGCCCTTCAGGGCCGCGTTAGCGTCGACGAAGCAGCCGGGGCTTTAGGCGCTGACGCCAGCTACATCGAGCTCGTCGTCAGCTCCTCGAAATCCCTCATCGAAAAATCGCGCAGCGAAATCGTCGACCTCGCTCTCGCCGAAGTCCGTGAATTTTTCCCCGCCGCCCGCGAAGCGACTCTCGTCAAATCCGCGGTAGTCAAAGAAGTCCACGCCACCTACTCTCCGCGCCCCGGCATCAATGCCTACCGTCCCGCTGCTCCTACCGCGTGGCCTCGCGTCTTTCTCGCCGGCGACTGGACTGCTACCGGATGGCCTGCCACCATGGAAGGCGCAGTCCGCAGCGGATACCTCGCCGCCCAATCCCTCACCGCCGCTGCGAACCGTCCGGCAAAGTTCCTATCCCCGGATCTCCCCGCGACAGGTCTGATGCGTTTGTTTGAGAAATGAACTTTCATCTCCGAGGCTTCGTCTTTGCCCAGCAATTTCCGCGCTTCGCGTTATTTTTCGAACTGCCGGTGACGACCTCTCTGGCGCCGACTGGATAAAGCGTAATTCCCAGCCTTCCACCAAGGGCGGCAATGCAATTGCACGGGAAACGGAAATGAAAAAGTGGCGGCGGGAGAAGAAGGTCGCGCTCATTGAGAGGAATAATCCCACCTGGAAGGATTTGGCGGCGGGTTAGGGGGACACAGCGGTGATGACAGTGACAGCATCAGTAGATTCCTCACCGGGCTTTTCAGCCCGATTCGGAATGACAAAGTCTTTGGATGGGCAATGCACTGATCATACAAATCCTTGTTATTCCGAATCGAGCCGAAGGCTCGGTGAGGAATCTGCTTTCGCTCGCAGTATTAACTTGAAGGCTCAGGCTGCCTTACTGCACCGGAAGAACTACCCGGAACGGCTCAAATTGCCCAAACGGAAACGCCTTCGTCTTCGGACTTTGGCCGTATCCGACCATGGTAGTGCCGTCGGCGGAAATGCCAACCAGCGTATCCAGCGTCACCCACGTGTCGGCGGTGTGAACGCCAGCCGTGTCCAACACCGTCTTCATATCCTGCATTCCCCCGCCGGCCGTCCAAATGAAGCAGTGATTCGAGTCGCTTTCGCTCGATGTAAGCGAGCTGCCCACGATCACTGAACCGTCGCCGCTGATCGCGAATGCGGCGCTCTCCGGCCCACCGAGAGTTCCGATATCCTGAATGCCGGTGGCGGCGGTCCAACGGAACGCCCGCCAAAAACCGCTTGCGTCTAACGCCTCGCCGACTACCACCAAACCATTCGCCGAAATAGCGGTCGCAATACTCTGCGTGCCTGTGGTCACTCCCAGGTCTTTCAGCCCAGCGCTGGGCGTCCACAGGAAAGCATGGAAAGCCGGCCCATTCACATCAGACCCTTTGATTGCCGCACCCACCGCGATCGGAGCTTTCCCGGTTCCCGCCAGACCATACGCCTGCGTTTGATCTTGATTGCCGGCAAAAGGCCCAAAGATTCCCGTCTTCCCGGAGTTCCACCAGCTATCGCCGCCCGCGACCATGGTTCCGTCACCGGTGACAGCAGTTGCGATGAGCATGGGCAGCTGCGCCATCCCGTGCGCCGCCGTCCAGCGGAAGACCTGGCCGGTATTGTTGGGTATCGGATGCTCGCCGACAATCACTGAACCGTCGTTCGAGACGGCTCCCGCGCCGAAAAAGTCGCTGTTCCCTTTGCTGCCAAGAACCTGAAAGCCGTCGGCCACGGTCCAGCGATAAGCTTGGACGCTTCCCGAAGTATTGCACTTGGTTCCTCCGTTGAAGCAGACCCATCCGTAGCCCATGATCGTTGACCCGTCGCCGGAGATGGCGCTGACGTAGGTTCCCGCAGCAGGCCAGCCTCCCGGCATCTGCCCCAGCCCTTGAAAGCTGGCTGTTTGCGGCGCTGGCTCCTGAGAATTCTTGGTTTGCGCGGTCGCGGCGAGCACGAGAGTTGCGGTAACAATGGATATAACAAAAACTCGTGGCAGCTTATGGATAGCGCATGAGAGGCTAGCCGATACTCCGAAAATGTTTCTGAACGGTCGTTGCGCCTTCATTCCGTCTGCGCGAGCGCTTCCATCGTGCTTCCGTGATTGCATGGTCTGTTTCCCCTTTTTTCTGCGACTGAGTGTGGCGAAAAGTTCGGCGATGGCTATACGCGCCAGCTCCGAGCCTGTGCAGATGTGAGGGTACCGACTTAAATCTCGGCATTTGTCAGGGAACTGTCAATTCATGGGACAATCGTCAATACGACCTCCGCTTACAGTTTCAGCAAGCGCCCACAAAAATATTGTCATTCCAACCGAGCCGGAGCGAACGCGATGGCGAGTGGAGGAACCTGCTGTTTGCGGGAAGCGCCGAGGTTCCATACAAGAGCAATTCCGCCTAAACCCGAACGTACCACTCACCGCCTCCTCCGCGCCCTTCCCAGCAATCCCCACGCATCCCGATATTTCTCCAGCCGCAGTTCGCAATCCCTTCTGCCTCCAAACGGATAAAGATTAATCGTCAACCGCCCTCCCAACGCCCGCACAGGAATCACATACCAGATCAGCCGTTCCGGCACACGCTTGCTCTGTATCACCACCGCCATAAAATCGATCAGCGCGGCCGTATACGGCAAATGCTTGCGACTGCTCCTCCAGCAAGCCCGCACCGCAAACCCATTATGATGCACGCTCGCGCTCGACTTCACCTGCACCCGCCACAAACGCCTTTGCCCTCCATCCAGAATCAAGTCATACCGTTCGTTGTCCCCAAACGGCTTCGACACTCCAAACCCGCGATTCTTCGCCTCAATCATGAACTACATCTCCGCACATCGCCCCGATGCTTGGAACTGTTTCTGTTTCCCGGCGCCGCCCGCTTTTTTGCTTTCTTCACGAGCCCTCGAACGCTCTGCAAATGCCCATTGCGAAAAACATACCCACGCGCACCAGCCAAGCTTCGCCGCGTCGGCTTTCCACGTCCTGCCCCGATCCCAATCCTCGCCTCATTGTCCCTGCACTCCAATTCCGGGCAAAAAAAATGGCGCAAGCCCAAAGGCCTGCGACACGTTTATTTTTACCCAATATATCCAGAATATCAAATCGAAGGGGCCAATATGGACATTTCCCAAACAATATATTGCTCTTTGAATCAGCAGCTTAAAGAAAAAACCTCACTTTTACCCTCTTGACAAGATTTTGCGCTATGCACCAAGAAAAGTGCAAACAAGAAAGCCTTGTCATTCCGAATCGGGCCAAAGGCCGGTGAGGAATCTGTTTGTCTGCCGGAGCGTCCAATTGCCCCGCGAAAAGCTCTACTACGTCTACATCATGGCCAGCAAAAGCCGCGTGATCTACGTCGGCATGACGGGATTCCTAATGGCCCGCGTCCTGCGCCACAGGGCTGGCGAGGGCGGAGAATTCACGCGAAAGTATCTCGCCCACCGCCTGGTCTACTACGAACTGTTTCATCAAGTCGGCAGCGCGATCGCACGTGAAACCGAACTGAAAAAATGGCGCCGCGAAAAGAAACTAGCCCTGATCGAGAAGCACAATCCTACATGGCAAGATTTAGCAAAGGGCTGGGGCAAACCAGCAGTGATGACAGTAACGGCGAAAGCAGATTCCTCACCGCCCCTACGGGCGATTCGGAATGACAAGAGCTCAAAAGTCCTTGTCATTCCGCACATGGCGAAGGCCCGGTGGGGAAATCTGTGGAGCGCAAACTCCGGTGAGGACCTGCATTCACTTGCCGGCAACGAACCCGTATCGAAACCGAACTTCCCCACCGGTGGGCAAATGTCTTTCGTCCGCCTGAAACGATTTCTCCCCCAGTTGCACCATTCCCTTGTACGAAACAATAGCAGGCCGCTCAGACCGGGCTCATTCTTCGTGAGCTAGTTTCTTTTTTCTCTTTACTTTTCGTTGTGTGCGGAAGTTTCACACTGGGCCGAGGAGATTCCATGACTTGCACTTTGCTTATCCGTTGCTATCGTGGCGCCGCTGTTTGGGCTTTCCTACTATGGACGCTGGCGCTGCCGCTTGTCGCGCAAACCACCAATCCCAACCAGATCGCTCTCTTGCGCTGGTACGGGGCCAATACCACGACTTCCTTCAGCGTGGGCAGCTTTCCCTACCGGATGGCCTTCGACGGTGCGGATATCTGGGTGACGAACTACGCCTCCAGCGGTACGGTCACGAAGCTGCGCGCTAATGACGGCGCCGTTCTTGGGACTTTTGACGTGGGATCGTATCCCGACGCTGCGGCCTACGACGGAGCCAATATCTGGGTGGCAAACTCATTGAGCAACACGGTTTCCAAACTACGCGCCATTGATGGAGTCACACTCGGGACCTTCCCCGTGGGCACTTATCCCGACAGCCTGGCGTTTGACGGAGCCAACATGTGGGTCGCCAATGCCAACAGTTCCAACGTCACCAAGCTTCGCGTCAGCGACGGCGCCAATCTCGGCACCTTCACGATGGGCGGCTCGGGTGGGCCACTCGCCATCGCCTTTGACGGCACTAACTTATGGACGGCCAACGGCTATGCAGGAACAGTCAGCAAACTCCGCCCCAGTGATGGCGCGGTCCTCGCTGTTTATTATGCCCAGGCCTATCCCGCTGCGTTGTGTTTTGACGGCACCAGCCTTTGGATTGCCAATGAAACCGCCGCCACCGTCACCAAGATGCGCCCTAGCGACGGCTACATCCTGGCCTCGTACGCAGTCGGGTCGTATCCTTTGGGCGTGGCCTACGATGGCGCTAACGTCTGGGTTGCGAATTGGAACGCCAGCACAGTCACGAAGCTGCGGGCCAGCGATGGCGCTACCCTGGGGACTTTTCCAACTCCCTATCCGCTCGGCGTAGCCTTTGACGGCGCCAATATCTGGTTCGCGAACATATACGCCGGCACAGTCTCGAAAATGTGACCGTTCGCCCCGGCGAAGGCGTTGCCGATGAAGTGCGCGAAGCGGCGGCGGAGCTGGCCGGGCTTACGTCTTCCCAAGCATCGCTCCGAACCGCCGCCGGGTTCAGTGCTCACAAAGGGCTAAATATGCCAAAGTGAACATTGGTGTTTTCCTATGCCAGCTTAGGCTGCTTTGCGCACGTCGGTCTTGCCTTCACTCTTGCCTTGACTCTTCTCTACGACAGGGACCGCTTCCTGCGTAAGAGAGAGATTTTCGCCACTCGTCTGGTCCAGGAGTTTTTGTTTTCTCCACTTGTTAACGAGAGGGACCATAATGCCCAGGATTAGTAGCAGCACCACAGCCGGAATAAGCCACAGAGACCCGTTCTTATGAGTCACGGTGGGTGTAGTAACGGCTGCAGCAGGCGCGCTGGCAGTATCCGAAGTCGTGCTGACCGGTGCGGCGGGTGGGGTGGCGGCGGCAACCGGTGTGCTGACAGGCTCAGCGAGTGCAGCAGCGGCGGCGGCCGGTGTCGCTGACCGTTTCCGGGGTTGTGCTGACGGCGTTGGGTGAGCGGCGGCAACGGGTGGGACGACAGTGTCGGCAGGTAGTGTGGCGACTGCGGCAGGTGTGACAACGGTCTCCGCAGGTGGAGTTGCGGGCGCAGCAGGTGTGACGGCAGTCTCCGCAGGCGGAGCGACGACTGGAGCAGGTGTAACTACAGTTTCCGCGGGCGGAGTTGCGACTGGAGCGGGTGTGATGGCAGTGTCCGCGGGAGGAGCGACAATCGGAGCAGGTGTGACGGCAGTTTCTGAAGGCGCGCTGACGGACGCAGTGGGCGGTGCAGTGGGTGCGGTGACAGTCTCCGGAGTTGTGCTGACAGTCGCAGCAGGTACAGCCGCGGCCGTAACGCAGTGTTCGGAGATCATGTTCACTTCGGTCACGGCGAGGCTGTTGTCACCAGTGCCGGAACCCATCGCCCCAATTGTTTTCTGTCCGACGAGTTTTACCTCATGGCCCAGATGTGGCTTGAGATCGACACTGCTGGTAGTGATCTTGAAAGTCTGGCCCGTATTGTCTTCCGCAACTGTGTAGTTACCGTCAGAGCCACCTAGGCAACCCTGAATGTTGGTCGGGTCTGTGTTGCCGCTAGCCGCGGGAGTCTGTGCAAACCCCAGCGCGACCATCAGGGCCGGTAGAACGATCAGCAGGAATACTTTCTTCATGGAATCCTCCGAGGAGTCTCGCCTTGCGGCGGTCTGAAATCCGCTTGGGATTTGACTGTGCTTCCGATTCTCATGTCGAACTCTGCGCGTTCGGGGCTCCGGCTTGAGAACTTGGAGCATCCAAGTGAAACAACACAACCATATTCGGAAAGAAGATGATCGTCTGTTCCAAACCGCTCACATTTAGGAAGAGAAACTCGCGCCCCGAAGAATAAAGCTCTGCATTGATCTACGACTAGGAGAAACAGAAAGGGAAATGGCCGGAGTGCTCCACTCTGAAGACGAGGAATGGGCGGGCTGAGTCAAGCATCACCCCGCCAACAGCGCCACTCCTCCCGCCACCAGCAAGGCCGCAATCCACCGTCGCCGGTCGACGCGTTCGTGCAGAAAGATTTTCGCGGCGAAGGCGTTGCCAATGAACGTCAGAGACGCGGCCGCAGGTCCGACCAGACTCACATCTCCCCAGGAGAGCGCGAAGAGCAGGCTGAAAAACGCCACCGCCATGGCGCCCACGCCCAGCACAAAATTACGGTTGCCCAGGACGCGCGCAACCACCGTCCACAGCCCGGCGCGGCGGCGCAGAAGGCCCACGTCGCCAACTTGTTTCATGGCATGCGAGATGAGCACGTCTCCCACGACGGATGCCAGAGCAATAACCAAAATCGCTCCCCAAGTGTAGAGATGTCTCATAGCATAAGCTCAGCACCGAAGGGGCGGCATTCGTTAGCCCAGCACGCAAGTGCTGGGAAGGCGGAGAGAAATGGGACGAGTCCCGAAGGGACGGCACTGCGAACCGCGTTCACGATCGCACCCCGCTCGAAACCGTCTCGTGCACATCGTCTTTAGACGATTCCACGGGGTGCTCCGTCAGCGCAGGCCCTCCCGCCACAAATCCCACGCCGCCGGTAATCAGTGCAATCCCCGCCCAGCGCAGCGGACTGACTTGCTCATGCAACGCAAACTTGGCCACCAGCGCCAGCAGCACATAACCAAGCGAAGTCGCCGGCAAAACATAAGTAAGATCAGCCCACGAAAGCGCGGAAGTATACGAAGCGAAGAAGGCCAGCAAAAGCAAAATCCCCGCTGCCACCCAGGGGTTGGCAAGGGCGAAAATCACGCTTTGCAAATGATGAAGGGAAATGTTGCCGGTCTGCTTCATGCCGTGCGAGAGCAGCGCGTCACCCGCCGAGGCGAACACCGTGACTCCAGCCAGCACCAGATACTTGCGAAAGTTCAATAGAAATCCGGAAACGTATCAGTCTTCTCCTGCACGACTCTGTCATCCTGAGCGAAGTAGCCGTTTCGCGAAGCGAAGGGGCTATGGAGTCGAAGGATCCCTTTCACCTTGGCAGCTCCTGCGGCCTCAAAAGAGAGTTCAACCGCGCGAGCCGCCTCTTACGCTTTCGCCGGCTCCGCCGCCGCAGCCGCGTCGCTATGCTGCTTAACCATCTTGTTGCGGCTGGCGCGCAGCTTCAAAAACGACTTCGCCTCTTTGTAGAGCCGCTTGCGATCCGCGCTGTTGAACGCCGCCTTGCGCAAAATGCGGAACGCCGCCTTGGGCCGGAAATAATACTCATCGTAAAAACGGTGCACCGCGCTGATAATGTCATCCGCCGGCAGCCCCGGATATTGAATGTGCGCCAGTTGGTGTCCGCCCTCGTCAACCATCTTATTTTCGCCGACGATGTATCCCTTCTTCACCGCGTCGTCGTAAAGCTCGGTGCCGGGATAACCGTGGGCCACGGAAACCTGAATGGTTTCCACATCGAGTTCTTTGGCGAACGCGATCGTGTTGTTGATGGTCTCGTGCGTCTCTCCGGGCAGGCCCATGATGAAGTCGCCGTGAATCACCAGCCCCAGTTTGTGGCAATCTTTGGTAAATTGTCGTGCGCGTTCAATCGTCGCGCCCTTCTTGATGTTTTTCAAAATTTGCTGATCGCCCGACTCATAACCGACGATGAGCAGGCGGCATCCCGCGTCCTTCATCGCCTTGAGCGTTTCAAAATCGGTGGTGACGCGCGAAGTGCACGACCAGGTCAGGCCGAGAGGCTTGAGCTTGGCGCACAACTCGATCGTGCGCCCCTTCTGAATATTGAATGTGTCATCGTCAAAGAAGAATTCTCTTACCTCTGGCCAGAAAGATTTTACTTTCGACATTTCGGCGGCTACGTCGTCGGCGGAGCGTTTACGCCAGGCGTGTCCGCTTAAAGTCTGCGGCCAGAGGCAGAACGTACACAGCGCCGGACAGCCGCGTGTGGTGTAGAGCGAGACATAGGGGTAAAGCAGAAACGGCACGTTGTACTTGGTGACATCAAGATCGCGCTTATAGACATCGGTCACGTGCGGCAGCGCGTCGAGATCCTGAATCTGCGGCTGGTCGGGATTGTGAACGATCTCTCCATTCCGCAAGAAAGAAGCGCCGAGAATTTCTTCCAGCGGCTTGCCTTTGGCGTAGTCCGTGACCGCGTAGTCGAATTCCTTGCGCACAATAAAATCAATCGCTGGGCAGTCGCGCAAAGATTTTTCCGGCAGCACAGTCACATGCGGCCCGACAAAGGCAATCTTGATGTTCGGATTCACAGCCTTGATAGCCTGCGACAACCGAATGTCGCCCGGAAAGCCGGGAGTCGACGTGAACAAAACCAGAAACTCATAGTCGCGGGCAATCTGAATCGTCTCCTCCGCCGACACATGATGCGAAGGCGCATCGAGCAATCGCGCTCCCTCCAGCATCCCCGCCGGATAAGCGAGCCACACCGGGTACCAAAACGACTCTATCTCGCGGGTGGCGGGCCAGCGGGAGCCTGCGCCCCCGTCGAAGTTTTCAAAGGAAGGCGGATTCAGAAACAGTGTTTTTAGGGGCATATGGGATAGTCACTATTTTATCATCTCCGCGCCCCGCGCTGTTGCGTGCGCGAGCACTTCTAATTGCCGGCGAGGGCCCATTTTTCGAGGTCTCCGGTGACGCGGAGAAGACCGAGTTGGCTGCGCTCAAGCTCGAGGGTGATGTCCTGTAGCGAGATAAATTTTTCGCTGGCCTGAATGCGGGCGTCGTCGAGGTCGTGAAGCGTTGCCGTGCCCGCGTCCATGCGGGTGGGAACGGCGGCGAGATTTTTTCCCGCGATTTGATATTCGAGTTCGGCGACATCGCGGGCGGCCTGCATCTGCGCGACCGAGCGTTGCAAGCGAAGAGTTTGTTCGGAGACCTGGTTGTGCGCGGCCTCGGCTTGTTTTTTGGCTTTGAAGGCATCGGATTCGGCTTCTTCCACGCGAGCGTGTTGCGCGAGATTGAGAAAGGGAAAATGGATCACGATGCCGACGGAAGCGTTGTTCGGCTGAAAACTTCCGGGCTGATAATACTTTTGATAGTTATTGTAAGTCGCAAGATTGGCGTACTGTGCAGCGAAGTCGATGCTGGGCCAAAGGGATTTTTTTTCTCCCTTGAGGCGCAAATATTGCGCGCGGGCGTGCTCGACGGCGGCCTGCAAGTCAAGGTTGGATTCCAGGGCTTTGCCGCGGGTCTCTTCTTCTTGTTTCAGATCTTCTGTCTTTGCTTCCGGCAGAGCGGGCAGGGAAGCGGGATCGGTTTCGATGGTAGTGGCGGCCAATCCGGTCAACCCGGAAAGGTGTTCGCGGACGACATCAGCGGAGCCCATGGCCTCGGTCATTCGCAGGCGAACCCGCGCCACGGAAAGACGAGCTTTCGCGCCTTCGATTTCACTGTCGACTCCTTCCCGCACGCGTTGAGCGACGGCGGTTTGCATTTTTTCGGCGGCGGCTTCCACTTCACGCAGCTGAGTAAGACGCTGTTCCCATTTTGCCAGCTCGGCGTAGTTCATGACTGCATCTTCAATGATCTGATTGCGCTGGTCTTTGGTGTGCAAGGCGCTGACTGCGTAGTCGGATCGGGCGGCGCGGATGAAATCTTTCAGCGCGGGATTGATGACGGCGGATTGCGCGGTCACGTTGAACAGGGAAGGCGCGGCGCCTTCGAGCGAGAGAGGAAATCCGTCCGACCAGCCCAATCCCGCGCCGGCGATCAGTTGCGGGATGTAGTTGTTGCGCAGTTCGTGGTAGGAGGCGAAGGCGCGTTGCTGGTCGGCCTGGGCAATGCCGGCCGATGTTCCGTGAGCGAGCGCGAGTTGCACAACGCGCTTCAGGGACACGGGCTCGGCGTGAGCGCCGGTGACGGACAATGCTAAGGTCAACAAAAAAAGAATGCGCACGAGCTTAGTCCACGATTGGTTTTTCATCTTATTTTTCTTTTTCATGGCGTCCCCAATGGGATGATCAGGAATGATTCTACGGACAATGGGAAGCGAGAGCATCTTAACTAGGCGGGTGACGCAGGATAAGGGCGCCTGACTGCGCCCGGAACTTGCAGAAGCGAGGTCTACTGTTCTTGCATTGGCGAGCGAACTGGAGGTAGCATTTACTCATGGCGAAGTGCCGTTCCATGTTTGCGCTTGTTCTGGTTTCCTTATGGACGGCAATACCTGCTTTGGCCTGCTTACCAAACGCTACGATGACGCAGGCCGAGATGGCCTGCTGTAAGAAAATGGCAGGCGACTGTCATATGAGCGCGGGCCGGCACCCTTGTTGCAAGACGACTGTCGAGCGAGCGTCGGCGGTTGCCTTGTTCGATCGCCCCGCGACGGAAATCAATCCTGTTGCCTCCATCTTGATGGATGTGTCCCTGCCCGAACCTAGGACTGAGCGGATAGGCAGTAGCGGGTTGCAAGGTCTTTCTCCTCCAGCGCCACCCGGTCTTAATCCCATCCTGAGAATCTGATCTCCGTTGTTGTTTTGTCCTCCCCCGCGCGGACTTCGCGCAGGTGTGCGTTCAGAAACACGATGGAGGAAAGCATGAAACGAGCGATTACTTTGCTTGTGCTACTGGCATTGCCACTGCAGGCAATTGCCGAGGGACATGGTCCGGTATTCGGCCTGGCGACGCCGACGAACTCGAAAGGCGAGTGGAGCTTCGATGAAGGAATTTTTGATCGAACAACGAGCCTGGGCTCGCAAGCCTCGATTCGAGAACTCGTCGGCTACGGTTTCACGCCGCACCTAACGCTGTCGTTCACACTTCCCGGCGTAGTCGGAGACACGTGGTTGCCGCCAACCAGAGTTCAACCGGGGGATGATTTTGATTCCACCCTTTCATGGCGATTTCAGCACAGGGCAACGAAGGTGGGCACCCGCATCGAGAGCACCGCTTTCGCGGCTCTTGTGATTCCCGGGCCGCAGTCCGGATACAAAGGCGTAAGCCGGACCAGCAACGCTCCCGGTTTTATGGTCGGTGCAGTCACGGGGCGAGCTTCGCTCAGCCACTATTTGTGGCTGGGGTCTACGTTCACCAAGTTCGGCGAGCGCAACGGGGAACAACGACCGACCGTTTTCGACTACAGCCTAGTGTATGGCTATCGTCCTCCGAAGTGGAGGAGATCGCCGGACAAATGGGACTGGAGACTTTTTGGCGAACTCGTAGGTGAGCGGTCCGAGAGGTTCCTGCAGGCGAACGCCACCGTGGCCGATACGCAAGCACACCAAGTCTTTCTCGGTCCTTCGGCGCTGGGGATCTATCGCAACTACACGATCAGCTTCGGCGCTCAGTTACCGGTTTATCAGGACGTCGGTTCTGTCTGGCCGAGAGAGCGTGTACGTATCGCGGTCAATTTTAGCTATCTGTTATTTCAGCATTCACATTAGGAGATGGAAATGAAAAGAATTATGGCGCTGTTTTCGACATTGGTTTTGCTTGTGGCATCTGCGTCGGCAGAAATCAGATCCATAGACATCACGATCTTTGGCATGGATTGAGAAGTCTGTGCACACGCCGTGCGCGTGTCCCTGAAGTCGGTAGCGGGCGTGGATTCCGTTGACGTAAGCCTTGCGAAGGGCCTTGCCTCGGTAAAGATGAAACCGGGCAATACGGCAACGCTCAAACAGTTACAGAACGCGATTACCAGGAATGGATTCACGATGAAAGACTCGCCTGCGGTCGTCGCCGGAGCGATTATCGTTGCGAACGGCAAAACTCGATTGCAGATTTCGGGGTCGAACGAACTCCTGTCGCTGGTACCAGAGTCATCGGCCTCAAGCAATGCAACGTCATTGATCGGAAAGTCTGTCCTGGTGGAGGGCACGATCCCGGACGTGGCGAAGGGCAAACTGCCGGATTCGATCCGCTATCGGTCAATCAAGGAAGAACCACAACAATGAATATTAAGACTGTGCAAACCAAGCGTTCGGCAGTGTTGAGCTACTTTTCTTTATTCACATCTTTGAGCACTCTGCTTTGCTGTGCCCTGCCTTCGTTGCTTGTCATATTCGGCTTGGGAGCGTCCGTGGCCTCTATGCTCTCGTTCCTGCCTTGGTTAGTCACACTGTCCCGCCATAAGGAATGGACTTTCGCGATATCGGGCAGCCTGATCGCCTTGAGCTTCTTGAATATGTACTACATCGCTCCTCGTCTCGAAATGCAGGAGTGCAATCCAGATAATCCCACGGCCTGCGCTGGCGCGAGCAAGCTGAGCAGAATCCTGCCCTGGTGCTCCGCTGGCATCTATTTTGCTGGCTTCTTCGTTGCATATGCGCTGGGGCCGATACTCGCGAAGATGGACAGCCTCCGGCCATAGATGAGACTTGACATCTATCTATAGTTCTGCAAATATCGAAATATGAAGCCAGGCCAATCTAAGAAATCAGCAGAGCAGGTCGTCAAATACGCCGACATGTTATCCGCCATGGGAACGGAGCCGCGGTTGCGGATCATGCAGTTGTTGCTGGCCGCCCATCCGGAGGGGCTGGTGGCCGGTGAGATTCAGGAAGAGCTGGAAATTCCGAATTCCACGTTGTCGCACCATCTCGACAAGCTTAAGGCGGAAGACCTCGTGCACGTGCAACGAGAAAGTACGTTTCTGCGCTATGCCGCAAATACCGATGCGTTACAGGAATTGCTTCAGTTTTTGTATGCCGAATGCTGCACTCGTAATAAAGCTGTGAAGCCGGACCAGATCGTTCAAATTTGCAAGTAAGGAAGGAGAAATTTCATGAGCGACACCGACATTCGACAGGTCGTCAAGGAAAAGTATGGCCAAGCGGCCTTGCGAGTGAGCAGCGGCGGCAGTTCGTGCTGTGGAGCGGCGTCCGGCAGTGGGTGCGGCGATCCGATCACGTCCAACCTTTACGACGCACTTCAAGCGCAGCAGATTCCCGAAGAAGCATTGCTGGCATCGCTGGGCTGCGGAAATCCGACCGCTCTGGCGCGGCTGAGTCCGGGCGAGGTTGTTTTGGATCTTGGCTCTGGCGGGGGCATTGATGTACTGCTTTCGGCGAAACGTGTTGGTCCGACGGGTAAGGCCTACGGCCTTGACATGACCAATGAGATGCTCGCGCTGGCGGAGAAGAACAAGCGCAAGGCGGGAATTGAGAACGTCGAGTTTTTGAAAGGTGAGATCGAACACATTCCATTGCCCGATGATTCGGTGGATGTGGTCATCTCGAATTGCGTGATCAATCTTTCGGCAGATAAGGATCGAGTGCTGAAAGAAGCGTTTCGCGTTCTGAGACCGGGCGGGCGCTTTGCCGTTTCCGATGTCGTTACCCGGGGCGAGATGCTGCCGGAGATTCGTCAGAGCGTGCTTCTCTGGGTCGGCTGCGTTGCTGGTGCGCTCGAAGAGAACGAATACCGCAGCAAACTCACATCCGCAGGCTTCGAGAATGTCGATATTGAGCCGACGAGGGTTTATCGGGTGCAGGACGCGCGCGAGTTTCTTTCCGGGCAAAACATCGACGTGGATGCGATTGCGCCGCAGGTTGACGGCAAGTTCATGAGCGCCTTTATCCGCGCGGCTAAGCCGAAACGAACGGAAGCTTGCTGCGGTCCAGAATGCTGTCAGTGAGGAGCGACATGCCCCAGCACCACAACGTTCTTTTTCTGTGCACCGGAAATTCGGCTCGCTCGATCATGGCCGAGGCAATCATGAACTACAAAGGCCGAGCGAACTTCACTGCCTACAGTGCGGGGAGCCATCCCACAGGGGCGGTTCGACAGGAGGCCATCGCGCAACTTGAAAGCGCTCATTTACCAATAGACGGTCTCAGAAGCAAGAGCTGGGATGAGTTTGGGAAGCCGGACGCTCCCAAATTTGATTTTGTATTCACCGTCTGTGATAACGCCGCAAAGGAAGTCTGTCCGTTCTGGCCGGGTCAACCCTTGACGGCTCATTGGGGAGTCCCTGACCCAGCTGCCGTTCATGGGACGCCGGAAGAAATCAGGCGCGCATACCGTGAGGCCTTCCTAACCCTGGAACGCCGGATCAGCTTATTCCTTTGCCTGCCTCTTACTACCATCGACAATCTGGCCATCAAGAAAGAAATCGACAAGATCGGCCAGGAATGAAATTCAACTTGCGCGTGCGACTGACGGCTGAGTTTTTGGGCAGTGCGTTCTTGGTTGCCGCCGTGATTGGCTCCGGCATTATGGGGGAGCGGCTGGCGGGTGGAAATGCCGCCATTGCCCTGCTTGCGAATACTATTGCGACCGGTGCTGCCTTGGTCGCCCTCATTCTGACGTTCGGACCAATTTCCGGCGCGCATTTCAATCCAGCAGTCACGCTCGCCGACGCGATTGAGAGGGGCATCGCTTGGCCCGAAGCATTGGCTTACATGGTCGTGCAGTGCGCGGGAGGAGTTGGCGGGGCGATCGTCGTGCATCTGATGTTCGGTCTGCGCTGGTATTCTCTTTCGTCCCATGCCCGCCATGGATGGAGCTTGGTTCTCAGCGAGTTCGTCGCAACATTCGGACTGCTATCGGTGATCTGGGGTTGTTCGCGGTTGCGTTCGGGTGCGGTGCCTTTTGCCGTTGCGAGCTACATTATTGCCGCATACTGGTTCACTGCATCCACTTCATTTGCCAACCCGGCGGTAACGATTGCCCGCTGCTTGTCGGACACGTTCGCGGGCATTCGGGCCGCCGATGTTCCATTGTTCGTCGTGGCTCAGATCGCAGGAGCATTAGGTGCAACGATGTTGTTTCGTTGGATCGTTCCAAGTTTGCCGGAGTTCGCAGATCAGGTGATCGTGCCGCATTCCGCTTCTCACGAATGGAGAGAAACGATACGTTGAACCGTTGAGCGGCCCAAGATCGTGAATGACCAACCGGCCGCCGTCTTCCGATTTCCTGCTCTCCGAATTGATTTGATCCGCGGCTCGATTCTTAGTACCTTGCTGCTGACGCCTTCTCTGCCGAGGTGCACGTTGCCCATTAACGCCGTGGACTCGATCACGCCTGCCGTGGAACACACCAAACAACAACTGTTCAAGCCCTTCCGCATTGGACAATGGACGCGGCTGGCTTTTGTCGGGCTGCTGGCGGGAGAGCTTGGTTCCAACGGATGCAACCGCTCCAACTTCCGTTTTCCCCACAATCCGGAAACTATGCCGCACATAGGGCTCCCGGGTTCTATTGGGCACGGTTTTCCAAGTCTAGGATCTTTAGGAATTGATCATGCCCTGCTGGCCGGTCTGATCGCGGCGGTCGTCGTCGCGGCACTCGCCGTCGGGATCATCTTTATGTATATAAGCAGCGTGATGCGCTTCGTGCTGTTCGACAGCATCATCGCCAAAGAGTGCCACATCCGCTGGGGCTGGAGCCGCAGGCTGGGCCCGGGATGGCGGTACTTTGTGTGGAAGCTGGGCTACGTTCTGCTTTTCTTTGCGGGCATCGTGGTGCTGGTTGGGATTCCTGCGGCGTTCGCGCTCGCCGCAGGATGGTTCAGGGAACCGAAAGAGCATCTGCCGGTTTTGGTTTTAGGTGGGACTTTTCTTTTGCTGCTGTTCTTGATTTTCGTTTTGGCGGCGGCGGTGATTTTTGTGCTGACGAAAGATTTTGTCGTTCCCCAGATGGCTCTGGAGAATATTGGCGCAATGGAAGGATGGCGGCGACTGTGGCCAATGATGAAGGCCGAGATGGGAGCATACGTAGGCTACATTGCGATGAAGATCGTGCTAGCCATCGTAGTGGGCATACTGATTGGAATAGCCGCGGTCATCCTGGGCGTGTTCTTCGCCGTGCCAACAGTGGGGCTGGGCATTATTGCAGTGCTTACCGGCAAAGCGGCCGGACTGACGTGGAACGTTGAGACGATCACTCTGGCGATCGTGGTGGGGTGCATTCTGCTGGCAATTTTTTTCTATCTGGTTTCTCTGATCTCTGTGCCCGCGATCGTGTTCTTTCCCGCATATTCGATTTACTTTTTTGCCGGACGCTACCCTCGGCTGGCCGCAGCCCTTTATCCGGCAATGCCTGCGGCTCCGGTTCCACCGGGTGCGACCCCGTTCGGGCGATGACGATTACACCTAAGCCTGTTCACTTCGAAGGGCAAGCTGCCACTTTACTAAAGCACAAGCACGTCCGCCTTCTGCGATTTTAAGGCACGGTCGAATGTAACCAGTCGCAGTCCGGCGACGTAGGCAAAGGCCAGCAGATACGCGTCGGCCCAAATCTTTGGGGATCGAGTCGTTAACCGCGAACGAGAGCGAAATTCGTGCTCCAACTCCTCCGGTTCCGGAAGAAACTGAATGCGGCTGTCTGCCCAGGCCCGGTCCCACAATTTCCAAGCTTCGGACATGGTTTTGGCATCCTTTCCCATAATTTGTTCGGTCGTGAGAAGACGCAGAACCGTGATCTGGGTGACACGGCAAAAAAAGAATTGTTCTTCGCGGGATTGCTCGAACCAACGCGTCGCGCGCTCGGAGTGCACGTGCCGGCTCCAGAAAAGGGCGAGCCAGACGTTCGCATCAAGGAAATTCAACGTGTTCATAGATCTGTTTATTGGTCACGTTGACCTTTGGGCCTGGAGAGACAATCAAGGGAAAACGCACTTGAGAGGGCCGGGGACGCTGTCCCTGCAATAGCACACTTTTCACTCCGCCCAAAACCAATTCGCGCACGGAGCATCCGCTGGCCGCAGCCTGCTCCTTCAGCTTTCGGTATAGGGGTGCGGGAATGTCAACCGTGGTACGAACTGATTCCTGTTTCACAGGCTCTATTATTGCAGGAGTGCCATAAATATGGAAAGGCCTTTGTTTTACACGAACCCTAGCCGCCAGAGCCCGTTGCGAGGCGCGGATAAAGAACGGTTGATGAGGCCAAGGCAGCGGACAACATTGATGTCCACAATGAAACCGTCAGCCACTAACGCACGAACTAATCCTAATTCGTTTTCGGGTGGGCCCGGTATTCTGAAGGGCAACGCGCACTGTGAGGAGCTACTTGCCTGCCTGAATTTGCGCCAGCCTGAGAGCTTCCTCCCGGGCGCGATTTGCCATTTCCATTTGGTGCTTCAGATTTCCTGTCTTGGCCGGCTGACTACCCGGCTGGGTTTGGACGAGTTCGAGGGCTTGCTCTCTTGCGCGGTTGGCCAACGCCAATTCTTTATTTTGAATCTCCTGCGGATGGCCGGCGATCTGCGGTTCAGGGCGAGCATTGAATTCGTTCTCGATCTGATAGCGTTCTTCAGAGGTCGGCTCCTCGGGTTTTCGGTTAAGAGTCACAAATGGTTCTCCGTCTGCTGCCGTCCAACGATGAATGTAGGCGCCTTCGCTGGGCAGAACTGTTGCCCCCGCGCCGTGCGCGACGGCGAGCGGCGAGGCAGACGACGCAGCGGACGATATCTGCCGAGAAGGCCGCGCGTGGGTCGCGTTTTTCGCTGGGGTGCTGACGGGCGAAGCCTGTGCTTGGGCTATGCGCGGGTTCAGCTGAACCATTCCCGCAATACCCATCGCGACGAGGGTTGCCAAGGCACTACTTCCGAGCTGGGTCACGGTCGCACGCGTAGCCGAGCCAACTTTTCTGGCGATCGATTTTCTGCCGACCGACAACTTCAAGGACATATTCGGCAAATACATATTTCCTCCAAATAAGTTGTTGCGAACGCTCCCGGCAGGCGGCAACTACTCGCTGCGAAGGCAGTCTGCCGGAGAAATCCCCAGCGCCCTGCGAAGCGGAGCACTCACTGCTATCACCATGACGATCAGCGTGAATGCGCAGCCAGCCAGGAAAGCGCCAATTCCTGTGATCAAGTTTATGGAGTATACGTCTCTCAGTTGAAGAACGGCGATCAAGGTCAGGGCTGAGCCAATTCCGAATCCGACAGCAATTGGTTTCACGAACCGCCTAAGCACATTGGCACAGACCGATAACACCCCGGATCCCAAGGCAAGTTGAATTCCGATATCTCGGCGGTGCGCAGCGACTTCAATCGAGAGTACGCCAAACAAACCGACGGCCATGCTCAAGACTGTGATGCCAGTACACAGAGCATCAAACAAGGTCAGGGCACGAATGAAGCGCAGGTCATCCTCGACATGCGTCTGTATAGAATCGATCCCGGAGGTCAGACTCATGGGGGCGACTGCCTGCACCGAATTCCGAATCGCTTCGGCAGCGAGGTTACTGGTTGCTGCGCGCACGATGATGTTGGACATAACCTTGCTGCTAAGAAGGTAAACAGCATTGTCTGGCGGTTCGGACATAGACTTCAGATGCGCGTCGCCGGCAATGCCAACGACCCGGCAATAGGGTTTGGAACCGGCACTTGCTTCGCTCTCATTGGCATAGACATATCTTTCCAGCGGGTTTTCTGACCCAAAGAGCGCCCGGGCCGCGCTCATGCTGACTATGCAAACGGGATCGCTTGCACTGTCATTTGCAACGAAGTCGCGCCCTCGAAGAATCCTGTTGCCGGAGGCGGAGAAGTACTCGCGGGAAACGGTTGCCGGCCACATGCCTTCCTCTCTGTGGACCATGCCGCTACCCAGACGAACGGCAAAAGATGCGCGCGCGGAGGCTCCGGACAGTGGCAGCAGATTGGTTATGGCCACGGAGCGAACGCCGGGACTGTTGGCGATCAGTTGCATGATGCGGTTGAGCTTTTCCCCGGCGATTGTTCCGGAATGATCCTGTCTGTCGAGAAGATCCAGACTGGTTACGACGGCGGTGTTGGTATCGAAACCCGAGGGCTGATGCGACAACGTCTCAAACGCCGCGCCGCCCACTGCCGTCAACGTCAGCAGAAACGCAGCGGCAAAAACTTCGCTTCCGATAATCCAGGGATTCGAACGGCCGGTGATCGACCGATTTGCCATGCTAAGGGTCATCCGAGTCTGTTGTCGGGCGTGCCAGCGGCTGGCTTGTACCACACTTATGGTGACGATGAGGAACACGGCTCCCGTCCCAGCCAGCAAAAGTAGAATGCTGGGAGTCACGGTAGGAAACGATTCGAAACCCGTGGTCGATCGAACAAGCAAGGAAAGAGTGTGCGTTACACCCCAGGCCAACGGTATGGCGGCAATGCTCCCTGCGATGGCCAGGACAATGCCTTCCAGGCTGGCGATTCCCAAGATATGTTTAAAGGTCGCGCCAAAGGCAAGCCGAATCGCAGCGTCCTGAGCGGAGCGCGTGCTTCGGCTGGCAAAAAGAAGAACCAGATTGCAGGCGCCAAACAGGAAAAGCACGGCGGCAAGACCCATCATCGCCAGCAACGGCGTGCGCACCGCGTTCAGCCGGTAAGAGTGGCCCAGTTCTCCGCTCGCGGCAAAGATCAGAGATCCACTGCCCGTACCGGGGAAATTCTCGTCGGTGAATAATTCTCCTGTGGGATCGGCTTCTTTACGGACCTGAGAATCTACAGCGGGCAGGATGGCTTTTACGCTGGCTAAGGTGGCGCCTTGTGGCAAGCGGCCGTAGACATCCCATTCCATATACCCGGGATTAGCAAAGCGATCCTGGCCGGGACTTGAAACGGACAAAAAGTGGCGCGGCAGCAGCACCTGAGCCACGATGGGGGGATTGAGGCCGGAAAAATCCATGGGCAGCACGCCGATTATGTACGCCGGAGCCCCATCGATTACGATTGATTTGCCAATGATGTTTGGATCTTTTGCGAAATGTGCCGCCCAAAAACTATAACCGAGAACTGCGGGCCAGCCATTTTCGCCGCCTCCGGATTGATCCTCGTGATCATCGAAAAACCTGCCGAGGGCAGGGGTCAGCTTCATCACGGAGAAAAAATCTCCGTTTACCAGGGCTCCTGAGAGATTCGTGGCGCCGTCCGGCGTGCGGAGAACAAGGGCGAGAGAGCTGTCCCAAATGGCCAACTGGCTGAACATTGGGTTTGAGCGGTGTAATGCTTCATAGGCCGGGCCTGACAACGGAAGCGAGTTGGCGCCACTGCCCACTGTGTAATACACCAATCGGTCTGGCTCAGGGACGCCCAGGGCCGCAAATAGAACAGCTTTTGTGACCGAAAACAGCCCTGCGTTTACGCCAATGGCGAGGGCCGTTGTAATTATCACGAGGATGGAAAATCCAGGAACTCTTAATAGGCGCCGGAAGACATAAAGCACATTATCGTCCCCCCTTCCCATTTGCCCGCGCGATGCAAGTTAAGTTTCCGATGGTTTTTTAAAGTCATCTTGAGATCTACCGGGGGCCCGGCAGATCTCAAGATAAACCTACGTCGTGATGCCCACAGCTACAAACTCAGGCGGCACCGCATGAAGTCTGGTTAGCGGTGCATGTGTTAGGACCACAGCACTGGGCCCCATTGCCCGCAGTGCAGCAGATAGGTTTGTTAGGAGCGATTTGCCGATTGGAAGACCCGTTGGAACTCATGGACCGTCCATAGGAATACACCCCCGACATGACCGCCAAAATACACAATCTGAGCGCGATCTTCTTCATTGTGTTCACTCCCTTGTCTTGCATATTGAATTTCTGCGGAAGTTTCCTTGCGCAGATCTCTGGCATGGGGCACTACTCATCTTGAGATCTGCCGCAGCCCGGCAGATTCAAGATAAACCTACGCCGTGATGCCCCAGCTACAAACTCAAGCGGCGCCGCATGAATTCTGGTCGGCGTTACAGGTGTTGGGACCACAGCACTTGGCGCCGTTGCCGGCAGTGCAGCAGACAGGCTTGTTGGGAGTGATTTGCCGATTGGAAGACCCGTTGGAACTGAGCGACGAGCCATAGGAATACACTCCCGACATGACCGCCAAAATGCACAATCTAATCGCAATCTTCTTCATAGTTTTCACTCGCGTGTCTTGCATATTGAATTTCCGCGGAAGTTTCCTTTCGCAGATCTCTTTGTGCCAGGAACACCTATTTCTCCAGGGCGGCGACGACTTCGGTTTCCGCAACCGGGGAAAGTTGGCCAACCCAAGCGTTTTTAACTTTTCCCGAGGCATCGAGCAACAAGAGGGTAGGCGTCCCTAGAACTTGAATAGAAGCCAGAGGCTGGCTGAAAACACCGTCGATATCAATGCCTTGCCCGTGAAGCTCTTCGTTTCCCGTACTGCTGCCATCAGGCATGACGGCCAGCAGGTGCGCATGTATCTTGCCCTGATGCTCTAAACCGCTTAGCTGCTTATAGAAAGGCAGGCTAGCTTCGCAATATGGACATCCTTTGCGGATTGCGAGGACAAGCGTTTCAGGATGATTGGCCCAGTGATAGCCGGGAACATCCGCGATCTTTTTGCCGACGAAGTGGACCTCGTCGGTGCTGCCGGATGAGGCTTTGTGCAACCAGAATTCTTTGCGCGACAAGAAGAGCAAAACGATAAGAACGCAGACAATGAGAATCCCCGCATTGGCGAGGGTTTCGATAATTTGTCTCGGGGAAGTCATAGGCTGACCCCAGGAGAAATCAGTTCTACTGGCAACTGAAGTCCCACTGAACTCCAAAATATGTAGTCCAATATCAAGAACCCCAAAATCGATGCCGGAGTATAGTCCGGCAACAGAACTGCATATCACTGTGAATGTTTTTTGTTACGAAAACCGAACAACCGGTGTAAGAATTCGGTGAGGTCGTCCCAGAAATGATTGGCGAGCACTGGCGACAGAGGCTCGGATCGATCCTTTCGGTTCTGCTGAAGGCAAACTCACGAAGCGCCGGTTTCCACAGGGGTAGGTTCCGCACGACCCTGGCTTCGTTGACGGGAGGATTCTGGATGCCTAAGATGAAGCCGTTGGGAAGAGGGCATCCCTGTTTTCATTTTCGTGGTGCGGAAAATTCGGTGCGGGCTAAACAGGCTGCGGAGAAACTTGATTGCTGCCCGTTATCGTGCTCACCCGTCGGCTTAGGGCGTCGTTATTTCAATGTGGCTATGGCGCGACTCGAAGCTGCGCGCCCTTTTCAACTGGAATCACGAGTTGAGTTTTCCGCGGCTTGTGAGGCCGTACGGATAAAGGACGGCTCGTGGCTGCCTTGAAACGTTGTGCCAGCCGAACCGGGGTTTCCGGAAGCGACGTTTTTCTGTAGAGCGATGGGCATCGCTTATTTAAGCCTATAAGAAGGATCAACCAGGGAATGATCGACCAGATCGTCTCGCACTACCGCATTGTCGAGAAAATCGGCGGCGGCGGTATGGGTATTGTCTATAAGGCCGAGGACACCGAGCTGGGACGATTTGTCGCGTTGAAGTTTCTGCCGAAAGATCTAGCCCAGGACCCGCAGGCACTGGAGCGCTTTCGGCGGGAGGCGCGGGCAGCGTCGGCACTGAACCATCCTAATATCTGCACCATTTACGAAATTGGCAAAAGTGGCGAAGAGTCTTACATCGCCATGGAATTTCTGGATGGAGTAACGCTGAAACACCGTATTGCGGGACGGCCGATTGAGACGGACGTGCTTCTTGGCCTGGCGATTGAGATTGCTGATGCGCTGGACGCGGCGCATTCGCAAAACATCGTTCACCGCGACATTAAGCCTGCCAACATTTTTGTGACCAAGCGGGGCCACGCCAAGATTCTGGATTTCGGGCTGGCCAAGGTTGCGCGTGGAGTGAGCTCGTCAAGCCAGATTGCGTCGGCGAACACGATCACCGGAACCGACGACGAGAAGCATTTGACGAGCCCGGGATCAACGCTGGGCACGGTTGCTTACATGTCTCCGGAGCAGGCGCGGGCGCGGGAACTGGATGCGCGGACGGATTTGTTTTCGTTTGGCGCGACGCTGTATGAGATGGCGACGGGGATGCTGCCGTTCCGGGGCGAGAGTTCCGCGGTGATCTTCAAAGCCATTCTGGATTCGGTGCCCACGTTACCCGTGCGGCTGAATCCGGATGTGCCGGCGGAGTTGGAACGGATTATCAGCAAGGCTCTGGAGAAAGACCGGGAGTTGCGTTACCAGCACGCGTCGGAGATGCGAGCCGATTTGCAACGGCTGAAGCGGGATACGGACTCGCACGCGTCGTCGGGGTTCTCGGCGGAACGGTGGGCGGGGGAGCCGTCTTCATCTTCATCTGCTTCGGGACATAGTTCGCAGGTGGGGGGTTCTTCGGTTTTCGCTCAGGGCGCGTCCGCGCCCGCGTCCCACGTTTCTGCGCTTTGGGGATACGTGGTGACTGCGGTTTTGGTCTGCGGGCTTATTGCGGGCGGCGTTTATTATCGCGGGCATCGAAGCAAAGTTCTCACCGACAGGGACACTATCGTGCTCACGGATTTTGCCAACAGCACAGGGGACGCGGTGTTCGACGACACGCTGAAAACCGCACTCAGCGTTTCGCTGAGGCAATCGCCTTTTTTGAATGTGCTCTCGGACAGTCAGGTCGCGAAAACGATGCAGCAGATGGCGCGTCCGGCGGGAACGAAACTGACGCCCGAGCTGGCGCACGAGCTGTGCCAGCGGGCAGGCAGCAAGGCTTTTATTGCGGGATCGATTGGCAGTTTGGGCAGCGAATATGTGCTGGGGTTGAAGGCGGTAAATTGCCAGAACGGAGATACGCTGGCGCAGGAGCAAATCACGGCGGCCTCCAAAGAAAATGTGCTGGACGCGCTGGGCGGGGCAGCGTCGAAGCTGCGAGGCGAGATGGGGGAATCGCTGGCTACGGTGCAGAAGTTCGACGTGCCCCTGGTGCAGGCCACCACATCGTCGCTCGAAGCATTGAAGGCCTACACGCTGGGCAGGAAAGCTTATCGCGAGCAGGGCACCGCCGCCGCATTGCCTTACCACGAACGAGCTATTCAACTCGATCCGAACTTCGCCATGGGCTATAGAGCCCTGGGAGCGGACTACCAGAGTTTGGGCGAAGTGGGGCGGGCGGGCGAATACCTGACCAAGGCGTTCGAATTGCGCGAACACGCGAGCGAACGGGAGAAGCTGACGATCGTTGCCGGCTACTACACCAGTATTACGGGAGAACCGGAGAAAGCCGCGCAAACCTATCAGGAGGAAATTGAGAGCTATCCGCGAGACAGCGCGGGCTACAACGGGCTGGGTCTGGAGTATGCGGCACAAGGGCAGTACGAGAAAGCCGCGGAGGTGACTCGCCAGGCGGTGCGGATTGCTCCGGAGGAAGTGGGTGGATACGCGAATCTGGTGAACGATCTGCTCGCTTTGCAACGCTTCGACGAAGCCAGACAAGTCATCCGCGAAGCTGAGACGCGAAAATTGGATGGCTTGGCGATGCACAACGCTCTTTACGCGCTGGCGTTTCTGGCGGCGGACTCGGCGGCGATGGCGGAACAGCAGCAATGGTATGGAGCGAAGCCGGATTACGAGAACTGGGGATTTGCGCTGGCGGCGGGTACCGAGGCGTATGCGGGTCATGCGGCCAAGGCGCGGGAGCTGACAACGCAGGCAGTGGATTCCGCAATTCGGGCTGACAGCAAGGAGAACGGAGCACTGTGGCGGGCGATTGAAGCGCAGCGCGAAGCCGCATTCGGCAATCCCGCCAGCGCGCGGCAGATAGCGGCAGAGGCTCTAAAACTTGCTCCGGCGAGTCCGGCGGCTGCGAGCGAAGCGGCTTTTGCTTTTGCCATGGCCGGTGATACGGCGCGAGCGGAATCCGTGGCGCAGGATTTAGGGAAGCGCTTTCCGCTGGATACGCAGATACAGTCGCTTTGGCTGCCGGCGATTCAGGCTCAGGTGGCGCTGGACAAAAAGAATCCGGCGCTGGCGCTGAATGCGCTGCAAGCAGCTTCGCCGCTTGAGTTGGGCCAGATTCCTTTTGACATCAGCATGTCCTGTCTTTATTCGGTCTATGTGCGTGGTGAAGCGTATCTGGCGGCTGGGCAGGGAAGCCCGGCGGCTGGCGAGTTTCAGAAAATTCTCGATCATAGCGGCATCGTATGGAACTGTTGGACGGGCGTGTTTGCGCATTTGGGAGTGGCGCGAGCGAATGAGTTGCAGTCGCGCATGGCGAAGGGCGCCGATGCGGATGCCTCGCGCGTGCGGGCGCTGGCTGCCTACAAGGATTTTCTTGCGTTATGGAAGGATGCCGATCCGGATGTTCCCATCCTGAAGGATGCCAAGGCGGAGTTTGCCAAGCTGCAATAGCTCTTGTTCTTCGTCCGCTATGTGTTTTGATTGACCTTTCGCTGGCAGCCGACCTAACATTCCCGCCATGTGGGGACACTCGATCGACGACATCGCCGGAGAGCCGGACAAAAAGCGCAGCTCAACCGGAGCCTACTGTGTGCTCTATGATGGGCAGTGCGAAATCTGCCAGGCTTGCGTGTCGTGGGTGAAAACCATTGACCGTCACAACCTGACGGTATGTCTGCCCATCAGCGCAGAGGTTTTGCTGGAGGTGGATTCGCGTCTCCGGATGGATGAGTGCCTGAGACAGTTGCACGTGGTGACTCCGCAAGGCGAAATATATGTTGGCTGGGATGCCGTCACCTGCCTGGCGCGCCGGTTTCCTTCCACGTCGGTTATTGGAGTAGTGGGACAGTGGTTTCCGTTTCGCCAGATCGGGCGGTTGCTTTACGGGTTCGTTGCCAGAAACAGTATTCACTCAGCAAGTGCCGGGGTGGCGCTTGCAGCGTGGCGAAGCCGGAACAGGTACGAAGGCAAGCAAACCTGGGAGCGTTCTGGTCATGTTATACAGTCGGATTTTTTCTGCGGTTGCCGCTCGTGGCGTGGGCAGGCATCAAGGCTGCGGTACAAAGAACGAACGTTTTCGCCCGAACCTACCACAAGCGACTCGATTTGCTGGACGGCAAGTTAACAGTCCTATTTCTGGACGGCATGGTCCCCAACGTAGTTCCATTGCTATTTGGCGAATTATTCACCACGGTTTTGTACGACGGAATCGCAATTGATCCCGGCTCGCCCAAGATGCGTCGGTCTCTGACGCGACACCTTCGTCAGATTAAACCGGGAATCACGAAGGTTGTTGCTACGCATGCTCATGAGGAACATGTGGGCAATCTTAAATGGCTGTCCGATCTCACCGGCGCTCCGATCTTTGTTTCGGAAATGACCGCTCTGTTTTTGACGCCCTTCAAGAAGCTCCCATGGGTGCGGGCGGCAATTATCGGCCAGCCGCCAAACTTGAAGCCGCCATTCCACAGCCTGGGAGCGACGCTGGAGGGCAATTCCGGGCAGCTACAAGTGATCGCAACTCCCGGCCACTGCGACGACCACATCGTTCTTTACGATCCTGAAGAAAAAGTGCTGCTGGCCGGTGACGCCTTCATGGGCAGCTACTTTGCTACTCCCAATCCCGATGTCGATAGCCTCAAGTGGCTCGTGAGCCTCGAACGTCTGATGGAACTTGATATTGAGATTCTGGTTGAAGGGCACGGCCACATTCATACGTTGCGGCCCGACGTTCCCGACTTTCCTGGCGTGGTGATCCGCGAAGACCCGAAGGCCGCGTTATCGCAGAAACTGGATTATTTTCGATGGCTACGGAAGCAGATTGAAGCGGGTTTTCAAGAGCAGCTTCCGGTGCGGGTCATTGAAGCAACCTGCTTCCCTTGGGGACAAAGCAATTCGTGGGAAAGCTGCGCCACAGACGAATGCATTCGTCTGCTGAGCCTCGGTCACTTCTCGCGCAGCGAACTGGTTCGCAGTTTTGTTCGCCCGGACTCAGACGCGCTTCCGACGGTTTACGAGATTCGCATGTCGGGAGGGAAGTGACATGCTTACGATTCAGCGAAGCAAAAGGGGCTACGCCCTAAAGGTTGAGCCCCCACAAGTTCCACACCTGCGTCAACAACCCCACTCGGCCGCGCCGGGAGTGGCAAAATAGCGCCGCGCGTCCTCCCGTTCCCTTGCGGTCGAGGCCATTTCTAAAATGGCGAGTCGCACGGCTGCCACCATGCGCTTCTTTTCCTGCTGGGACACCTGCTCCCAGGATTCGAGGGTTGCCTCGGCTGTGTCGCCAGGATCTGGGCCGAGTGCCTGATGATAGTGGTGGAAAAGTTCCGCTAATTGTTCCGCTGAGACTTCGTTGATTGACATCAGAATCACCTTTCTCTTAATCGGTCAAGGCTGTCGAGGGTCATGGTTTCACGCGGCTCGACGAACCGGCTTGTTATGTTCCGCCTCTTGCGGGAACGCGTAAAGAATTTGAAGGAGCGCGCAGGCGCATCCATGAGAAAACCCGATGAGCCCTGCATTCCTTGCATACGGCAAGCAGGAATCGAACGTAAAACGTGACGCCCACCAGGCAGAGCATCGTAAGCAGCATAGGCATGGGCATGCGACCCTCCCGGAGCCGGCTGTTCCATTTCACCGCAGCCGTAATTCGACCCACAGCTATTGGATACGATGGAGCGTAAATTTCAAGTAAAGCGTGCGTAAAGAGTTCATAAACAACGAAGTTGTTATGGTTAGCGAACGATCGACCTCAGAGGGGGGGGCCGAGTGCATGCGCTGCTCAATCCCAAACGTTTCACCGCCTGTGAGCGGCTTCAGAATCGAGGATACTGGATGTCAAACGAGCGTCTAGCGTTCGACGCGGCGCAGGGCTTCGTCGGCTTTGTGATATTCGTGCGCGGTGCTGAGAGCGGCGCGGTACTCTTCGGCTGCACCCTGGCGGTCGCCTTGCTGCTCCAGCAATTCCCCTAATAAATAGTGAGCCTTGAACGCTGGTCCCTGCTCGACCGTGGCGGATGAGAGATATTTGCGAAGGAGTTCGATGCCGAGTTTGGAGTCGCGGCCGGTGCGCAACAGGACGGCCCCGCCATCCATGAGAGATTCGGGGCGGTCGAGGGGACGGGACTGCATGGTGCGCAACGCTTGTTCCATGTCACCGAGCCGGTTCTCGTGGCGATAAAAGAGCGCGAGGTTCAGCCATGCCAGGGCGCCGCCCTGGCTGGCGTCGATCGCGGCACGATACTCGCGTTCGGCGGAAGCGGTGTCTTTATTTTTTTCGGCGATGCGTCCGGCGACATAATGCGCCATCGCGGGATTTACCGGAGCCATAGCTTGCGCCTGGGCCAGCGCTTTATCTTTCCCGCCGCCAACAATGGCCGGAGCCTCGAGATAAAACTCGGCGAGATCGGAGCGTGCTTCCCAGTTTTGCGAGTCGAGCTCCACAGCGCGTTCGAACTCGGAGCGAACTTTCCTGGCCATTCCGGCAGCGGAGAAAAATCGGGAGCGCTCCGCCTTTTCTCCATATACGCGGCCCAACCAGAGATGGTAGTAACTGTTATTGGGTGCAAGAGCGACGGCGCGTTCACATTCGTGAATTCCGTGATCCCAGTCTTCGATCATGAAGTAGGCGCGGCAGAGCAGGTTGCGGTCTTCCGCTTCACGAACGGCCGACGGCGACTGGACGGTTTGTTGCTGCAAGATGGAGATGGCTTCATCGACGCGGCCGGCGACGAGTAGATCCTTGGCGGATTGGGCCGTGGCGCTGGCTGGGAGGCAGAGGGCAAAAAGCAGCGTGGCTAAAGACGCCAAAGAAATGATCTCGCGCTGAATGCCGACTCGGCGGCCAAAGCCGCCGTTTCTATTGGGCTGCTTGCGGCGTGGCTGGAAGCAGCGTCCTTTCAAAGTGAAACTCATCAAAGACGAACCTGGGAAAAGGTCCATCATGATTACGGCGCCACCCTGACCCGCGCGCCGTCTGTGAGGGGCTTGGAGCCTTCGGCGTTCAGCGCTACCACCGCGTTCGCGGGAAGCCCAGAAGAAATTTCCACCTGAGTCAGATTTTGCAGAGAGATGGATACATCCTGCCGTTTCAGGTGGCCGTCGAGGACCTGATAAACGTAGGGTTTGGAATCGTCAATGCGGATGGCATCGCGCTGCAAGGTGAGCACGTTGCTGTGCTCGGCGGTGATGATGGCCACATTTACATTCACGTTCGGCAGCAGTTTCAAATCGTGATTATCGACGGCGCACGTGGCTTCTCCCACATTCCTTGCGCCGTGAAGTTTCACGGTCGCAGGGATCGCATTCACGGCTCCGATCCAGGTGCGGCCGGGGACGGCATCCCACGTGATCTCGGTGAGTTGTCCTCTAGACAAACGGCCCACGTCCGGCTCGTCGACGAACACCCGCACCAGCACATGAGATAGATCGGCTTCCTGCAATAAAAGATCACCGGGCTGTACATACGCGCCCTGCTTCACGGGCAGAGAATAGACGATTCCGGCGAAGGGAGCGCGCACTTGGGATTTGCTAAGAGTATCCTTAGCCGCGGAATACGTGGCTTCGGCGGCGGTGGCCTGCGCGCCGACTTTGGCAATTTCGGATGCCGCGTAGCGCTCGTGCTGTTTTTGTTGCAGCAGATTCAGATCCGCTTGGGCGCGCTGAAGCGTGTCGTCGGCCTGGCGGACTTCGCCGGGCGAGGCCGCTCCCTGTTGCTGCAAACGGCGGAAAGCGTCGAGGTTGCGCTGGGCGGCGTCGCGTTCGTTGCGGGCTTTGGCGAGTTGGGCGTCCAGAGTCAAAGTCTCTTCGTGCGTGCCGCCCGTCTTGATTTCGGATTGGTCGGTCTGAGCGGCGGTCAGTTGCGCCTGGGCACGGGCGGCTTGCGAGCGAACGTCGGAGTCATCGAGTTGGAGAAGCAGTTGGCCTTTCCGTACGTGATCGCCTTCCTTCACCAGCAGCCGCTTGATGGTAGTGGCGATGGGCGCGTGAGCTTCAAAATTTTCGACCGGCTCGACCTTGCCGTTGGTGGAAATCAGGCTGCGGATGGAACCGCGCTCGACTTGTGCCGCGTGGATTGACAATGCAGGATGGCGCGACAACATAGGAATAATTACGGCTGCGGCGACGGCGGTTGAGGCGGCAACGGTCCAGCCCTTTTTTCGCGTCCCGGCGCGTGACGATCCGTTCGAATTGTGATTCGATGCCAAAGTGCTTCTATTCAGGCTGCGGCAGGCACAACTGCAAGTAATAATTTAGCACTGTTGCGGTGTCCGCAAGTGCTAACCGCCCCCGGTTTATGCTTAATTAGATGCTGGCACCGATGAATCGGCGCAGAGGCTAAAATCACTCCATGGCCAAGCAAATTAAGTACACCCCGGAACATGCGGCGGCAGGTCTTGACGCGAAATTCCCCGAGATTGAGACCTGGCCGAACCAGTTTCCGGGGTACGAGATTATCGTGGACGATCCGGAGTTTACGTCGGTGTGCCCGAAAACGGGGCTGCCGGATTTTGGCGTGCTCACCATCCGTTACATGCCGGACAAGAAATGTTTAGAACTGAAATCGCTGAAGGAATACTTGCAGTCTTATCGGAACCTGGGAATTTTTCAGGAGAACATCGTTAACCAAGTGCTGGAAGATGTGGTGAAGTGGGCCAAACCGGTGTGGGCGGAGGTGAAAGGGGATTTCCGGCCGCGGGGCGGGATTTCGACGGTGGTGGTGGCGAAGTGGCCGAGACCGCGCGGAAAGTGAAGTCAAGGATGAAGCAACGTCCACCGCGGAGACACGGAGACGCGGAGGAAAACAGGAACCAAAAACTGACGTGGGGTGAATTACTTGGCCGACTTTGCCGAGGTCAGCATTTCGCGCCGCAGGATCGCATTGATCCGGGATTGGTAGCCCTTGCCTTGCTGCTTCAGCCAATCCAATACATCGGCGTCAACGCGAGCGGTGATCTGGCGCTTGCGCGGGCGGTAGAACTGCCCTCGCCGGGCATTCTTCCATTGTTCCTCCGTCATTTCCGGAATATCGCTGGTGTCGATCTCCCTGTCGGGACGAGTCGCCAGCGCTTTCAATCTGGTCCGTTGCTTCTTCGTCAGGGCCGGTAGAGTCTCTGGTGTGTAGCTAACCATTTTCGTCTTCATAGCGTCGCCTCTCTTTCCGCGTGGCGCGTCGAGTTGAGATGATGCGAATAATCTCGACTGATCTGCCGTGATCGTGTTCTTCTCTGATGGTGTGAGCGACCGCGAGGAGGAGCAAGCTCTCGACTGTGCCCAGAGTCAGCCAACGGAGTTCGCCATCTTCGACGCAATCCTGGACCGATATGAAGAATGGATCGAGGAACACCGTGCTCGCTTCTTCAAAGCTAGTGCCGTGTTTGCGCAAGTTGGAGAGATTCTTTGCCTCGTCCCACTCGAAGCGCAAATTTTCCACTTTCCAATTGTAATTACAAATGTGTAATTATACAAAATTAGATCGGGATCGCCGCTATTTCGGTTTGGCGTCGGAGGCTTTCAGGTCGCGGATCAGGCTTTGGAAGGCTTCCTGGTAGGAGTCGTGGTTTTTCCAGTTGCTGAAGTCGGGGATGAAGTATTCGCGGATTTCGCGGGCGGAATCTTTGCCGGTGTCGGCGTCGAAGCACTCCCAGTCGCGCAGGGTTTCGAACGGCGCCAAGCGGATGGGGAACAGGACTCGGCGCTGATCGCGCAGCTCGCGCTTGCGGGCCTTGGCGATTTCCGTCTTTACCCACTCGCTGTCCATGCTGTGCGACGACAGGATCAGCAGCAGCTTGTCGTGCAGGCGGATGGCTTCGTCGATCTGCTCGTGGATTTTCCTGCCGCCTTGGATGTCGTGCGGAGCAAACCAGCAGCGCACGCCTTTGTTCTGCAAGTCGGCGTAGAGACGGTCGGCGAATGCTTGGTCTTTGGTGGAGTAGCTGATGAAGCAAGAGTAGAACTGGATGGGATTAGTGACGAACGATCTTGCATAGGTTATGAATTCGTCGGGGACGCCGCAACCGCGCAGGAAAGATTCGGGGATATCGCCCTTGGACTGAAAAATCGTATCGATACCGATTACCGATGGGCCAACATGGTCGACCGTTTCCAGTCCCTTAACGCTGCTGAGGTCATTCCGGCCAAAGATTGTGCCGCCGATTCGAGCGTCGGTGAAGTTTGACCCCGTGAGTTCAGCGTCCGTGAGATTTGCGTCGGTTAGGTCCGCGCCACCAAGGTCTGCTTCTGCAAGGTTTGCCTCACCGCTTAGGTCTGCTCCACTGAGGTTGGCTTCGCTGAGGATCGCACCGGTGAGATCCGCAATTTCGAGATGCCCTCCGACAATGTCTGCCCCAGCTAGGTTTGCCCTGCTCAGATCCACATGCATGAGCAACGCCGTTCTAAGGTTCATGTTCCTAAGGTCCGCGCCGCTGAGGTCCGCCGAGCGGAGCATATAATCCTGATCTCGAGGGCCGCGATAACTCACCGCGGTCGTCTTCCAGAACTCTCCCGCGCGGTCAAACTGGAATTCGTTCCAGGCTTTCACTCCTTCTCTTAGCTTTGCCAGATGTGCGGGATTTGCCATTACGCGGCCACCTCCTGGCCGATCATCATACGCCGGCCCGTGTGCGGGACAAGCGAAGCGCTAGTCATTTAGGACTGGGGTCTTGCGATTTCAGATCGCGGAGGAGGCGGTTGAGCGACTTTTGAAACGAGTCGTGGTCTTTCCACTTGCGGAAGTCGCCGATGTGGCGCGTTCGGCGGATGTCGGCAGCCCAGGCGCGTGGGCAATCCATTACTGCGTCGTCGATTCGCACTGGAAACAGAGCGGCTGTTCCTTGCCTTTGCTCTTTTTCAAATGCGGCCTGCACCTCCCGTTCGACCCACGAGCTGTTGACTGATCTTTCGGACAGCAGCACGAGTAGCTTGTCATAAATTCGTATTGATTCTTCGATGCGCTCTTGGAATCGGTCGCCGATCTTCAGATCCTCGGGGGCAAACCAGCAGCGCACGCCTTTGTTCTGCAAGTCGGCATAGAGGCGGTCGGCAAAGGCTTGGTCTTGGGTGGAATAGCTTATGAAGCAGGAGTAGAACTCGATGGGATTCGTGACGAGAGACTTTGCATATGCGACGAATTCATCCGGGACGCCGCAGCCGCGCAGGAAGACTTCGGGTATCTTGCCTTTCGAGAGATAGATCGTGTCGATGCCAACGGTGGATGGTCCCTCGTGGCGAACTGTTTCAAGGCCAGTTACCTCGCTGAGGTCGTTACATCCGAAAATTGTTCCCCTGATCCTTGCCGCGTCGATGTTGGTACGAGCCAAGTCTGAATAGCTCAGGTCGACGAAGGCGAGGTTTGCGCCCGTAAGATCCGCATCGGCAAGGGCGCTCCGCGAAAGACTTGCCGTCCAGAAATTCGTATTGCAGAATCTCGCTCCGCACAAATTCGCCATACACACTTTGGCATTAGTGAGGTCAGCCTCGAGTACCATTGCCTCGGCTAACCCAGCTCGCCAAAGGTTGGTCATTGCGAGGTTCGCATGGCTCAGGTTTGCTTTGCCTAGGGCTGCTCCGTTTAAGTGGGCCCCTAGCAGGTTAGCGTTGGAAAGATCAGCGCCGCGCAAGTTTGCGTAGCTGAGGATTGCCGAGCTAAGACTGGCTCCGACAAGCGTCGCCCCACTGAAATCTGGAGTGATTTTTGGATGCTGAGTTCGCCATGTGTTCCAAGCTTCTGCTCCCTTTTTTAGCTCGGCTACATGTTCGAGATTTGCCATTGCATCAACCCAGCGGGGTACTATCATACGCGAGATCATCTACTTCCGGTTTAGAGTCCGAGACCTGGAAGGGCGGATTTCATCCAACTTTTTGCTGCTTACGCTTTCCGACTCCTCGCGACGGCCTCCCGCGCTTCTTTGTCTGCCGTCCTGCGCCGTTCCGTCTCCCGTTTATCCCAGAGCTGCTTGCCTTTGGCCAGGGCTAGCTCGACTTTTACTTTGCCGTTCTTGAAGTACATTCGCGTGGGGATCAGGGTGAGGCCTTTTTGTTGCGTTTTGCCGATCAGTTTACGGATTTCTTCGGCGTGCATGAGCAACTTTCGGGTGCGGAGGGGGGCGTGGTTGTGGATGTTGCCATGCTCGTAGGGGCCGATGTGGGCATTGAGCAGCCAGAGTTCTCCGTCTTTGATCAGGCCGTAGGAATCTTTCAGGTTGGCCAGGCCGCTGCGGACCGATTTGACCTCGGTTCCGGTAAGGACTATGCCGCACTCAAATTTTTCCAGCAAGAAGTAGTTATGGGAAGCGATCCTATTAACGGCGGCGTCCCGGTTGCCGGCGGCGGTGGGTTCGCGACGGGGAGATTTTTCCGTGTTGGGCTTGGTTTGGTGGCTGGATTGGCGCGGCATGGGGTTGGGTCGGATTTAATCTTAGCAGCGATGGGCGCGAGGTGGCTTCCGGCTTTCTGTTCTCGGTTAGGGCTGTGGTGGCGCAAGCGAGTACATAGGTCCTTCGCTTCGCTCAGGATGATAGCGGATTGAGGCCGGAAGCCAGACCGCGGAAGCCGGGAGCCAGTCCTCCCCCGCAGGGACTAAGACCAAAGGTAACTGCCTTGGGTACAAGGACATCGGAGTCGATGAAAGGCGATGCTATAATCGCGGCATCACCCAGCTTTTTCATGTGTCGAAGCGGATCCCACAGATCGGGTGGACCTTATTATGGTCTGCATTTATGGTCTGCGCGGAAGCCGCTTGCACGGTGAGGACTCTCAATGAGGATTAACGAATGAGACGCCTGTTGCGCCCAGGGATATTGCTGCTCGTAGTGGCCGTGGTAACGGTCGCAACCGCCGCCGACAAAGCGAAAGGCTTCTTCACGAAGGGCCAGGACGCCGAGGCTCGCCAGAACTACGAAGCCGCCTACGAATTTTTCAAACAGGCCTACGATCTTAAGCCCAAGGATTTGCGCTACCGTGCGTCGTTTGAGCGGACGCGATTCGAGGCGGCTGCGTCGATGGTGCATCGCGGGCAAGTCCTGCGGGAAGACGGTAAGCTGGACGACGCGATTGCCCTGTTTCAGAAGGCGATAGCTATCGATCCTTCCTTGTTCATTGCGCAGCAGGAATTGAAAAAGACGCTGCAACAGATGAACGACATGAAGAACCCGCCGCCGCAGGCCGCCGGTCCGCCCAACTCGCTGGAGCGGAGAATTAAGGAAGCTGCCGGGCCGGTGGAACTGGCTCCGATCTCGAATACTCCCATCACGGTAAAGCTTACCGAAGATTCCAAAGTCATTTATCAGACGGTCGGCCAACTGGCTGGGGTCAACGTGCTGTTCGATCCGGACTACACCTCGCGCCGGATCAAAGTGGAGTTGAACGGTGTCACGCTGGAAGAGGCGCTTGAGATTACGGCGCTGGAGTCGAAGACGTTTTGGCGTCCGGTGACGCAGAACACAATTTTTATTGCGCAGGATAATCCCGCCAAGCGGAAAGAGCTGGAACAAAGCGTCCTCAAGACTTTCTATTTGCAGAATCTTTCGCAGCCGACTGAATTGCAGGATGTGGTGAACGCCATCCGTTCGGTGCTGGATGTGCAGCGCGTGCAGCAGCTGCTTTCGCAGAATGCGGTAGTAGTGCGGGGAACGCCCGATCAGATTGCCCTGGCGGAAAAGCTGGTGGATGATCTGGATAAGGCGCGCCCGGAAGTGATCATCGATATCGCGGTGATGCAGGTGAGCAAAGACAAGTCGCGCACGCTGGGGCTGAGCCCGCCAACCAGCGCGACCGTGACTTTGCAGAGCAACATCAATACTACGACTCCGACTACGACTACCGGCACCACAACGACTTCGACTACTTCGGGCACCGGTCTTAGTCTGAATACTCTGGGAAATCTGAACGCCACCGATTTCCAGGTCACGATTCCCTCGGCCAATCTTTCGGCGGTGATGAGTGATAGCGACACCAAGCTGATTCAGAATCCTCAGATTCGCGCGTTGGACGGCCAGAAGGCGTCGCTAAAAATCGGCGACCGCGTGCCGGTTGCCACTGGATCGTTTCAGCCTGGTATTGGCGGCGTGGGTATTAACCCGCTGGTAAATACGCAGTTCCAGTATCTGGATGTGGGTGTGAATATCGACATCACGCCGCATGTACATGCGGGCAGGGAAGTCACGCTCAAGATCGTCATGGACATCTCTTCCGTGACCGGCCAGTCGAGCATCGGCGGCATCAGCCAGCCCATCATTGGCCAGCGCAAAATTGAGCACGAGATTCGTTTGAAAGACGGAGAGGCTAACCTGCTGGGCGGCATGATGGAAGATCAGCAGACCAAATCACTGAGCGGCATTCCCGGCCTGGCGCAGATTCCAATCTTGCGATATTTGTTTGGGCAGACGCAGCAGGACCATTCGGAAAATGAAGTTATTTTTGCAATTGTTCCGCACATTATTCGTTCTACCGACGTGAATGAGATCAACCAGCGGGCGATCGATATCGGAACGTCGACTACGATTGCGCTGCGGCATGTAAATAAAGCGGCGGCAGTTCCGCAGACGACAGCTCCAGTTCCTGCGAATCCTGGCGCGGCACCGGTAAATTTGCCCGCCAATCAGGGCCCGACAAATCAGAGTCCGGCGATAGCTCCTCCGGGTTCTACGTCTCCTCCAAGCGGTCCGGGAGCGAGCAACGGTGCAGGAGCGAGTTTCCTTTTCGACCCGGCCACCGTGACAGCGACCAAGGGCAACACGTTCGTCGTCAACCTGCTGATTTCCGGCGCGCAGAATGTCTATTCGGTGCCGGTGCAGATGAATTATGATCCCGCTCGCTTGCAGTTGGTGAATGTCTCGAATGGAGGGTTCCTCTCGCAGGATGGGCAGGCTGTTGCGCTCGTTCATCGCGAAGACGAAGCCACCGGGACATTACAGATCACGGCCACACGGCCGCCGGGAGCAGGCGGAGTCTCCGGCCAGGGCGCGGTGGTCACCATGACTTTTCAGGCGAAGACCAGCGGACAAACTCCTCTAACGATCACTCGCGGAGGCGCGCGTGATCCGAGCCTGCAATCCATCACCGTGAACGGAGCGCAGGCGTCGGTAACGGTCCAATAGGGATGTGGCTGTGTCGAGCGGCAAAGATCCGGAGATGAATATTTCTACGCATGCTCGTGGGCCGGGCACCCGGCTGCAACGCGGCTTCACCCTGCTTGAGTTGATCGTGGCCACGATGATTCTGATCATTCTGACCACGATGGCGCTGCCGCTAGCCCGCGTGACGATTAAGCGGGAAAAGGAAAAAGAGCTGCGGCACGATCTGTGGGAGATGCGCGACGCCATTGACCGCTATAAAGATGCAGCCGACCGCGGCGGATTTCAGACTAAGGTCGACAGCCAGAATTATCCGCCGACACTGGAGGATTTAGTCAAAGGTGTCGATGTACAAGGGAAGAAGGTTCGTTTTTTGCGAAAGATTCCGACCGATCCGATGACCGGAACGACCGAGTGGGGCATGCGCTCGATGCAGGACGATCCGGATTCCGATTCCTGGGGTGGGCAGAGCGTCTTCGATGTGTACTCAAAATCCCTCGGCGAAGGACTGGACGGCACGAAGTATAAGGACTGGTAAAGAAACATCACGGCGAGGAACAAAGAAAGATTTGTAAGGAAACAGAATGCAAGGCGTGAACAAACCGGGGCGTAGTTCGGGAATCGGGATGCTCGGGAAAGCTGGCCGTCAGCGAACTCTGGGATTCACGCTGCTCGAATTGATGATCGTTATCAGCATTATCATGATCCTGATGGCGGTGGCGGTTCCGGTTTACAACCAGTCCATTGTGCATTCGCGCGAGGCCGTCCTGCGACAGAATCTATTTACGCTGCGCAATGTGATTTCGCAATACACGCTCGACAAACAAAAGGCCCCGCAGAGCCTGGATGACATTGTGCAGGCCGGCTACCTGCGGGCAATTCCCACCGATCCCATGACTGGAGCGACGAACTGGGAAGTTGTGCAGGAAGATGTTTTGCTCGCGGTCGACCAGCAAGATCCGGGCATCAGCGACGTTAAGTCCGCATCGAACGCCACAGCCAGTGACGGGACGGCTTACAGCAGTTGGTAAAACTGTTCGTTTGGCGATAGTCGTTCGTCGTTAGACCTCAGACCTCAGACCTCAAGACTAAGAAAACAACTCCTCATTCCATGCCATTTGGACTCTGCTGCGCAGAGCGATTAACATCTACTCATGCCCGTAGAAACGGAAATTTTGTCGTCCACTTACACTCCCATTCGCGCGCCCCGCGGAAATCAGATCACATGCAAAGGCTGGCAGCAGGAAGCTGCCATGCGCATGTTGATGAACAATCTGGACGAGGAAGTCGCCGAGCGCCCTAAGGATCTTGTCGTCTACGGCGGCACCGGCCGGGCGGCGCGCAGTTGGGAGGCGTATCACGCTATTGTCGCGACGCTGAAGAAACTCGAAGATGATGAGACTCTGCTGGTGCAGTCAGGCAAGCCGGTGGGCGTGTTTAAGACACACGATCACGCGCCGCGGGTACTCATCGCCAACTCGAATCTTGTCGGTCACTGGTCGAACTGGGAGAAGTTCAACGAACTCGAACGCGCCGGGCTGATGATGTATGGGCAGATGACGGCGGGCTCGTGGATTTACATCGGTTCGCAGGGAATTGTGCAGGGGACGTTCGAAACGTTTTCCGCGGCGGGAGAAAAACATTTCGGCGGCGACCTTGCGGGCAAGCTAATTGTGAGTGGCGGCATGGGCGGGATGGGCGGCGCGCAGCCTCTGGCGGCGACGATGACCGACGCGGCATTTCTGGGCATTGACGTCGATCCCGAGCGCATCAAGAAGCGGCTGAAGACCGGATATTGCGATTTCATGGTCAACTCGCTCGACGAGGCGTTGCGCATCCTGAAGAATGCAGTGCGCAAGAAAGAGAATGTTTCGGTGGGACTGGTAGGCAATTGCGCCGACGTGATCCCTGAACTCGCGGCGCGCGGAGTTGTTCCCGACATTTTGACCGATCAGACTTCCGCGCACGATCCGCTGAACGGGTACGTTCCCAACGGCATGTCGTTCGACGAGGCTCTGGAGCTACGGCAGAGCGACCCGCGGGGGTATCAGGAAAAATCGCTGGACGCCATCGCGCGGCATGTAGAAGGCATGTTGCAGTTGCAGAAGATGGGATCGGTTACGTTCGATTACGGAAACAATATCCGCACGTTTGCGTTTCAGCGCGGCGTCAAGAATGCCTACGATTTTCCGGGATTTGTGCCGGCGTATATTCGTCCGCTGTTTTGCGAAGGACGCGGACCGTTCCGCTGGGTTGCGCTGTCGGGCGAAGCGTCGGACATTCATGTGACCGACGAACTGGTACTGGAGCTGTTTCCTGAGAATCGCATTCTTCGCCGCTGGATCGACCTGGCACGCAAGCGCATCAAGTTTCAGGGATTGCCGGCTCGAATCTGCTGGCTGGGATACGGCGAGCGGGCGCAGTTCGGACTGGCAATAAACGATCTGGTGAAGAAAGGAAAAATCAAAGCGCCGATTGTGATTGGCCGCGATCACCTCGATTGCGGCTCGGTGGCATCGCCGTTTCGTGAAACGGAAAGCATGAAGGATGGGTCGGATGCAGTTGCCGATTGGCCGCTGCTCAACGCATTGCTGAATACGGCCGCGGGAGCGTCGTGGGTTTCAATTCACAACGGCGGCGGCGTGGGCATTGGCTACTCACTGCACGCAGGCCAGGTGACGGTAGCTGACGGCACGGACGAGATGGCCAAGCGCATCGAGCGCGTGCTGACGACCGATCCGGGGATGGGGATTATTCGGCATGCCGATGCGGGGTATGAAGAGGCGAAGGAGTTTGCGAAGGAGCGAGGCGTGAGGGTGCCAATGGGCAAGTAGTTGTTGGTATTCGTTTAGCCAGATTGAAATGGACGAAGAGACCCTAACTATTCTGTTGTCGGGCGGGCACATAAACATGCCGGAACGCATCGTGCGAGGAGTATGGCCGCACGCGCCCTTGACGGTTGCAGAAGTCCTGCCGCATCTCACAAAGTTGATTCAACAACACAAATGGTTCCCTCGGGAATGCCAGCCGCACCGTGAGGGGCAGCCTGTTCACGAGGGTGGCACGATTGAGCGCCAAGGGCCTGATCGCTACGTGTATCGCGCAGCGCGCGCTCATCCGATCCAACCTTACGAGTTGGCGCAGAGCACAGAACGTATTTTCTCAAGGGCGGACGACGCGGCACGGCACTATCTTCAGTGGGATCTTAATCTGCCTGGGGACCTTGATGGCTGGAGGTAATCGAGTGAGGCCCAAGTCGCTTTTTCTGGCCAACATCAGGCAGCTTCTCACACTTAGTTCAGAAGATCCCGGTCCTCGCCGCGAAACCCAACTCAGGGAACTGGGCATCATCGAAAATGCTGCCGTGCTTTGCGTTGGAGGAAAGATTGTTTCCGTCGGCAATACCAAGGACGCTCTCCACGATCCTTGGCTGAAGAAGAACCGCAACAAGATTACCGAGATCGACTGCGCGGGCAAAGTTGTGCTGCCGGGCTTCGTGGATTCGCATACCCATCCCGTCTTCGTTAGCCCGCGGCTGGTGGATTTCGAGAAGCGCATCGAGGGTGCTTCTTACGAACAGATTGCCGCGGCGGGCGGCGGCATTCGGTCGAGCGTCGAAGGTGTCCGGCAGACAGGGAAGAGCGCGCTGGCAGCGAAAGTCTTAGCCGTGCTCGACGATATGGCGGCGTATGGAACGACGACGGTCGAGGCTAAATCAGGCTACGGGCTGACGGTTGAATCCGAGTTGAAGTCGCTGGAGGCGATCCGCCTCGCTGCCTCACATTGGCCAGGGACGGTCGTCCCGACTTTACTAGGTGCGCATGTAGTGCCAAAAGAATTTCAGGGGCGCTCACAAAATTATGTTGAGACCGTCTGTAAGGAGATGATTCCCGCAGCCGCGAGGCGGAAGCTTGCGCGGTTTGTTGACGTGTTTTGCGATAAGGGAGCATTTACGGCAGCGGAGACGGAGCAGATTTTCGAAACTGCGGCGCAGCATGGGCTTGGCGTTCGGGCGCACATGGGCCAACTTTCCGAGACTAGGCTTGGGCCGTTCTTGCGATTCCACCCGGCGTCGTTCGATCACATGGATCATGTCCATGACGATGACGTGGCGGAGTTAGCCAAGCAAAACACGGTCGCGACGCTGGTGCCGGGAGCGAATTATTTCCTGGGATTGAAAGAGTATCCACAGGCGCGAAGGCTTATTGATGCAGGCGTTCCGGTGGCGCTGGCGACGGATTACAATCCCGGCACGTCGCCGACGATCAGCATGCCCATGGCAATGTCGCTGGCCTGCACGCAGATGAAGATGTCTCCGGCGGAAGCTATTGCTGCGGCTACGGTGAATGGCGCCTGGGCGCTTGGCGTAGCGGGAGCCAAGGGCACGATTGAACCCGGCAAAGATGCTGATTTAGCTGTGTTTGCAGTGGACGATTACCGGGAGATTCCATACTGGTTTGGGGCGAATCGATGCGCGATGACCGTGCTAAACGGCGTGGTTGCATCGCCCGAGTGAACTTTCTTAACGTGCCAACCGTATACAATCGAGGAAGGCCCTGCACTCTTTTTTGGAATACATAGGGGCCGCCAGCCTTTATTTGAAGAATTAAAGAGCGATCCGATTCGACCTTTGTTCCGATCCGTTTATTCGATACACCGAGGAAAAACTATGAAGAGAATTCTTGCCGTAATAACGTTTGTTGTGGCCGCGCTGTCCTTTGCCGCCGCGCAACGCCTGCCTGAGACTGCGACTCCGGAGAATTACAAGCTCACTTTCACTCCCGATCTGGAGAAAGCCACGTTCGAAGGCGAGGAGACGATCGCCATTAAAGTGCTCAAGGCCACGTCGGAAATCACGCTGAACGCCGCGGACATTGATTTCCACGATGTTTCCATCACCAGCGGCGGGGCCACACAAAAAGCCAAGGTCACGCCCGAAAAAGATAAAGAGATGGTTGTGCTGTCGGTTGATAAGCCGTTAGCGGCTGGTCCTGCCAGCATTCACATTACTTACTCTGGCATTCTTAACAGCGAAATGCGCGGCTTCTATCTGGGTAAAGACGATCAGGGACGCAAGTACGCCGCTACGCAGTTTGAGGCTACCGACGCGAGACGCGCCTATCCCTCGTTCGACGAACCCGACTACAAAGCGACCTTCGACATCACTGCCGTAGCTGACAAAGACATGGTGGCGATTTCCAACAGCAAAGAGACGTCTGACACTCCGAATGGCGACAAGCACACGGTGCGCTTCGCCCCGACGCCCAGAATGTCTTCATATCTGGCGGCGCTGGTTATCGGAAAGTTTGAATACATTGAAGGTTCCGCCGACGGCATTCCAATCCGGGTTTGGGGGACGCCGGGCAAGAAAGAGATGGGAAAGTTCGCGCTGGAATCGGCCGAACACATTCTCAGCTATTACGACAAATATTTTGGCATCAAGTATCCCTACGGCAAGCTCGACCTGATCGGTCTGCCTGATTTTTCCGCCGGGGCAATGGAAAATACCGGCTGCATCACCTTCCGCGAAGTGATTCTGCTCATCGACGAGCAGCACGGCTCCGTTGGACTGAAGAAAACCATCGCGTCCGTGATCGCTCATGAAATGGCGCATCAGTGGTTCGGCGATTTGGTCACAATGAAGTGGTGGGACGATATCTGGTTGAACGAAGGCTTTGCTACGTGGATGTCGAGCAAGCCGGTCGAAGCCTGGAAGCCGGAGTGGCATTTCGAACTGGATGACGTGAGCGACGCCAGCGGAACTATGAATGTAGACTCACTGGCGAACACACGTCCGATTCACCAAGCTGCGGAAACGCCGGCGCAAATTCAGGAATTGTTCGATGGAATCGCTTATGGCAAAGCGGCCGCGGTGCTGCACATGCTGGAAGCGTATTTAGGCGAGGATACTTTCCGCGCGGGCGTGAACGCATATCTGAAGCAGCATCAGTATGGCAATGCAACCGCCGACGACTTCTGGGATGCCCAGGCGAAAACTTCCAAAAAGCCGGTCGACCAGATCATGCCGACCTTCGTCAAACAGGCGGGCGTGCCCATCATCAATCTGAAGTCGCAGTGTGCGGGAAATTCCACCAGCGTCACGCTGGACCAGCAGCGTTATTTTTCCGACCGGACGAAGTTTGAAGCTCCGAACGATCAACTGTGGCAGATTCCCATTTGTCTGAAGGGTTCAGGCGAAGGATCCAAGAAGTGTGAACTGCTCACCAAGAAGGAGCAAACATTTACGATTCCCGGATGCTCGACCTGGGCGCTGGGAAATGCGGGCGCCACCGGCTACTATCGCGTCGGCTATCAACCCGATGCAGTACGAGCCCTTGCCGCCGATGCGGAAAACAAACTCACTCCGGGCGAGCGTATCGCGCTGCAGTCGGATGTGTGGGCTTCTGTGCGGATTGGCCGGGAACCGGTCGGCGACTATCTGGCTTTGGCGCAGGGACTGCAAGCCGATCGTACTCGCGCCGTCTTGAACGATCTCATCGCACGTCTGGATTACATCGGTACGTATCTGGTCAATGACAGCGATCGCGATACTTATCGCGCGTGGCTGCGCGGGTATCTGGCTCCCTTCAAGAACGAAATGGGATGGGAAACAAAGCCCGGCGACAGCGATGAAATGAAAGAGATGCGCTCAGGACTGCTCAACGCACTCGGGAACGACGCGCGCGATCCCGAAGCGCTGGCGGCAGCTCGCCAGATCGCAGACAAAGCGCTGGACGATCCCGCATCGGTCGACCGGCAACTCGCTGGAAGCGCGTTTCGTGTCGCGGCTTTGAACGGAGATGCGGCGTTCTATGACCGTCTGGCGGCGGGTTTGAAGAATCCCAAGTCGCCGGAAGAATACTACATGCGTCTCTTCACTTTGGCTGAATTCAGCGATTCGAAACTGCTGCAACGCACGCTCGACTATGCCATCTCCCCAGACGTGCGTTCGCAGGATGCGCTGGGCTTGATCACCAGCGTTCTGGGAAATCCGGCGGGCGAAAAAGTGGCCTGGGATTTCATTCAGTCGCACTGGGACGCAGTGCAGAAGGCAGGTGGACCTTTTGCCAGTGCGCAGGTCGTGGGCGCAACCAGTGTATTTTGCAGCTCAAATATGCGCGATCAAGTGACGGATTTCTTCGCGGCCCACAAGGTCGAAGCCGCGGAGCGTACTTATAAGCAGTCGATCGAGCGTATTAACAACTGCGTCGATCTCAAGACGCAGCAGGAACCCCAATTGGCTTCATGGCTGGGACAGCATGGGACGGCGGGGGGAAAGTAATCGCAGGCCTGCACTCGCGATTAGCTACGAGCTTTTGGAGAAAAAGCGAGACCCCTGATGGGTCTCGCTTTTTTGCCGACAGTGCCAGGTGTTCCCGCAGCAATCTCTTTCGCTCCACGCCGTAAAGGGTCTGCGGATTGAGCGAATCGCGTGGCGGTTGCTATAATCAATGTCGTTCCGCAGGCTCCTCCATTAGTGTTTGTTTTTGTCTGCGAGTTCCGCACACAATCGGCGTGAAGTGAACGGCGTTTCGCGCCAGCGAAGCGTGAGCAGGTTGCGGAATGTGGCCAGGTAGCTCAGGTGGTAGAGCGCAGCCCTGAAAAGGCTGGCGTCGGGGGTTCAACTCCCTCCCTGGCCACCATCATTCTTTGAGCGATTTGCGCAGCGTTTCCACTTGGTGTTGGTTCCAATAGGCTCCGCTAGTTGGCCATCCGGTCTAGGCTACTCGGCACAAACGCTGATAAACATCCAGCGTTGCTGTACGAGAATGACGCTTGCTGATTGTTCTATGGGCGGGCCAACAGCCCTCACTTCCACAGTGAGTTCCGCTGTTTGGATTTGCCCGACATTGAATGCGCGGGCTGAGTGCGATGACTACGAACTTACGGTGTGATGGGACTGATAGTCCTAGGAGTGCCGGCGCTAGCTAATGCGACTGCGCCGGCGATCGCTGCGGCAGCGCCGCCGCCGGCAACCGCAATAATGATCGCGGCCTTTTTCTTTTTCTTCTTAGCCGGAGGAACCGCACCGGGCTGAGCCGGCGTGGTTTGCGTATCGGTTGAATCTTTCTGCGTGGTCTGCTGACCCTGGGGAAGAGTCGTAGTCTGCGAACCATCGCTAATTTGAAGATCGCCCTTAAGAGCAACGATTCGAACTGCGCCATCCGCATGGTTCAACTCGAATTCCGTCCAGGCGCTCGATGCAGGAGTCGCGGTAATAATGCCGGCGCGGGCAAACATGCCCTTCGACGTCATCATCTGCACGCTTCCGTGCTCAACGGAAACCGCAGCGCCTTCGAACTTCACCAGTGAATCGGAAAGCACGGTCACGCTGGATCCGGAAGCTCTGATTTTTAGCGCGGCACTGGAACTAGTCTGCACCAGATCGCCGGGAAAAATTGCGGAAGACTGCTGCACGCCAGTGCCGTTGAGCCAAGCCGGGCCGTAGGGGCGTGCCATGGCTGCTCCCGAATCGGCGGCCATGAGAGAGGCGGGCACTAGAATGACCATCATCCAGCAGAGAACACTGCGCGCAATGTTCATTAATGTGATTGGCTCCCGCCAAAATTAGTCTGGCAATGGTAGCCCTGGTTCCCTTGCCAGTCAATGGTTTTAAGAGAATTGCTTTTCCGGAACCGCTCGACTCGTGAGACAATTTCGCCACGAAGCACACAGGCAGCAGAGAAAGCGATGCCTTCGTCAAAGTGGAGGATTTCCTTGGCCCACCCGATCGCCTTAGCAAGAGTGCTGTTCTGCGCAATGATTTTGGCGTTTGCTGGTCTTGCCGTGCAGCAATCGATGGCTGCCGCGACAGTGCAGGTCGGAACCTGCCTGACCGGGATTCCGCACTATACGACCATTCAGAGCGCTGTGAACGCGAGTGCGCCTGGGACAACCATAAGAGTATGTCCGGGAAATTATCCGGAGCAGGTTGTGATCAACAAGACGCTGGCGCTAAACGGCGTTCAGTCGGAGACGGGACGCGTCCCCGTAGTCACGCCGCCAGCAGTTGGCATTGTTCAAAATGCCGCTGGACTTGGGTCGAGCAGTTTGATCGGTGCGCAGATCCTCGTGCAGAACGCCACCGGCGTCAACATTGCCGGTCTGGCGGTGGACGGCAGCGGCAACTTGCTCTCCTGCACGCTGGATTTTATGGGTATCTACTACCAGAACGCCTCGGGCACCATTAATTATGTTGTGACGAGAAATCAAAATCTGGGAAGTGGAAGCGAGTGCCAGAGCGGGGAGGGAATCTTCGCGCAGAGCGGTTACGGCTACAGCGGATCTTCGGCTGTAGTCATCGAGAACAGCAACGTTTACGCTTATCAAAAAAACGGAATCTCGGCCGATGGGAACACGCTCACGGTTACGATCACGTCGAATGATGTCATTGGTCAGGGATCTGACCCCTACGTCGCCCAGAATGGTATTCAGATCACAGGCGGCACAAGAGGAACGATCCTGAATAATTCAGTGTTGAATGACATCTATACCGGCGCTACGTTCTCCGCCACGGGAATTCTCGTGGATTCCTCCAGCGGCCTGAGCCTGAGTAACAACACGGTCGGCAACACTCAGGGAATTGTCATCTTCAGTGGCGGAACTGCCGGAAGTGCGGACCAGACGTCGCTCATTTCCAATCGGGTGTTAGATACGGACACCTACGATGGGATTGATGTCTGCAGCAACAACAATACTGTGGTGTCCAATACAGTCATGGGCAGCAACCAAGGCGGTATTCACCTCGACGACAGTTGTGGGGAGCCAAACGGAAGCGCGAGCGGTAACAATAATACGGTCACGAAAAACAGTATTAACAACGTGTGCGCGGGGCTGCTGCTGGGAAGCGGAACGGGCAATACGGTTTCGCCGAACTCCATCTTCAACGCTGATTATGTGAATCTGGCGGGCGATTCCTGTACGGCGGCGGGTGTGACCGCCAGCGCATCGGCTCAACTCGCGAAGCGCAGGCCGCGTGTTTCGCCGGTACGTCCCTGAGAACCCGGCGGCTGTTCAACATTTCTCTCAGGATACGGCGGCCCGTGATTTGGCGCTGATCTGTGCTGCATTCCCTTCGAATTAATCCTGCCACAAGCTAACGGTCTTCGCGTGGATGCAATGGTTTTGCGAATTTCCCATCTTGCAACTGTCCCTTAACAGAAAGCACACCCACACAGAGGTACCGGCTCAGCGGCTGAATTCGCTAATTTCCAATTGATAATCCGCACTGGGACGAGACCGGCAAACGTCATTTTCGGCGATTGCCGATTTCACTTCCCGATGTCATGGGGGTGCGGACTATGCGCGATGTAAAAGTCTACGGGCTCAGGCTCATAATTGCCGTCTCGATTATTTTGTTTCTTGGATCAGCCCTGCAACAGAGTTTTGGTGAAGCAATGGGCGGCGGAGAACTGATTCAGCTGCAGCAGCAGCTCGACGCCATGGGCAAGGCGGGCGGAGGCACGCTGCAACTTCCCGCAGGCCAGATTGTTCTGTCGTCCGGATGTTCGGATTGGACTTCCAACTATCAGGGAGTTGATGGCAATGATCCCTTCACAGTTGGGTTGCTAATTCCGTCGCATGTGCGGGTTGTCGGCGCCGGCATGGGCAAAACCATTTTTCGCTACAAGCGCCTCGCCGGCGATCCGATCTGCTCGCTCTTCGCCAATGCCGATCGCGTGAACGGCAATTCAAATATTGAACTCTCCGACCTTTCGATCGTGACCGACGATCAAACCGGTGCGGCGGGCACGATGAATTCCTCGTATAACGCCCCGGTTTATATGAATCAGGTAACAGGCTTCCGGCTCAAGCGCGTGCGAATCGAAGGGAATACGGACCGGCAGGTGAATCTGATGGATGTGAATGGAGCGCAGATCAAATCATGCCGCTTCGCCGTAAAGTCCACCGGTTACGGGTACGGAGACAGTTCGATCGGAATTAATCGTTCTACGGCAATTCTTCCCAGCACGCCGCAGATCCGCATTGAAGACAATTTCTTCGCTGAGATTGGCCGCTATCCGGCTTTCTCAATCATCGTGAACACGGCAAACGATGTTCTGATTGCCAACAATGTATTTGACCTGCAAACCTTTCGTCGGGGAGTTGTGGGTGGGAATGCCATCGAAGTCGGACCCAATGTTGCCTCCGAGGCTCCGGCAAGAGTCGTTGTGAAGGCAAATACGGTTCTCGGCGGCGAGGTTTGGCCGTTTTGGGCGACCGAGAGCAAAATTACCGGCAATCTGGTAGTAAATGGGAGCATTGGCGTTCAAGCGGCCGACGTGACGACGACTACATCCTTGTCCAACGTACTCATCACTCACAACGTCGTGCAATTCGGATCGATTCAAGCGAAGGCCGTCACCGCCGGCACCCTCACGAATCTTCTCATCGCCGACAATCAGGTCAGCGACAGCGGCGTGCAGGTCCAGGGGAATCTTGTGGGAGCGGCTGTCTTGCGTAACTTGATTCGGAATAGTCCGGAAGATGGCATTGATTGCTACGGGTGCGCGGCGATTGCGTATAACCGGGTCGAAAATGTGGGGCAATCCGATCCCTGGAACTCCGCCAGCATCGCCATCAATGTGGGACCAATTTTCGGAAGTGAATTCTGGGTTGATCGGGCCGAGCACAACACCGTAGTCGACGGACAGGGCGAATACAACACTGGTCAGATTTGTGCCGTAAGTAGGAGGGATGCCTCCGATTGCGCCAATAGTTCCGGCAGATTCGTGATGCTCGCGGGAGGCAGTTGGACTCCGGCGTGGACGAACCGCACGCTGTACGTAAATGGCGCAGCGTTACTGATCCGCAGATTCATTTCTGCCAATGAACTCGAACTGGAGAAGCCGGCAATCATTCCGGCCGGATCGGTTTATCAGCTCTACCACACAACCGCGTTTGCCTTTCAGCTCTACACAAATATCAACTCTTTTTCATTCAACGCGGGCAGTGCGATGCAAGGATGGAGGGGAGCAGCCATCATCCAGCAAAACGCGGATGGAATGATCACCGTAAATAATTCGCAGAGTAATCAATTTTCGCCTTATAGCTGTTGGAATTGTTCGTACTCCTATTAACGGGAACGGCAGCAACAGCGGACAATACGTAAAATAACGCGGCATTTGCTGGGATGTGCAGATTAAAGTCCGTGAAACCATGCGCCAGCAGCCCCGTGCACCCGGCCAGGGCTGCTGTATTTATTAGCGCCGAAGCGGAAGTCTTTGCTGTGCGAAGGTTGCGAAGCCCTTCGCGATACAACACGATCACGAACCATGCAGCGATTGTGAACCCCACCAGGCCGGTATCGAGCAGGAGTTCCAGGTAGTCGTCGTGCGCGTGATTGATAAAGAAGCCGTCGTAGAACGCACGATAGTGCGGGAACACCGTGGCGAAAGTTCCGAAGCCGCTGCCCAGGAAAGGATGCGCGGCAAACATGCGAGCGGAATCGCGGTGGATCAGCCATCGTGCGGGATCATGGAGGTTAGTTATGCGGCTGCCAACTTGCTGCGGCGCGATCCATGCCAAAAACAGCGCGGTGACCAGGAAGAATGACACAAAGACGACCGCAGATTTCTTTGGGGAAAATTGGCGCATCCAAACGATTGCCAGGAACGCCGTTTCCACCACGATCGCAAACATGCCCCCGCGTGATCCGGACAAGAACACCGAAGCGGCCATCAGCGTGGCCGCAAATCCGAGCAGGAGTCTTTTCGCTCCACGAACCGAGCCACTAAAGGCCAGCACCAAGGCGAAGGGAAGCAGCAACTCGATTAGTCCGGCATAGTGATTGTGATTTACATAGCTTCCATACACACTTCCGGCTCGCGGCTTTATCAACCAATAAATCTTGTTGTCCGAAGTGAATCCCTGCAACACGGCGAACACCGCATACACTGCTCCGAACAAAGCAACGCTCCTCGCGAAGTAGACAAGGAAGCGGTCGTCAGAACAAAAAATCTGCACTGCGACAAACGCTAGGATTCCATAGGCAAAGTAGAGCCACAGTTCGGAAAGGGAATCGTACAAGTAGGCGGAACGACGAAACGCAATCTGCGCGAGCACCAAGGCAATAAAAGCAAGCATGGGCGCAAACAGCGGATTCCATCGAAGTCTTATTTCGCCAACGGCAAGCTGCCATGCCATCCATAGCAATAAAGTCAGGGCTGATGCTGCTTCAAACAGCGCAATCGACCAGTCCTGAACAATGCCAAGAGCCAGCGGCCCGAACATCAGAACTGTGCATAGCGCCACAAATAAGGAAATTCGTAAACCTCGGGCAAGCCGGGGACGAACGCCTACTTTCCTCATCACCGGAGCCGGACCCTCGATGACTTGTCCGCGCGGCATTTATTATCTCTTCACCAGACGAAGGTCGTCGATCCATACTTGACCCTGGATTCTCGGCTCAGCCGGAGTCCTGACAATTTTTACCGCAATCAACTCCGTGTTGGCAGGCACATGCAAGGTTGTTTTCATCTCCTGCCACGGATGTGTGTCGAGCACGTCATCGGTGAGGGCTAGATTCGTTCCGCTGTAGGCATCGGCAATCGCCACTCTCGGCCCGCTCGAACTGGTCACATTTTCGCTCTTGATCCAAACGCTGAATTCGTATTCGGAGTTTGGTTTAACGGGAACAAACTGTTTCCAGCCGGCATCGTAGGCGGAATTGCCGTCGTAGGACAAAGACAGCGAATGCGTTCCGGAGTGCGCCACGCTGGCATCGATGCCGGCGGAAATGTGATTGATGGCTTCGCGGCGCCAATCAAAACCCGAGTTCAAGAGCGGCTGCTCAAAGCTACCATTCACCATTAAATTGTCATTGGGCAGATAAGCCTGCAAATTGGGCGTGACGCCCGCAAGCTCGCGCCAATCCTTCGCGAATCCTGCGACATCGCGATTATTTAGAAGGTAATCAAAATAAAAAAAACTGAGCTGTGGCTGGAATGGCCTATGCGAGGCCATCAAGTACTGCCAAACCTGCTGCGCGGCTGCCGGTTCTTTCTGCTGAGTCAGCAGTGCCAGGAACTGTAGCTGAAGTTCAGGATTGTCCGGAATTACCTTGGCAAGAATTAAACTGGCGTCTCGCATTTCACGCCAACATGCCGGCAGGATACTAGTTGCGGCGTCTGGATTCTGCGCGAGCGCGAGATGGAACAAAGGCAGAGCACGATTTGCATCTCCGGCGACCAAAAAAAACAATCCTGCTTCCGCCGCCACTTCCGGATCGTTCGGTTCCGCGCCGAGAGCTGACTTCACCGCATCATTCTGTTTCTCAATATTGTCTGTGACCTGGTATACCGACGCCAAATCGAGCCAATACCGCGCCCGGTTCGGATTCAGCGCGACAGCATTGCGGAGGCTTGTGGCCGCGCGATCGTAATCCTGATCAGAGGCGGAAAGTTGCAGCCCAAGCAATTCGTGGAATTCCGCATTGCCGGGCGCCAGGCGGATTGCATGCTCCGCGCCTTCTATTTGCGAGGAACTCGCAGATCGTTGCGCGAGATAGACTCGTACCACCCTAGCGATGTAGATCCATACGATCCCCACACATATCAGAACCAATGAAACATTTCTGATGATGGGGCGTAACGGTGGTGTCACGGCTAGTTCCGCTGGGCGGTCTCGACCGGCTCAGAGTCGTTGTAGTAACTGCCGTACCGGCTGCCGTAGTAATACATATCCGGTTCGGTGAAGTCCGCCGCATTGAGAATCACACCCATAATGCGGGCATCGACGTGCGAGAGCACATCGTGGACACGACGCAGCGCGGCTCGGCTCGTCATACCGGCGCGTATCACAAGGAGCGTGGAATCGGCCAATGCGGACATCAGTGCAGCGTCCGTGACGCTTAACACCGGCGGTGTATCGATGATGATGTGATCGAATTGCGGTTCCAGTCCGCGGATCAGATCTCGCATGCGCGACGAAGCCAGCATCTCGGAAGGGTGCAGTGCGACCGGTCCCGCAGGCAGCACCCAGAGATTCGGCACATCCGCAACGGAGAGGATCGCCGTATTGGCCACGGTGTTCTGCCCCAACACAGTGCTGAGTCCGATTTCAGACTTGAGGTGAAGTATCTGAGAGATGCCGCTGCGCCGCATGTCGCCTTCAATCAGCAGCACGCGCGAACCATGTTGCGCCAGCACAATAGCGAGATTTACGCTGGTCGTAGTCTTGCCTTCCTGCGGCAACGCGCTCGTTACCATTAAGATTTTCGCCGACTTACCGGTTCTAGAAAGCAAAATGGATGTCCGTAAAGCACGGTAGGCTTCGGCAATCTCCGATTTCGGCCGTATCGCCGATGCCATCGCAGCCGCCGAGCGCGGAAGGCGCTTGGCCGCAGGCAATGACCGGCTGGGGTTCGACGACAATGGAATCACCGCCAGCGATGGCAGCGCCGTAATCATCCGAACTTGTTCCAAAGAATGCACCGTAGTGTCGCGCGATTCCAAAACAAACGCGAGCGATAGACCTCCAGCTAAACCCAACATAAGCGACATGAAAAGGTTCCGGGGAATGTTGGGCGACGAAGGCCCAGTTGGAGCGGATGCCGGATCAACAATGCGCACGTTGCTCGACCGCAACCCAGTCATGACACCCGCTTCTTTCAGCTTTTGCAGTAAGCCTTCATAGAGCTGCCGATTACTCTCGACATCTCGCTTCAGCAGGCTGTATTCGATCGCACTCTCATTCAACCGGTTCTCTTCGGTTTTTTGATTTTCCAGGGAGGCTCGCAGAAGCTTTTCGCGCCCCAGAGCAGCCAGGTAGTCCTTCTCGTATTTGGCAGTCAGGCGAGTCGTCTCGATTTGAATGTCCGCCTGCACGGCGGTCATCTGCTTGTTGAGTTCCTCTACCTTGGGATAGGTTGGCTGAAAGTGAACGCTAGCCTGCGCCAGTTGGCGATGCAAGTCCTCTTCCTGGCCTCGCAGCTTGACCAACGGACTGGTGGGGTCGACATTGGACAGCAAGTCCGGGTCGCCGGAACTGGCTAATCGATAAACCGATTCCTTCTGCATGCGGTCGCCTTCCGCGGACGTCAACTCTTTGTTGAGTTCGTCGAGCTTGGAGGTGATGATATTTTCCTTCTCATCGATCCCCAGAATCCCGTGCTCTTTTTGATAGCGAACTAGCTTCTCCTGCGACTCCTCCACTCTCATCTGCAGTTCCGAGAGTTGCTGTGTCAGCCAATCGGAGGTGCGCGTCGTCGCGTCCAAATGCGTTTTGTAGTTCTGTTCGATGTAAGTGTCGATCAGCGTGTTGACCGCTTTGGCCGCGAGAGCGGGATCGGAACTGGAGAAGCGAATCTCCAACAAACGCGTTCGCGGAATCGAGTTGATCTGCAACGATCCGTGGAACTTTGCCACCAGTCCAGCTTCGCGGTGCGGCTCAATATACCGGCTCTGCGCCGGTGAAGCGGTCGAAGAACTGATTGCCGCTACAGCGCCTTTGCCGGCAAACGCAGGATCGGAATCCATATTCAACTTACGAATTACAAGTTTTGCAATCGCGTCACTTTGCAGAACGTGAGTCTGCGTATCCATCGCGACCATGTAATCGTCGTAGGAATCGCTTCCACCGGCGTCGGAACTCTTCAGTCCGGCAGTGTCGGCCCCTTCGCGATTGATGACGACGCGTCCGACTGCTTCGTAAATCGGCGTCGCGGAAAAAGAAACCACTGCACCGAGCACCACCGCGACGAGCATTGCGGACAAGATCGTCCACTTGTGGCGGAGGACTATCGGCCAATAATCCCACAGACTGGGAACGTGGCTGACGGGCAGGTTGTACCCCGCCGGGAAACCGCCGCCGTCAATAGGACGCACGGCCTGCAGTTCATCCTTGCGAGGCATCAACGTCCGAAGATTGTCAGGCTCCATTCACCACTCCGTGCAAACCGAGATTTCGCGCAGGAGGCGGGCTTAACCGCAGAACATCCGGGGGACACGCGATAAAGTGCAGATGATTGTACAACGTCCCGAGGGTTTCGCGAGATTTCTTAGAGCACTTCCTCACGATATTTTCTAATGAATGGCATGACGATGGCAGCGCCAGCGTGGAAGAAGGTCCCTAAAACTAATCTCCTTCGCCTTTGCCATTCTCGTTGTGGCGGCGAATCCACAGGACTCAGCCGGGCAAAGCTACGGTGTGATTGGACTGATGGACCGGGGAGTGCCCGCACTCGCTAAGGACGAAGCTACTACAGCAACAATTGCCACGGCGGCGGCACCGCCAGCAACGGCCAGAATGATGACGCCCTTTCTGTTTTTCTTAGCCGCTGGAACCGGGGTCTCCTCTTTGTTCTGCGATTGTTCCGAATCCTTCTGTGTCGTTTGCTGACCTTGAGGAAGAGTTGTGGTCTGCGAGCCATCGCTGATTTGAAGATCGCCCTTGAGAGCTGTGATCTGAACGGTACCGTTCCCGTGGGTCAGCTCAAACTCCGTCCAGCCGCTTGATGCGGGCGTCGCGGTAATAATACCGGCCCGGGCAAACATGCCCTTCGAGGTGAGCATCTGCACGCCCCCGTGCTCAACCGAAACCTCTCTACCTCCAAACTTCACCGCGGAATCCGACAACACGGTCACACTGGAGCCGGGAGTCCTGATTTTGAGCGCGGAACTGGAACTTGTTTGCACCAAATCGCCGGGGAAAATCGCAGAAGACTGTTGCACCGCAATGCCGTTCAGCCAAGCCGCGCCATAGGGCCGTACCATCGCCGCTCCCGAATCAGCGGCCAAGAGAGAGGCTGGTAGAACGGCGATCATCATGCAACAAACGACCTCGCGCACAATGTTCATTTTCATTCGTTGGCTCCGGCGGAGAGGGCTTGGTTGATGGTAGCCCCGGTTTCCTTTCGAAGTCAATGGCTTTGGGTGAGGTGGAGTGTCCTAATTTGCCTTTTCGGTCTGGTGCTGCCTCTGCGTAGGAGCGAACGCTCAAAATTACAAAGCTTTACCGCGAAGCGGCATATCGACTCAGTTCGAGTCATGGTACTTGGGGAGAATTCCAAGGCCCTTATACATTACCCAGAAGCCAAAATCTGCGTAGCGACTAGGGGTAAAGGCATCCCTAAATGTGACGCGGAGTCGAATGTATGCGGTTTTACGTGCCTCTCCCAAATCACGGCGGTCAGCATCACTCAGGCCCTTAGTGAACGGGATGTTGATAACCATAGGGTCGTGGTTAGGTGGAAGCGAGAACCTCTCCGCCACACTGGCATGGTCCGCATTGGAAGTGAAGTCCATCACTGGAGGAGGAACCGGAAGCATTTCAATCCAGCTTTCATAGATACATTCATATGCTGTAGTCTGGCCCCTATTCATAAGGGACAACTGTACGCTAGGGGTGTCCTTATCCATCAGGTCGGCAAAGGGATTCCCCTTGGGATAAGTGGCGAGAGTTGGCCGCTGCGATTCTATGAAAGCTTCCGCGTATCTGGCCGTCGCTTGAGCGGCCCTGCGGGTTTCAATAGCCTGCCAAGCTATTGCACCGAGAGTGAAAAGAATCGCCCATGTGGTGACGCCTTCAGGCCATGTTACGAATTTGTGCCACCCCTGCGGCTTATCGTCACGGGGTTGTTGATAGTGAGTGCTGCTATCCTTTGTAATTGCCGAAGAGGGTTGGGTCGCTTGTTGTGCTTCCCGTTGTCGTTCGTAAGTGGATACTTGCTGCTGACAGGCCACCGCTGCTGGTGTCAGAGTGACGAGGATAGCGATAATGGCCAATCGTTTATTCATAGCCGAGAAATTAAATTAGGGCAGGTTGCACACGAGGAATTGTAAAACCAATAGCGTGCAACCAGACCACACCAGCAAGACTACCTTTGGCGCTTGTTCAGATTGTCGAGCGCGCGTTTTAACTCTTCGAGCTTTTGCCCGGCTTCGCCGAGCTTGCCTTCCGCTGTCAGGCGCTGGTAGTCGGCAAGATCCCTGGCGGCTTCTGCAATGAGTGCGTTATTATCCGCCGCTGGTTGTGGTGCCGCGCCCAATGCCGGCTTGTTTCGCTCCGGCTCTGCAGGGCTTGCCGCGGCGCTTGTTGACGAGACGGCTCCGCCAAAAAGAGAAGTCATCGCCGACTCGAACGTCGGGCCGTATGCCAGGCGATCTTGCAACGCAAGCACAACCAGGCGCAACTCCGGCATCGGGCTCCGCTCGGCCTGCAGGTAAATCGGCTCCGCATACAACAGCGCGCGCCCGGATGGAATCACCAGCAGAGCTCCACGGCGCACGTGAGAGCCTTGCTGATTCCAGAGCGTCAATTGTCCCGAGAGCTGCGCATTCTGGTCGATTCGCGCTTCGATTTGCAGCGGGCCGTCGACCAGCTTCGTCTTGGGGAAGTTGTAGACGATCGATGTCCCGTACTGTCCGCCGTCGCTGCGTCCGGCAATCCATCCGATGAGATTATTGCGGTTAGCCGGCGTGAAAGGGAGAATCTCAACGAACTCCTCGCCGGTTTCACCGGGCAGTTTCATCAACACGAAATTTGGTTGGATCGCTTGTGTCGTTTGCTCACCGCCCTCGCTCATGCCGACTTCGGTCGCGACCGTCCATAAATCTTCGCGGTTGTAGAACGCTTCCGGATCCGTCATGTGGTACAGGCCATAAACTTCCGCCTGCAACTTGAGCAGCAACTCTGGGTAGCGCACGTGTCTGCGCAGTCCGGACGGCATCGCGGACGCATCCTTAAACAAGTTCGGAAAGATCTTGCGGTAGGCCGCGATGATCGGGTCTTCTGTGTCGAAAACGTAAAACGTGGTCGTGCCATCGTAGGCGTCGATGACGACTTTCACGCTGTTCCGCATGTAGTTGACAAGATTATTGTCGAGCCGGTAATGGCTCGAATATGGATAGCTGTCTGAAAGCGTGAATGCATCCATGATCCAAGACAGCCGGCCATCGTCGCCAAGCACGACGTAAGCATCCGGATCGAAGGTGAGAAAAGGCGCCAATGCCGATACGCGGTCTCGAATGTTGCGGCGCATCAGCAGCCTGCTATCGTCCTTGATATCATCGCTGAACGGCAGCTTCGCCAGGTCGTTTTGGTCGAGCGCGATGATCATGCGGCGTAGAAAACTACCGAGAAGGATGCCGCCGTTTCCCTCGTACGAAGTGAGGTTGTTGGTCGCGCCTTGTGGGTAGTTGAATTCCTTCTGCCTCGTCTTCACGTAGACATCGGTATTAGTCATCTCGCCGAAATAAATCTCCGGGCGCGTCACATTCAGGCCGGGCACCGTGCTCTGCACCGGCATGTTGCTCAGCATGAGCGTTGGCAAACCTTCCGGCGTGAACCCATTCACGGGATTCATTGTGATGCCGTAGCCGTGGGTGTAGATGAGTTTCTCGTTGATCCAGTTGCGGCTGCTCTCGGGCAGCTTATCGACGTTCAGTTCGCGCGCCGCGAGCATTACCTCTCGAGTCGTGCCGCTAATGTCATATCGATCAATATCGATATCGGGAAAGTCATAGTAAGTGCGGATTTCCTGGATCTGGCGCAGCGTGTCCTGGAGGGCGTGCCAGTCCCAGAGCCGGATGTTCTGAAGCGTGGCCTGATTGTGTTCCGGGTCGGCCGCGTCAACGGTAGTCTCAGCAGGGAATTCGCGCTGCGCCACGCGATTCAATCCCCAGGCCTGCCGGGTCAATTCGGTATTGAAGACAATGTAGGGCTTTTCCCGAACCAGTTCGTTCGGCTTGACAATAAAGTTGCTGACGTACCAGCCAACGCCCTGAACGGCGATATAACAAACCGAGGCTGGAATAATCGCCGCGAGCAACCAGCGTCCGCTTGGAATGCGAACGGCGTTCACGAATGCGATCAGCGCGCCCAAAACGAGCGCCGCGCAGACAATGAGCATTCCGGCGAGCGTGATGTGCGCGTCTGTGTAAGTCACACCTCCGAAGATCGTATGATCGTTGAGCAAGAGCTCGAACCGCCCGATATATTCACGCATCGCGAGGATCAGCAACAGACACCCGAAGGTGATCGAGAGACCGCGCCAAGGCAATGTGACGTGACGGCTCAGACTGCCCGCGAGAACACGCGTTCCACCAGTAATGAGAATGAAGAAAACAGCCAGTGCACAGGTGATTATGCCGAGCGTGAGCAACCAGCCGAGAATGAGCTGCCACGCGGGTAAAGCGAATAGAAAGAAGTTGAGAGGCTTGCCAAAAATCGGGTCTACGACGCTGCCCGAGGCACGAGGTGCGTACCAAAAGAGAGCGAGCGTGGGCCACTCCGCCATCATGGCGGCGCCGGTTGCGGCAGCAATGGCGAGGGAAACGCCCAGCGCGATGAGACGCAGAACAGGCTCAACCGGCAATTTCAATGGCTGTCCACCAATGTAGATCGTGTGGCCGCTTGGTAGATCAGGGAGATGTGCCCGTTTCAGCGCCAGGAACGATCCGTACAGAATAAGAAATGTGGCCGCTACAAACGCCGAGAAGGTTCCCCACTGAAGGCTAAATGTTTTCCAGAAGACGTCCGCGTAGCCTAGTGAGCCGAACCAAAGCACTTCCACGCAATATGACAACGCGCTACGAGCGGCGAAGAAGACGACGGCGAGGGCGACGAGAATGAGAAGCAAGCGGCGGCGACGGCGAGGCAGCGCCGCATGCGTGGGCGGCCAGTCGATAGACTCAGGCATTTCTCTTCTCCGTTTTCGTAGACTGCGTTAGGTATCGGCATAATACTCTTTCCGCCTGCCACAGGCTTCCTATGGCTCGACCTTAACGGCGTGTCTTTTTGATCGATGCGCCCTACCGAGAGTGAGCTTTCTCTTCCAATTCTTGCAGGCTCGCTTCGACTCTCGTCATACTGGCGGCATATCTGGCCGGGTCGTCCTGGGCCAGCGTTCGGTAGATGGTCAAGGCCTCCGTGTAGTGGCCGCGGGATTCTTCGACCCGGTTCTGGAGCCGGTCCACTCTCCCTAAATTATCCAGCGTCATGGCTAGGTCCGGCAGGTAGACGGTGGGATTCTGCTGCGCCAGTTGCCTTTCAATCTGCAATGCCTCCTCATAGTGCTGGCGCGCTTCCTCCATATGGTTTTGTATTGCATTCATGCGCGCGAAATTTGTTAGCGTCATGGCCAAGTCGGGCAGGTACACGGCAGGGCTATGCTGCGCGAGTTGCCGGTCAACCTTCAATGCCTTGTCATAGTGCGAGCGCGCCTCCTCTGTCCGGTTCTGCATTATGTCAAGGAGGCCAAATTCATTCAGAGTCATAGCGATGTTCGGAAGGTATTTGTCGGGATTCTGCTCCGCAAGTTGCCATAGGATGTTCAAGGACTCCTCATAATGCTGGCGCGCTTCGTCAGGTCGGTTCTGCAGTCGAGCCAGGGATCCGACGTTGTTCAAAGTCGCAGCCAAGTTGGGTAGGTATACATCTGGATTCTGCTGCGCAAGCTGCCGGTAAATGCTTAGAGCTTCTTCAGAGTGCTTGAGGGCTTCGTCGGTTCGGTTCTGCAGTCGATCCAGGTTCCCCAGGTTATTCAAGCTCCGGGCCGTGTCTGGCAGATAAGCGCCTGGATTTTGCTGCGTGAGAGGCTGCCGCAGTTCCAGGGCCCGCTCGAAATGCTGGCGGGCTTTGTCCATCCGGTCCTGCTCTGTAGCAAAGTTCTCCAAGTCATGCCGCGACATCTCGGAATCGGGGTGCATGAGCGCAATCCCAAGAGCGTTCAGCGTCAAGGGATGTTCAGCGACCTCCAGCGTATGCGACCAAAAGTCGTAATCGCTATCCCAATAGTCGATCTGACGATTTGTGACCCAGCCCAGTGCTGCCAAAGTGCATAGTGCCGGAATGACTCGCCAGACGGTGCGTACTTTTTTCGCGTCGGCTAAATCAGAGAGATCCCAGACGATCATCACGAAGATTCCGATCAGCGGGATGTAAGCATAGCGATCGGCCATGGCATACTCGCCTACCTGCACCAGGCCGATGACCGGAATAAGGGTACCCAGAAACCAGAACCAGCCAACCGGCAGATAGCGCTTTCGGCGAAGGGCCACGACGAAGACTGTGACACCTGTCAAGAACAGGCCCGACAGAATCCATTGCCATGCCGGGAGAGTTGGAGAATGCGGATAGAACGCTAGCCGTGCCGGCCAGAGCATTTTCCAAAGATATAATCCATAGGCCACGACCGCATTCTCGATTCGCACGGAAAGCGGAAGCTCTGCGATGGTACGCACCGCCGATCGTTGCGCCTGGAGCGTGAGCCATGCACTTGCTGCCGAAAGAAAAAGTAACGGGATTTTCTCCAGAATTAACCTGGAGAACTCCGCCTGCGGCACGCCATTCGTGGTGGCCGAGTTGCGCTGGGTTTGATCCAAGCGCATCCTTGCCAGCGGCCAATAATCCATCAGCAATAAGACGAAAGGCAGCGTGATCACCATCGGCTTGGCCATCAGTCCCGCGGCAAACAACGCCGCCATCAGAGAATATCGACGCCAATCGGGCCTTTGCGCATACCACACGTACGCGCCAATCGCCAATAGAAAGAAAAGCGTGCTCAGAACGTTCTTTCGTTCCGCGATCCAGGCCACGGACTCAACGTTGATCGGATGCAAGGCGAACAGAGCCGCCACCAGCAGGCTGGGGCCCACGCGTTTTGTAATCCAACCCAGAAGCAGAAATAACAGCACGGCATTCAGAGCGTGAATGAGGACACTGTCAAGGTGATGGCCTGCAGGGTTGAGCGCAAAGAGCTGGTAGTCAAGAGCGTGCGAAAGCCAGGTCAGAGGATGCCAGTTCGCCGCTTCATATGAGGTGAAAGCCCACTTGATTGTCTCCCAGCCGAATCCGTTATGAATGTGGGAATTTGCGGTGACGTACTCGTGATCGTCCAGAACGATAAAAGAGTGTCCAATGACCGGTCTGTAGAGCGCAATGGTTGCCGTCGCGAGCAGAATGCACAAAACCGTGTTCAGCTTCTTACCGGAGAAGACAGGGAACGGACCAGTTTTTCGAGGTGCTTTGAGGTTCGGTTTGCTGCGACGTTCGGCGCGTGTTTTCTGGAGGGTTCGGCCGCGGCTCATCGTCATTCCGATTGTACACAGCCGATGAAAACTAACAGCCGGGGGCTTTATGTTCCGCGGTATTCCGATATTTTCTGCCTAAGTAGTCGGCCCTGAAGGGCTTAACGATAGCCCTCAGAAAACCTTCCGCTGTGATACACTGACGAGACTTTGCCGCAGCCTTGAAATGCTCGCGATGCCTCTCGCGAGCGCATTATCAGGGCGGTCTAGGCGGGGTTTCGTCGGGCGGCTTGTATTTTTAACGTTCTTAATTTAAGGCTGTGGGTTCTTCCGCCCCACTTCAAATCATAGAGGTCAACTTTGGCCAATCAAAAGCGCGCTCTCATTACCGGCATTTCCGGGCAGGACGGTAGTTATCTCTCGGAACTGCTCCTGGAAAAAGGCTACGAAGTTCACGGCATCGTCCGCCGCGTAGCTATTGAAGATCCCCAGCACCGCCTGTCACGCATCCAGCACCTTCTCGAAAAACTTCATCTGCACGCTGCGTCTCTCGAGAGTTATCCCAGCCTGATGAAGGTGGTTGCCGATGTGCAGCCCGACGAGGTCTATCATCTCGCCGCGCAAAGCTACGTCAGCTATTCGTTCGAAGACGAGTTCTCGACCTTCGAAGTCAACGTCAACGGCACACACTACTTGCTGTCCATTTGCCGCGACATCGCGCCCAAGGCCAAATTTTATTTTGCCGGATCGAGCGAAATGTTCGGTTCCGCGCCGGCTCCGCAAAACGAACTCACCTCGTTTCGTCCCCGCTCGGCTTATGGCATTTCGAAAGTCGCCGGCTACCATCTCACGCGCAACTATCGGGAAGCGTATCGTCTGCATGCATCCTGCGGCATGTTGTACAACCACGAGTCGCCCCGCCGTGGCATGGAGTTCGTGACTCGCAAGATTTCTTCCCTCGCGGCGCAGATCAAGCTCGGCCTGGCAACCGAAATTCGACTGGGAAACCCCGACGCCAAACGCGATTGGGGACACGCGCGCGAATATGTGGAAGCGATGTGGCTGATGTTACAGCAGGAGCAGCCGGACGACTACGTGATCGCCACCGGTGAAACTCATTCCGTGCGCGAATTTCTTGAAGCTGCATTTGGATTTCTTGATCTCGACCCTTACCAATATCTGGTGCTCGACCAACGTTTCCTGCGGCCCGCTGAAGTGGATGTTCTGTTGGGCGATGCCAGCAAAGCGCGCCAGAGCCTGAACTGGTCGGCGCAGACCACCTTCCGTGAATTGGTCCGCGATATGGTTTCTTCCGATCTGGATTTCTACTCCCGCATCAGAGGCGACAAGACAGCCGGCAGAATCTCCGCTTTGCCCGCGCTTTCCCAGGACCGCGTAACGCAACCACGGCTCCAATCTACTGGCGATTGATGACGGAGCAGCCAGTTCTTATCGATCAGGATTTTCCGCGCGAAGTTGGCGATATCGCAGAGGCGTGCGCTTCAGTGCCGCCGTCGTCCGGCTATCTCGACATGTTGCAAACTCTGTTCCGCGGCCTGTTCCGCGGAAAGATGAGCGGCGCAGCGATTGCTCTGGTCATCCGCCAGGTTGTCATCATGGCGCTCAGTGTGGGCAGCAGTGTGGCCGTTTCCCGCTGGCTCGGCCCCGAGGTTGTGGGCCGCTTCGCCATTCTTATCTTTGTCACGCAAGGAATTCTCGGCTACTTCGGCGACCTGGGGCTAAAAGCGGCGCTGATTCGCAAGCGTGGCGATCTTGAGCCCACGGAACTCGCAACCGCGCAAAAGGTAATTCTCGGAACATCCATCGCCTTCGCGGTCGTGATCGGCGCGCTCTTGCCGGTCGCGATGCGGCTGGTGAAACTTGGCCCTGAGAATTATCTTCCCGCCGCAATCCTGCTCGTGCTATTGGTCGTTCGCAACCAGCGCATGGTTCCCCTCGCTGTGCTCGAGCGCGCCATGCGCTTTAAAGTCGTCAGCGCCGTCGAAGCCGCTGAAAGTCTCATCTATACTCTGCTCCTCGCCACGCTGGCGTTTCTTCACAAAGGCGTCTGGTGTTATGTCGTCGCCATGGGCTGCCGAGACCTGTTCGGCAGTCTCGCCTTCAACCTGATCGCCCGTCCTCCGTTTCGCCAATTCTCCTGGGCTTCCATTCGTCCGCATGTCGGCTTTAGCCTTGTCTACCAGGGCGCATCGCTGCTCAACATGGCCACCGCAGCATTCCCTCCGATCATGATCGCCCGCCTGCTCGGCAAGAATGCTGTGGGGTATGTTTCCTGGGCAACCACGCTGTCTCTGTATCCGCTCGTGATTTGCAACGCGATGGCCCGCATCTATCTGCCTGCATTCAGCAGCGCCGCCAACGATCCCGCACTGCTCCGGTCTCGCGTAGAAAAATCTTTGCGCATCAATGCCAGCATCGCCTGGCCTGCTTGCGCGGTGCTGGTGAGTTTGAGCACTCCGATCATCGCTTATGTATTTACCGCGAAGTGGTTCCCCGCGCAGCCTTTGCTCTACGCGTATTGCATCAACGCGGTAATGCTCGCAGTGGGCCTGCCCTTGTCGGAATTATTCTTTTCGCAGGATGACGCCTGGTTCAATTTTTTCATCTGCCTGGTGTGGGCCGTCCCCACGTGGACCCTGGGCACCTACGTTGTCTATCACTACGGATTGGCGGGCTTCGCGATCTTTCAGGGAACGCTTCAAGGTTTTGGTCTTCTGGCTTTTTTTCACGCTCGTCAACCAGAAGGACTACGCGTCTTCGCGCCCTTACGCGAACCACTGATCTTAAGCGCCGCGTTAGTAATGGGAAATCTGTTGATCGTACGTTCACTGCCGATTTCTTCCATCTACCGGCTGGCCATCCTGCTCGCGATCGAAGGAGTAATCTGCTCGCTTTTCTTGGTGAGAATGATCCTCAGCTGGCGGACAACCGACGCGCAGGCAGGACTGGCTGCCGCATAATCCAGTGAGGAAGAACCCAAAGAGAATGGATGCCACGCTGACATACCGCATGGTCGCGATTGCCAAAGATAGTCTGCTCTTCACCGGTCGCGAAAGGATGGGGCGATGACCCCATTTCGAGTTGCAGTGCTTGGCAGTGGAGCCGTCACGAATGTTCTTTACCGTTCTGCTTTGCAAGAAATCCGGGAGGAAATCGAACTGGTGGGTCTCGCCGACCTGAATCAGCCAAGTGCGGAACAATTGTTGCACGACTTTCCGTCAGCAAAATTCTTTACCGACTACCACGCAATGCTGGAGCAGCTTCATCCCGATGCCGTTATCGTGGCTTTGCCCCACTTCCTGCATCGGCCGGCCAGCATCGATGCTTTGCGCATGGGCATTCACGTCTTCTGCGAGAAGCCGATGGCCATCAGTGCGGCAGAATGTAACGAGATCGAAGCTGCGGTGCGGGAAACCGGAGCCATTTTCTGCGTCAACCTCCTACGCCGCTGGTTTCCCAGCGTGCAGGAAATCAAACGCATGGTTGACGCTCGCGCCCTGGGAGCTCTTACTTCCTTCGAAGCCACCGAGGGTGCGCCCTATGGATGGCCCGCCATGTCGTTCTCGTTTTTCGATCGCAAGATATCCGGTGGCGGCGTGCTCATGGATTCGGGAGTCCACACGCTGGACCTGTTGCAGTGGTGGCTGGGCCCAATCGAAGTGGTCGAATATCTGGACGACGCAGCCCCCAACGGCGTGGAGTGCGACTGTGTCGCGGAACTGCGCGTGGGCGGCGCACAAGGCTCGTTGCGTATGAGTCGCTCGGTGGAACTGCCGAATATGTACCAGCTGCAATTCGAGCGAGGATGGATTGAATGGGATCACGACGATGCCACACAGTTCCGGTTCTCTTCGGATGGCAAGACAACCGTTGAAGCGACGGTCCGGTGTGGAGCGCGGTGGGCCAGCGGAAGCCGTTTTACATTTGCGCTGGCGCAACAATTGCGCTCATTCGCCCGCGCTTGTTGTGGTGAATCGCCTGCGGGGCTTGTTCTGGCCGGCGAGGCAAGAAAAAGCGTAGACATCATTACAAATTGCTACAGCCGGCGCAAAGAACTAGTGATTGCAGGTGAATAGTTAAGAATGATTCCTTCGAACAACCCGTATTCCGGCGCGCGCTGCGATGCGAAGTATGCGGTGCTCGGGGCGGGCGGCTTTGTCGGCGCCGCGCTCGTGGAGCGTCTGTTTCGCGCCGGTGCACAAGTTGTGCCTATGATCCGCCGCATCGGGACAGGCGGCGCTTTGCTGGCGCGTTTTGGTCTGCCGCAGCGTCTTGCCAACGTGCTCGACCAGGAATCTTTAAGAGCAGCATTCGCTGGAATCGACGTCGTGTTTCATTGCGTCACTGGTGACCGCGCGGCCATTGTTCAGGGATTGGAAAACTCTCTTGCGGCGGCGCAAGCAGCAGGCGTTCGGCGTTTTGTATACCTCAGCAGTGCGGTGGTGTATGGCTTTCGTCCCAAGACCACCGTCGACGAGGTGTCGCGATTCGATCCGCCCTCGTGGTCCGACTACGCTAAGAATAAAACGTCTGCGGAAAAGATCATCGGCAAGTGGCGCGGCGGCCCGGAGACTGTGATCCTGCGGCCCTCAATTATCTATGGCCCGCGCAGCAAAGACTGGAGCGAGACTCCCGCGCGGCAAATCGCCTCTGGTACCGCATATCTTGTGGATCAGGGACGCGGCTACATGAATGAGATCCACATTGCCCACCTGCTCGACGCCATGCTGCTGGCAGCCCACCATCCTTCTGCCGCAAATCAGAGCTATGTGTTGCAGGACGGCTTCGGCCGCACTTGGCAAGATTACTATCGCTCACTTTGCGAATTGCTGGGAGTTGAGTTCAGCACGCTTGCCGCATTTTCGTGGCATGATGTCGCACGGACCTCATCCAAGCTGTTGCACTATCGTCAATGGGCGCAAGACGCCCCGGCTGTGCTCCGCTCGGCGGTATGGCATGATCCGCTAAAAGCCTGGCTCAAACAAGCGCCCGGCTTCGAATCATTGCGCCGTATCGCTTCGGCGCGCCCTGCCAAAACCGTTACCAATGGCAGCGGACGACAGCCGCCCGCAATCACTCCAGACTTGGGTGTCGCGTTACTGCACACCTACCCTTATCCGCTCGTCGATAAGAAAATCCGCACCGAGCTTGGCTTCACCCCGCGTCTATCTCTGGCCCAAACCCTCGAGGGACTGGGACGCTGGTATCGTTTCATGGGTCTGGTGCGCTAAATGGATGCCGGATCAAATCAACTCGTACCGCGCAAGATTCGAGTCGGGTTTAATGCCGATATTCTTTCGAATCCCGACGTTCGCGGCCTGGTGCGATACACGACGGAATTGCTGCGCGCGTTATCGCGCCGCGACGATCTCGAAATCTTTTTGTTTTCCCGCCAGGAATCTAACCCTCAACATCTGGAAGGGATTCGCGCCACCAGTGTCGTCTTTTCCGCGCCGCGCGAAACTCTTTGGCTCGACCTGGCTCTGCCAAAAAAGCTTCGCGAGTGGAACATTGAGGTTTTCCACGCCCCCGCCGAACGTGGCCTCCCGTTGTTGCTCAAGCCGTGTCCGCTCGTGGTGACGGTTCATGAATCCTACGAGAGAACGTACTGGCGAGAGTTATATCCAAGCCTGAAATACCGGCTCTGGTATTGGAAATATGAGCTGGCGAATTTTTCTCGCGCGGATGCGCTCATCACTGTTTCCGACACGACCCGCCGAAAGCTCATAGAACTGAATGTCACTCGCGAACGGCAGTGCCGCCGCGTTTACTTGGCGCCGGCACAAGAATTTCATCCGCAGCCCGATTCCAATGATGACGAGGTCATTGCCAGGTGCGGTCTTTCTGGCCCTTACATTCTTTATGTCGGCGGATATGACATTCGGAAAAATGTGGATGCCCTGGTGCTGGCCTTTGATGCTGCCCATCTTCCGCATCACAGATTAGTCATAGTTGCCAGAAAAGAATGGGAATATCCGACCTTGCTGGAACGCTGGAAGCAACTCTCTTGCTTCCCCAAGTTACATCTGTTGGAGCTTCCGCCCCGCGAAATACCCGCTCTTTACCGCCATGCGGACTTTTTTGTAAATCCGTCTTCGTGGGAGTCGTTCAGCTTTCAGTTGACTGAAGCGATGGCGTGCGGCGCTCCTTTGCTTTGTTCCAACAGCACCGCGATGCCGGAAATTGCAGGCGATGCCGCGCAGTACTTCGATCCCGAAAACCACAAGGAACTTGTATTAGGACTGAAGCGCTTTGCCACTGATAACCAGTTGAAAACTCAACTTCGTGATAAGGGCTTCGAGCGCGTGAAGGTGTTCTCCTGGGACGCTACAGCCGAGCAAACCGCAGCCATCTACCGCGACGTGATAGGCAAGCACACCGAGCAAGAAATTTCGCATTAAAGAATGCGCGTCCAGAATCCCATTTCGCGGAAGAGGCAGCGATGAGAGTTGTCATCGTAACTCCTGCCGTGCCTCATCCCTTCGGGGACACCGCCGCGCGCTGGTTCTATGTGTTGATCACCGAATTGTTGGCGCGCGGCAATGAGATTGTGGCCATAGCCGCGACGGAGGAGCCAGATCAACGTATCTCCGAAGCGAAGCAGTGGTTGCCGAAGCACAGTGGACAACTTACGCTGCACTGCCATCGCCTCCAGGTAGATTTGTTTGCATTGCGTCGCAAGTGGCAAAATCTGGTGCGTCCGCGTAGTGAAGTCTTGCAAGATTCCGCGTTAGTCGCTTTGCTGCGGAGCGAATTGGCCAAGGGCTATGACGTGCTGCACCTCGAACAAATGTCCACCGGATGGCTTGGCCTCGACGTTCCTCGCGCGCTGCTCAACGTGCATTTTTTCGACGTCATCGATTGGGCGAAAAAAACGAAGATGGACTTTCACGACCACAAGACGCTGTGGCAGGCGCGTCGTGCCACGCGCCGTCTCCTGCATGACATTCCTAACGTCCGTCTGCTCACGCCGCGCCTGAAAGAAATGGCGGAATCGATCAATCCCAATGGAAAATATTGGGTTGTGCCTCTGGCTCTCGATCCAGCGTTGTACCCCATGCAGCCGCTTGCACAGGAACCGGTGGTGGGGCTCATCGGTTCGATGCACTGGGAACCCTCCCGTTCCGCAGCTGAACGGTTGATCACGCGCATCTGGCCTTTGGTGAAGCAAAGCATTCCTCAAGCGAAACTCTTCATTGCCGGTTGGAACGCCGCCAAGTATCTGGATAAATATTCATCGCAGCCAGATCTCACGCTGGCGGAAAACCTGGCGCACCCCTCGGACTTTTTCTCAAAAGCTGCAGTGATGGTCTACGCACCGTCGCGCGGCAGCGGGATGAAGGTCAAAGTGATGGAAGCGATGGCCTATGGCGTGCCGGTCGTTACTACATGGGAGGGTGTTGAGGGCATCGACTATCAGAATGGACAAGAATGCTGGGTTGCCGAAACCGATGACGAACTGGCGGCCAAAGTCTGCCGTTTATTGCAAAGCTCTGCGGAACGCCAGCAGATGCGCGATGCAGCGCGGAGTTTGATCGAGCGATGCTACTCGCCGCATCCAGTGGTTGATAAAATGATTTCTGTTTATCAGCAACTGCTTGCCGCCCCCGAAGTGCTTCTACGCACCTGATTGCTGTAACTGAATATGTATCTGGAATATGTATCTGAAAAGCGTTCTCCAAATGGCTTCGCTGGTGCTGCATTTTCGCAATGGACCAACCTTGGTCCAGAACATGCGCGCCGGAGAACCGTGTGATGAGGTCGTGTTATGGGACGGCACCCATATCTCTCATCCGCCCGCCCGCGCCGGTCTGTTGGAGGCTTTAGTTGAGTTGTGGCTCGAGCATGCTTATACTGCGGCGTTTTATCGTCCTGCGGACGGAGACGTGATTGTCGACGCTGGCGCCAACGTCGGGCTATTCGCCATCCAGATGGCACGGCAGAACCGCCGCTGCCGGGTAATTGCGCTCGAACCTTTTTCAGAAAATTTCGAGTATCTGCAAACCAATGTGGCAGCAGCTTGTCCGGAAAACGTAATTTGTTGTGAAGTGGCACTGGGTTCCGGGTTCGGCAGAGGGCAGATGCAGGCTGTAGGCTCTCGCTCGCTCGATCACAAGCTGCGCATGGATTCGACCGCAGCCGACGGCATTCCGGTAATCCCGCTAGCCGGATTGTTTGATCTTGCTCACACGCAAGAAATTGACTTTTTGAAAGTCGATATCGAAGGCTTCGAACGCGATGTCTTTACTGCCGCGTCGCCGGATTTGTTCGTCCGACTCAAGCGCATCGCCGTGGAGTATCACGATCAAATCGTTTCTGGCACTCTCGAACTGTTGCGTCGAGTTCTCAGTCCCACGCACGAAATTACTGTTCGTCCATCGAAAATGGAAAACAACGGAATTCTGCTGGCTCGGCGCCGTGACCTTAACGGATGACATTATGGCCGCAACGGAAAAAATGGCCGGCGCATCGCGCAGCAGCAGAGGGCCGCGGGTGCTCACCGTCCTTCCTGACTTTCCATTTCCGGCTACGACCGGGTTGCATCTCAGGATGGTCAGCAACCTGGAACTCGTCCGTCGTCTGGGCTGTTTCAGCGCGTTGTTGTATTTTTCGACCGAAGGCCGCGAACCCGTACCCTTCGAATCGACTCCGTTGGCAACAATCTGCGATGAAGTTCGTCACGGCGGCCGGAGGTTTCCTCACGCCAATTTTTCAACTGCTTCGTTGATTGGTCGCAAACTCGAGTTCCTGTTGCGCGGTGCGCTGGGAATTCCCGGCAGGTGTTATCCATTCTCCATGTCCTACGACCGTATCGGCGCGACTGAAATTATTCTGGCCGAGGCCCGCAAAGTTCAGGCCGACTTTGTTGTTCTTCCCTCCTTCATGCTGCATTACGCCGCTCCTCTGAAACGATCCGGTTTTCGCGTAATTGCCGACGCGATTGATGTTCTTACGGAATTGACGGCCAGGTTTCTCTCAACATATGGCGAGGGCCCAATAAGCAGGTTAGGACTCTACTCAAACCATCTGGCGTGCCGTACGCAGGAACGTATTTTTCTCGCGCAATGTTGCGAAGTCTGGGCGACATCGCTTTCTGAGGCGGAAGCTCTGGCCCGCATTGCTCCCAGCGTGAATGTCGTGGTAGTCGCCAACAGCCTGGATGAACTTATCTTTCAACCTGGCCCGGCAGCGAGCAACGAGAATGTCGGCTTTATCGGCACTTATTCATCCTTTCCCAACCTCGAAGCGGCGAGATTTCTGGCGGAACAGGTATTTCCTATTGTGCTGCGAACCAATCCAGCTGCACGTCTTAAGCTGGCAGGTGCTAATTTGCCGGCGGCGGATGAGGCGAAGCTGCGCAGCCTAGGCTATGTCGATCTTCTGGGCGCGGTTGCCGAATCAAACGAGTTGTACAGTCAATGCCGGGTCATTGCTTTGCCGGTGTTTGTTCGCGGCGGAGTCCCACTGAAAATTGTCGAGGCTTTCGCTCGCGAAAAGGCGGTCGTCGCCTGTCCGGAATTGATCGAAGGCTTGGAAGTTCGCGACGGCCACGATCTGCTGGTACGGGCAAAGCCGCAAGACTTCGCGCAGGCGATTTCATCCTTGCTGTCGGATGAAACTTTGTGTCGGCGCCTCGGAAAGAATGGCCGGGAGACCTTTATGAGAAACTGGTCGCGTTCGCATGCCGAAGAAATACTTCGGCGGTCGAGCGTACTGGCCTCATATCGGCCAGAGCATTGACCGAACTGAAGATGACTGAGCCGATCATGACCGAGCTTGCGCCGTTGGCCGGGATCAAAGAACACACTGGAGCGCGGATAATCTCAGTTGGCATTGTGGGGGCGGGAGAGATCGTCAGCCGAATACATCTGCCAGTGCTAAGCGCTTGTGAAGGCATTCGCATTGCGTACGTCGCCGACAAAAATTCTGAATCAGCGCACTCAGTAGCGAACAGTTACAAGCTTGCGCCCGTCGTTGTGGCCAATGACCTGGACAAGCTTCCGCAAACTGATGTCGTGTTGCTCGCCGTGCCAGTAACTGCGAGGCTACCGTACTACGCACTGTTTGCGAAGCGCGGTACCTGCGTATTAGCCGAAAAGCCGCTCGCTGCCTCAATTGCAGATGCTGAGCGGATTTGTGGCCAGTACCCCGACTACTCGTTAGCTTGCGGATTTCAGCGGCGAAGCTATGCCTCCGTGGCTCTTGCAAGATTACTGGTCGCGGAAAATTGGTTCGGTCCATTGCGCTCGATATCCGTCTCCGAGGGTGCGCTTACGACCAAGACAGGCGCCGATTCGCGCTTCTATGATGATGGCGCATCCGGCGGCGTGTTGATGGACTTAGGATGCCATTCCCTCGACATGGCGATGTACATCACTAACGCAACCGAGGCGATTCCAACGCAACAACGTTTTGTCTACGATGGCGAAGTTGATCGCGAAGTTGAAGCGAATTTGATTTTGCGCACACCGCGAGGTTCTTGCGAACTCGATTATCTCGTGACCTGGCTTCGGCCCGCAAAGAACGCCATTGAGCTTCTCTTTGACAATTGCTCAGTGACGCTATCGTGCCGGCCCGCGCAGGAACTTGAAATCCGCGGAGCCGAAAAGGTTCACCCAGCTTCCTTGCTCACTATGAAACAGGCCGGAGCCAGCACCGTTTACCAGGCCTTCTATCTCGAATGGATGGCGTTTCTCGACGGCGTGCAGAGCGGTAGTCCTTCGAAGTTCAGCGCTCGCAGCTGCTTGCCCACTATTCGCGCAGTCGAAGCTCTGTACCGAGCAGGCAAGCGCAACCCATGAAGCGAATCGCGATCCTTGGCGCCAACGGGCAAGTAGGGGCGGAAGTCTCTTTGCGTCTCCGCAATGTAGAAGGAATCGAAGTTGTACCGATTGCACGCAATGTCTCTGGTTCTGCATTCTTGCGCCTGAACGGGATGGGGTGCATGCATGGACGCATCACTGATTCCACGGTCGCACGCAGTCTGATCGGAGATTGCGATGTAGTTGTAAACTTTGCGCTGAGCAACACGGGAATTCCGCGCACCGACAGAGATGTTAATCGCCAGATCATTCGTAGTGTCGTGAAGTCCGCGAAGCCCGGGGCGCCCATCGTATTTGCCAGCACGATTATGGTCTATGCGCCAGGCATGCGGTTCTGGTTGCCGGATTCTTACGGGTTGGAAAAACTGATCTCTGAACGAATGTTCCGCCGGCGGTGTAAAGCTTCGCATCACCCAGCATTTGTTTTTCGTTTAGGACATGTGATGGGCGATTTGCAGAACATAACCCGCAAGATTCGCACCGAGATACGCAACGGAAAGATCGCTTTGCCGCATGATGGATGCCGTGCCTCCAACACGGTATTTACGGCGTCGATTGTCGAGGCTATCGTGCAAATTGCCACCGCAGCCCCAACGCCCGGCACTTACGATCTGATCACTTTTCCGCAATGGAACTGGCTGGATGTCTACAAATACTATGCTGCCCAACTTGGATCGCCGCTGCAATTGGCGCATGCAGAAGAAATTTGTAACCCTGCTACCGGGTTAAGTAGTCCGGGCACTTCGATGCGGCGATTTTTGCGTTACCTGGCCAGCCAGCACGCTTTGACGGAGCGCCTCACTTTTCTCTTGGCATTTTTGCCTCGCGCAGTCAACCAACGGATGTATTTGCGATATTTGCAGACACGAGCGCTGACAGAAATCAACGCCTTGCGGCAATCGGAGAAGCTTGAATTCTGCGTCGAAGACTGGCGCGAATTGCAAGTGCGGAGCTTTGGAAATATGCCCGATCCGGCCACTCTGATGGCGCGTTACCCGTTGCCCGTCGATCTTGTTGCAGGATCGGATCAGCCTGCTTCCTGATGAACCTCCCTTGAAAATGGCAAACCGCAAAGTACTCGTGATCGGAACGACGGACGAAGGCGCGCTGCCCGAAAGCTATGCGCGGGCGTTCGAACGTCTGGGCATGGAGGTCGTCCGATATGATTCCGAGCGGGCGCTGATGCAGGCGACCCGATTCTCAAACAAACGCATTTTGCGCCGCGCCTTGCGGTCGATCGCATGGAACGTGGTAAATCGCGAGGTGGCGGAAGTCGCTCAGAGCGTTCGTCCCGCGCTTATCTTTACTGTGAAAGCTTCGTTCTTTCATCCCGAGACGGTACGGCAAATTCGAAAGTCTGTCGGCGTTCCGTTCGTGAATCATTATCCGGATCACCCCTATATCGGTATTCGCTGGGATCCCAGAGAAGCTTCAGCGCTGCGCCGCGATCTGATCGAAGTGCTGCGGCAGTACAGCACTGTTTTTATGTGGGAGCCAAGCCTGGTAGAGCGATTGCAGGATGACGGCGTCGAAGCAAAATATCTTCCGTTTGCCGTCGATCCCGAATTATTTCGTCCGCAACCTGTCGAAGAAGGACTGCATTGCGAAGCTTGCCATGCCGGGCATGACGTGGCTTTTGTCGCGACGTACACGCGCTTTCGCTGCGCGGAAGTTGCGGCGGTGCAGCGCCACGCGGTTGCGATCTGGGGAAATAACTGGCCGCGCAAGTGGAGAACGCTGACAGGGCAGCATCGTGCGCACTCGCCGGTGTGGGGCAGCGCGGTCGGAGATATTTATGCGCGTGCGGCAGTGTCACTGAATGTATTGAACGCCGAGAATTTGGGTGGGCCCAACATGCGGACATTTGAGATTCCGGGCAGCGGAGGCGCAATGCTGGCCCGCTTTTCGGCTGCTCAGGACGAATTCTTTCCCGAGAACGAAGCGGCGATTTACTATCGCTCTCCGGCTGAGATCGATGACAAGATTGAATTGTTGTTGCGTGATCACGAGTTGCGTGCGCGCATCCGGAAGAATGCGGCGCGGCTGGCGGCGGCGCAGACCTACGATGTTCGCGCGGCGCAGGTGCTGCGAGACTGCGGTGTGAATATTCCAGGAGAATAAGGACTTAAAGTTTTGAATGGAGACATGCGCATTGCGTTTGTGAGCCACCAGAGACAGTGGTGGCGCAAGCAGCGGCTCGCGGCGAAGTATCTGAAAATGCGCGTAGAAGGTGTCATTTATCCCGACGTTTACTGCCTTGCCCTGATGCTTGCTGACAAATTCGACTTTTTGCTGGAGGATGAAAAAGTTCCCCCCGGTAAATACGACTTGATTATGGCAGAGCTGGGAGCTTCCGAGAGTCAGTTGCGTTACGTCGAATCGCTAGTTGCCGCTAGTAACCCTCCTGTCGCCGTGATCCCGGGGCCTCCCGCGATTCTTTCACGCGATCTGACCGATGCGAAGCTGCGCATGGTAAAGCACATCCTGAGTGGAGCGCGGCACGTGTGGGCTTATTCGCCGGAGCTGAAGACATTTTGCGATGGGATGATTGGACGGGAGCGGGCAGTGGTAATTCCGTGGCCTTACGATTTGGCGGCTACGCAAAGTTTGGCTAGTAGTGCGAGACGCGGATCGGGTCGGCACAAAATTTTGGTGCAGGCTCCTATGAGTTTTCATGACGTTGTGCAGAACCATTCGTTTGTGCTGAAAAGCGTGTTGCTCGATGTTTGGCAGGAATTACCTGAGTCGCTGCGCGAAACAGTTTCATTTCATACTTTCATTTACAACTCTACTGATCTGGAAAAATACGACTCGTCAGAGTTTGCCAGGGGATTGCCGTTTGTGCGCGAGGGCAAACTGGGGTATCGGGCGTTCGTGCGTTTCCTGGCTGGCTGTGATGGAGTGATCAATTTAACGGCAGGCAGCGTTTTGGGGCGGATCACTTTCTTAGCAGCGGCACTGGGTCGTCCGGGCATTTTCAGCGACAACAGCCGGCTTAATCTTCAGCTTTATCCGGGATCGACGGTAGCGATGTTTGATACGGTTCGATTGCGGGAGTTGGTGGGTGCCATGTTGCGCGGACTCGATGGCGCAGGCTTATCCAATAGTAGCGTCGATCGCCGATTGCTGCCTTCGGATTCCGCAGCCGCCGAAATTGGAGACTTCACGGCAAACCGGGCGCGAATGCGAGAAATTGCTGCAGCAGATTTACTCATCTAGTTCATGCTGGAGGGGCGACGCGAATGTCTGAGACGCGCAAGAACGTGAAGACGGCTCGAGAGCGGGAAGGGAATTAAGACATACGCCGTGAGCGCAAGTTAGTCGCTGGATGATGCGTTCGTCCACTCCAGAATCTGCCACTTGCCTGTTTGTACTGTCTTCCAGTCCGGACCGATATTCGGCTTCAATGGCGAGGATGGGCGCACGGCCAAATAGCGGACGTCATATTTCCGAAGCGCCGCGGTTGGGTTGGAAGCGATGTAGTCAAAGGTCTGGGTCATACTTTGTAAACGGGCATCGCGCACGGCGGCATCACGCTTCTCTAGTCCCGTCGCGTCGCCGTTGAAGTAGGCTCGCTTCTGTTCAATAAAAACACTCTTAGGCACGCCCAACAGAAACGCGTTCAGCACCTCCCGCTCATACAGATCGTCGTCCGTCGTGGCGGGACTGTATTCCAGCACGTAATCGCTGAGGGGACGGTAGGGGCCGAGGATCTGAGTTGAGTCCAGGAATGCCTTGTCTCCTGCGATTACCGCGTCTTCACGAAGCGGAGGGTTGGCGGCCAATTGCGCTCGCGCGCTACGATAGGCGGCGGTGAACTCCGTGCTCTCGTGTGTGCGAACGGTTTCCGCGGCCCGGAGCGAAAGGCCGATGCCGCATTCCAGAATAACGAGGAGCACCAGCGGATAGCGTATCCATCCGTTCTTGCGCTCAAGCCAACGTACAACCACGAGCAGGAACATCAGATCCAAGGTGTAGGCCCAGAGATACTGCCAGTGGAATCCTTCCATCTCGATGCCGGTAAAGAACACGCTAGACTGGAGGGCTAGGGCGCTGAATGACACCGCCCAGAGAGGAATGAGATCCTTGCGATAACGCCACGCGATGAAGAAGCCGGCGATGACCAGCAACGCGGGAAGCCGGGAGAAGCCCAGAGGAGCGAAGCGCGGCACGGGAAGAAGGAGATCGCTTCGCCACAACCAGTCGTGCGAGGTTGAGTGTTTCAGTAGATAAGACGCGACCAGGGCCGGCGATCCGACGAGAAGCCCCAGCGCTCCCACCTTCACATACAGTGTTCTAAATTCTGAATCGATTAGAAAACAGATTGCCAGAGCCAGGATGCAAGCGGTCCAGAAATAGAAATAGCTCCATATCACCAACCCGAACGCAACCCCGGCGGCAGAGATGGTGATGCGGCTTGGATTTTTTCGTGCGCGCTGCAGAAGGAACAAATAAAAAAGAGCAAAGCCTAGGTTTAGCGCGGGAGACATGACGCGCCATTCCGGATGCAGTCGCGGATTTGTAGCGAATAACTCCTGCCCTTTGCCGCGCAGCAAGGCGAAAGAAATCAGCAGCGGCCTGATTATGGGGCGAATCGCGAGGATGCCGGCGTCGAACAGGAAGAAAATCGCACATGAGGCGGCCAGCCATTTCTTCTTAACAAATTCTCCAATAAGAAGGAACCAGATGACTCCCAGGGAAATGCCTCCCCAGATTCTTAAAAAGAACATCACCGAGCCGAGACCGGTCCTCAAAAGCTTGGCCGTAAGGATTCCCGGAGCAAACACAATCCAGGGATAGGAAACGCTTCCTTGTCCAGGAGGTAACGCCGGATCCGAGAGTCGCCATAGATGGTGCAAGTAGGATTGCGAAGTGAGGCACGCGTACAGAATTTCGTCGTTATCGGCAATCCAGACGGGCGAGCCGGATTGCGCCGCAGAGATCAGATTGGGAAGCGCCGAAATCAGCCCGCCGAGAAATGCGCAGAGCAGGAGCCATCTCAGGTGACTCGGGCCGCCGAGCGAATTGATAAAGCGTCGCGAAGGCGCTTCAGGCGCGGTTGTTCGAAGGCTGGAATCGTCCACACACTGCTCTCCATTGGTAGAAGAAAAACAAGGGGCATCATACACTTGCGAGCCTGAAGGCGACAAACGCCGCTCTGGTTACGGGTTTTGCAGCCGCATAGAGCCTTCCGTGCTTGACGGTTGCTGCGTTCGCAGCCGATACTCTGAAGTCTTAGACGTATGGGAACAGGGCGAGTTTTGGTAACGGGGTCTTGCGGGCTGATTGGGTCCGAGGTCTGCCTGCACTTTCATCATGCGGGCTACTCCGTGCTCGGGTTAGATAACAACCAGCGTGCTGTATTCTTTGGACCCGAGGGCGATACTTCCTGGTCGCTGGCGCGCTTGCGACGGGACATTCCCGGATACGAGCATCGCGAGATTGATATACGCGATCGCGAAGGCATTCTCCGTCTGGTCGAGAACGTAAGGCCGTCGGCAATCGTGCATACCGCGGCGCAACCTTCGCACGACCGCGCGGCGCAGATCCCTTTTGATGATTTCGATACCAATGCTGGCGGCACGCTGAACCTGCTGGAGGCCGCGCGGCGCTGGACGCCCGAGTCGCCGTTTATTCATATGTCAACGAATAAGGTGTACGGCGATCGGCCAAACAAGTTGGCGATGATCGAGCAGGAAACGCGCTGGGACTATGCCGATCCCGAGTATCGCTTGGGCATCGCAGAAAGCTTTGCGATCGATCAGTCGTTGCATTCATTGTTTGGAGCATCGAAGGTTGCTTCCGACGTAATGGTCCAGGAATACGGGCGCTACTTCGGCATGCCAACGTGTGCCTTGCGCGGTGGCTGCCTGACGGGGCCAAATCATTCCGGCGTGGAACTTCATGGATTTCTTAGCTACCTGATCCGCTGCAATCTCATCGGCAGAGAATATAAAGTCTTCGGCTATAAGGGGAAACAGGTGCGCGACAACATTCACTCCGAGGACGTGGCGCGGTTTATGCTGGCTTTCGCGCAGAAGCCGCGTTGCGGTGAAGTTTACAACCTTGGCGGCGGGCGGGAAAATTCATGCTCGATTCTCGAAGCGTTCTCTTTGGTCGCAGAGATTTCTGGGCGTGAACAGGTTTGGACTTATGTCGAGAACAATCGGATAGGCGATCATATTTGCTATTACAGCGATCTGACCAAAATGAAAACTCACTATCCTGATTGGGGCATTACAAAAAGCCTGAAACAGACCGTGGCTGAGATCGCAGCCTCGTGGTCTTCGCGTCCGGTGGGCGCGGCTTAGCATGAATATCCTGATTTCAGGAGTCTGCGGTTTTGTCGGCAGTCATCTCGCGCGCTATCTGATTGAATCTCACGAAGGCATCTCCATTGTGGGATTGGATAATTTGACGCGACCGGGGAGCGAGACTAATCGAGTTTCGCTGAAGCAGTTGGGCGTGCGGCTTTTCCATGGCGATACGCGCATGGCAAGCGACCTGGAGACGCTTCCTGTTACTGATTGGGTCATCGACGCGGCGGCGCAACCGAGCGTGCTGGCCGGTCGCGACGGAAAGACCAGCAGCCGGCAACTGATCGAGCACAACCTGCTGGGCACGATTAACATTTTGGAATATTGCCGCGCGTCGCGTGCTGGCTTGATTCTATTGAGTACCAGCAGAGTGTATTCCATTCCTGCGTTAGCTCAATTGCTGCTGCGCGTTGAAGCTTCGGCGTTTACTCTCTACGGGGCGCAGCCGTGGCCTGCGGATGTGAGCTTGGACGGCGTTTCTGAAGGCTTTAGTACCGAGGCTCCGATTTCGCTTTATGGCGCGACGAAGCTGGCGTCGGAACTGCTGGCGCAAGAGTATGCAAGCGCGTTTGGGATGCCAACGTGGATCAACCGTTGTGGGGTGCTGGCGGGAGCGGGACAGTTTGGCACGGCCGAGCAAGGAATTTTTTCCTACTGGTTGCATGCGCACTCTTCGCGGCGTCCGCTGAAGTACTTGGGGTTTGGCGGTCATGGATTTCAGGTGCGGGATGCATTGCATCCTCGCGACTTGGCGCGCATGGTGGATTTCCAGTTGCGCAGCAACGGGCCGGGGCAACTCTTAAACATTTCTGGTGGTCGAGCCAATTCGATGTCGCTGCGGCAATTGACGGATTGGTGCGATCAGCGATTCGGACCGAATGAGCCCGTCGCTGATGGCTCGGAGCGTCCTTACGATATTCCCTGGTTGATCCTTGATTCCAGCAAGGCCTCGGCAGCAACCTCATGGAAGCCGGAGATCACGCTTACCCAGATTCTCGATGAAATTGCGGAACATGCCGCCGAGCATCCGGATTGGCTAATGCGGTGCGGCGTATGAGCACTCCTCCCACTGGTAAGTCCGATCTGAAACTGCTGTCGATTGTTATTCCGGCTTGCGATGAAGAGGGTTGCATCGCATCCACCGTCGAACATCTGCACGTGGAGTTGCGGCTGCACGAGGTTGAACACGAGATTATCGTAGTGGACGATGGCAGCACCGATCGGACGGCTGCGATTGTCGCGTCGGTGAGTGAGCGCATTCCGAGAGTGCGTTTGATCGAGAATAAAGGAGCTCACGGTTTTGGCCACGCCATTATTTGCGGATTGCGGCACATGAACGGCGACGCCGTTGTCATCATGATGGCGGATGAATCCGACGACTGCCGTGACGTGGTGCGCTATTGGAAGGCGCTGAACCAGGGATGGGACGCGGTGTTCGGTTCGCGCTTTATGAAAGGCGGAGGACTGATCGATTATCCGTGGCTGAAGCTGCGTCTGAATCGGCTGGCCAATCTTTTTATTCGTGGGTTGTTTCGCATCTCGTTGAACGATACGACGAATGCCTTCAAGGCTTACCGGCGCGAGGTCATTGAAGGTTGCGAACCCTTGCTGTCGGCGCACTTTAATCTCACGGTAGAGCTTCCGTTGAAGACCGTGATTCGCGGCTACTCTTGGACTGTGATCCCGATAACTTGGCGCAACCGGAGGACCGGCGCGGCCAAGCTGAAAATTCAGGAGATGGGCAGCCGCTATTTGTTCATTTGTCTCTACTTGTGGCTGGAAAAATATTTGAGCCGTGGCGATTACAAAAAAAAGAGGACAACATGAGCGCCCCCCACTCGCCGGCTGAATTGCAGAGACTGTACGAGAAACGTTTTGCCGGCAGCGGCGACTATCGCGACAGGATTTGGCGCGCTCTGGTGGACGATTATTTTGCGCGGTGGATTCCGGCCCATGCCGCGGTGCTGGATCTGGGCTGCGGGCACTGCGAGTTCATCAACAACGTCGGGGCGGAGAAGCGCTTCGGCATGGACCTCAATCCGGATACGGTTCACAAGGCCGTGCCGGGTGTACGGATTCTGGCGCAGAGTTGTTCGCTAGTGTGGGCCTTGCCGGACGATTCGCTGGACGTTGTGTTTACGAGCAATTTCTTTGAACATCTGCTTACCAAGCAGGACCTGCGTAACACATTGATGCAGGCTTGGCGCTGTTTGCGACCGGGTGGGCGAATTGTCGCGCTGGGCCCGAATATTCGTTATCTGCCGGGTGCATATTGGGATTTTTGCGATCACCATTTGCCGCTTACGGAATTGTCTCTGGGGGAAGCGATGACCGAGACAGGTTTCACGCTGGAAGAACAAATTCCTCGCTTTCTGCCGTACAGCATGTCGCGGGGCGCGCAGCCGCCGATCTGGATGGTGCGTTTGTACTTGAAGTTGAAGTTTGCTTGGCCGCTGTTCGGCAAGCAGTTTCTGGTGGTCGCCAGAAAGTAAAAAGCACATATTTCCTGGGTACTTTTCATTTGGATACTCTTCAATTGACTGGCAAAATCTCCAGAGTCATTACTGAGCAAGTGGGCCGGCAAAATAGTTTTGGGCGGATTTGATCGTAGATTAAGACGCCTTTGCTCTTGAGCCGTTGGCGAAGGCGTAGCGCATTGCCTCGTATCCGCGGCGTCGTTTAGAGTGTTGCGATGCCTACAACGGGAGAACGTTTTGAACGTGCGGTCGCGATCATGGACCGGCTGCGTGCGCCGGGAGGATGTCCGTGGGACCAGGAGCAGACTTTCGATTCCATCAAGCCTTTCACACTCGAGGAGACCTACGAAGTTATCGAAGCGATCGAGAATCGAGACTGGGATGAGCTTTCGGGAGAACTTGGCGATTTGCTGTTGCAGGTGCTTTTTTATGCGGAGATGGCGAAGGAGCAAGGGACGTTTTCTTTGGATGATGTTCTGGACCGGCTTTCGAAGAAGCTGATCGACCGGCATCCGCACGTGTTCGGAGAGGCGGAGGCAGATACATCGGCGGATGTGAAGCGGAACTGGGAAGCGCTGAAGGTGGAAGAGCGGAAGAAGCGTGCGGGCAGTGAAGCGGAGGCGGCGCCTGCTTCGGTTTTGGCGGGGATTTCTTCTGCGATGCCGGCGATGTTGGAAGCTTCGAAGCTCAGTTCGCGTGCGGCGCAAGTCGGATTTGACTGGCCCAATATTGAGGGTCTGTTCGAGAAGCTTGATGAAGAGACGAAGGAGTTGCGGGAACACTTGAGAGAATCTGAGGAGCCTTTTCGTCCTCAGGGACGCGGCATCGCGGGAGCAGGGCGGCAAACTTTTCCAGACGAGTTGCGGGAACGGGTGGAAGAAGAAGTTGGAGATTTGTTTTTTGTGCTGGTGAATTTGGCCCGCTATTTGTCGGTTGATCCGGAGTCGGCGCTGCGCAAGACGAATCGAAAGTTCAAGCGCCGTTTTCAGAAAATGGAACAGCGGCTGGCGGAAGGTGGGCGATCTGCCGAGCAAGCGGGGATGGAAGAGTTGGAAGCATTGTGGCAACAGGCCAAGCGCGAGGAGCGGGCGTGAGCTCCGATTCCGTGGTGATTCGAACTTGCGACGGATTGGAGGAGTTGCGGGCGTGTGTGGCTCTGCAAAAGGAAGTGTGGAACTTTACGGATTCGGAGCTGGTGCCTCTGCGCATGTTTGTGGTGGCGGAGAAGGTTGGCGGCCAGGTGATGGGCGCGTTCGCCGGCGGCGAGATGGTGGGGTTTGCACTGTCGGTGCCGGGGACGCGGTCGGGAAAAATCTATTTGCATTCGCACATGCTGGCGGTGCGGGCGGAGTATCGCAATGGCGGTCTGGGACGGCGGCTGAAGCTTTTTCAGCGCGAAGAAGCTTTATCTCGCGGGATTGAGCTAATCGAGTGGACGTTCGATCCTCTGGAAATCAAGAATGCTTATCTCAACATTGAACGGCTGGGCGCCATTGCGCGGCGTTACAACATGAATCAATATGGAATTACTTCGTCGCCGCTGCAAGGCGGTTTACCCAGCGACCGGTTGATTGCGGAATGGTGGCTAAAGTCGAAGCGTGTGGAGACGTTATTGAGCACTGGCAAGAATCCTTCGTGTGTTGCTGAGGTTGTCGTCGAGGTTCCGGCGCAAATTTATGAATGGAAAGCGGCGGCGGAGACGCGTGGACGGGCGCGTGCGGTACAGGAACGAAATCGCGATGAATTTCTGAGGCGTTTTTCGGCGGGATCGGCGGTTCTAGGTTATGAGCGCGATGCTGGCGGAAACGGAAAGTTTCTGCTGGGACGATGGGATGAGAAATGGACGTATGCTTCGCACGAGTGATGCGATCTATTTGTGAGCTAGCATCACACCGATCTCTAAAGCCAGAGCGGCAAAAATGATTCCTGCTACAAAATGAAGAGTGCGCTGCAGCGGTCCCTTTGAGTACAGCGGTGGAGCGCCAGTGACGCTGCCGCGAAAAAATGTGAACGATGCCCACGAGCTTATCACTAAGCCGATCAACGCACCCAACCGATGCCGCGCCGGCGTTACTGTTGCCGCAAGGCTAGCATTAAACATACTAGAACGCTCTGCCCCCAATATTGCGTTCAATCCCCAGATGCTTTAGCTTCCTATCGAGCAAATAGTATCCGATCGGCAGTGCCACAACATTGACCAAGAATGCGAGTGCGGGCAGAAAGGCAAAAGAAAATAAGAATACCGCTGTCTGTATCAGGGCCAGACTAGCAACCCTCGTCCAGAGTATCGAGGATCGAAGATGGTTGCGATAAAACTTCAAGGCGTAAGTCAAAGTGCCTAGCGGAACCAGTGGAACCGCGGCCCAAACAAACCACCGTAAGCCTGATAAATGCAAGGCAACGCTCCTTGTTGCCACGCCATCCTTGCTACGCGAAGGAGGGCTGTGAAGTTAGTGGTCGGTTCTCGATTCCTTCTTAGACCAACTCAATCAATACCCTCTGGCCCACCAGGGCTGCGGCCCGCTGCAAACTTGATAGGGTGATGTCCCGCGTCGGATCTAGAATGCGGTCGACTTGCGACCGGCTGGTTTTCAGTAACACGGCCATCCGGGCCTTCGAAATCTTCCTCTTTTTCATGGCCCTCGACAGTTGCCACGCTACGACTTCCTTGACGGCTTGGGCTTGCGCTTCTTCGAAAACATTTTCCTTCTTTAGGAAATCGTCAATACTCGATCCCAGATTCTTTTTACTCATTGTTGCAGCTCCTTCTGCCGCTTCCTGGCCAATGCCAAATCATCTTCGGGAGTAGCTCGTGTTTTCTTGATGAACCCGTGTAATGCCACCAATCGGTCTTCATAGAAGCAAATCAATACACGGGATGTGTGCGGTTGCCTTGCAGGTTTGTTCTCACTTCCCATAGACCTTTGCCCATGGGGCGGCACAGCGGCATGCCCACCGGCCAGCGCCACTGCGCTCGCAACAAGTCAGTACCGATTGCATGCCGCTCTGCTTCCTGTAACGCCTTTAACCAGTCGCGAACCGGTTCGGCACCCGATTCGTTACGGAAGAAAACAAGCTCGACCTTGCGAGGTGCGGCAATGCTCACCGGCCATCGTACCATAAAAAGTACATCTACTGAAAGGCTGGTTGAAACCAGCTATTCTTGATGCGGCTTTACTGCTTTGAAAACCGTTTACCCTGATTCATGTGCCCATCTCTGTTGGGCAGAGGTCTCTTTACACTCTATGAAGATTGAAGCCATTACACTGCGCGAAATTCGGATGCCGTTGGTTCATTTTTTTGAGACCAGTTTTGGACGCACTTACAACCGGCGGATTCTGCTGGTCACGGCTCATTGCGAAGGGATCGACGGATGGGGCGAATGTGTGGCGGGGGAAGATCCGTTTTACAGCAGTGAATGGATTGAGAGTGCGTGGGCGACGATTGCGAGTTATCTTGCTCCCGCGGTGATTGGCCATGAGATCGAAGCGGCGCGCGAGGCCCCGGCGCTTATGAGAAAGATCAGGGCGCATCGCATGGCGAAGGCGGCGATTGAGAATGCGCTGTGGGATGTTGAAGCCCGGCAGAAAAAACAGCCCCTTTGGAAGTTGCTGGGCGGGACGCGGGCGGAAGTTCCGTGCGGAGTGTCGATTGGGATTCAGGATTCGGTGGAACAGCTTTTGGAAAAAATCCAGATCGAACTGGATTCCGGTTACCGGCGGATTAAGGTCAAGATCAAGCCAGGGTGGGATGTGAATGTGCTGGAAAGAATTCGATCCCGATGGGCGGAGATCACGCTGAGTTGCGACGCGAATTCCGCTTATACGCTGGACCAGATCGAACATCTTCGGAGTCTCGACCAGTTCAACCTGCTGATGATCGAGCAGCCGCTATGGGACGACGACATTTATTATCACGCGCGTTTGCAGAAAGAGCTGCGCACGGCGATTTGTTTGGATGAATCGATCGTGAACGCGCGGGCGGCGGCGTTCGCGGCGGAAAGTGGGGCTTGCCGCATCGTCAATGTGAAGGTGGGCCGCGTGGGGGGATTTACCGAGGCCAAAAAGATTCACGATGTTTGCCAGCGGCACAAGATTCCGGTCTGGTGTGGCGGGATGCTGGAATCGGGAGTGGGCCGCGCGCACAATATTGCTCTTTCCGCACTGGAGAATTTCAGTTTGCCGGGTGATGTGTCGGCGTCGAAGCGCTATTGGAAAGAGGACATCATCGATCCGGAAGTTCGGGTTTCTGCGACAGGGATGATTGCCGTTTCGAACGAGCCAGGCACGGGGTATCACGTTAAGGAAGAGCTGATCGAAAAGCTGACCGTGAGGAAGGAAACTTTCCGGATGCAGCGTTCCGGGAAAGTGCCCGTGGCTTAGCGGCTGCCCTGATTGGCGGCCGTCCGGGTTGGTTCTTCTCTTCTCTGCGCCTGCGCGTCTGGTTTCTGCAATCGCGCCCCTTCGGCTTTTAGCAGTTCCACGCCTTTGGCAAACGTGGTGTTACTCGGAACGGTGCGGAAGTCGCAATCCGTTTCGTCAGATTTGATGACCAGACTTTTCACCATCATCACTTTGCCGGTGAAGTTCAGACGCGTGTGCGTCAGCTCCCAATCACCCGGAGCGACTTCGGCTTGTTCGACGAGAAAGGTTCCGTCTCTGTCGAGATGACCGAGGATTCCCCAACCGAAGGTGACTTCCTTGAACAATGCAGCATTGATGCGCGCGATCCGTTGAGCCTGCTTATCGATCAGCAACTCGCCCTGCATTCCGGCCAAAACTTGTTCCACACGCGACGGCGGCGCATAGGCAGGGTTTGGGCGAAACTTCAGACGGAGTAATTCATCGCCAGTTTTGCCTAACCTGGAGGTCCCTGGTTCCGTCCCGTCGAACGCGTACAGGAATGCGTCGGGCAAGGCTTTCATGATACGCAAAGTGTGGTCGGCGTCTTCCTGTTCCTGATGCTGCTTACGGCGAAGCTCGCCGGGATTGGCACTTAACTTATCGAGGCGCGCGGATTCTGCCTGCATCTCCTGGTCCGAAATTGGATGGTTGTTTTTTTCAATCAGAAGTCCCGCGGTAGCTTGAGTGGTTTCGACATTGAGCTTGGTTTCAAAGTCTTGCGAGCTGTGTTTGCGCGAAAGGAACATGACTTTGGTCAGCCCTTTGTTGCAGGCAGAAATTTCGTTGGCGACAGTCAGGCGAACCAGTTGCTCGGCGTCTTTGTCACCGGCTGAATTGGAGGGACCGGTGGCGGGCAGGGCGAAGCACACCGCAGAGGAGATGGTAAAAAGCGTCAGGTAAAGCCAGAGCCGGTTGAGTCGATTCATACGTCAATGTCCTTTGCCTTCCGTTCGTGCCTGGCAAGCGCTGCCGCCGTACGTCTTTTAGTTTAGCAATTCACATTCTGGAGACCCTACAGCGCAATCCTTAGAAGTGCGACAAAAAGATTGCAGGCACGACTTGCCGCAAACTCGAAGGGTTGCGTATAGTCGAGGTACAGCGGAACCACCTCAGAATCCAGCCTTGGGTGTTGTGGTTATTGGCAAACGCACGATTTTGATTTCCTCTTTCCAAGGAGACCACGGATGAGCGCACCACTGTCGGGAGAACTAGCGCAAATTGGCAAATCGGTAGTCGTGAAGGGCGAGTTGACGGGCAGCGAAGACCTTTATGTGGATGGCCAGGTGGAGGGAACCATTTCATTGAAAGGCAATAGCCTTACGGTTGGCCCGCACGGGCAGGTGAAGGCAAGCGTCGAGGCCAAAGGGGTGATTGTGCAGGGCAAGCTGGAGGGCAATATTCAGGCGAGCGACCGGGTGGAATTGCGGAAGACAGCGACGGTTATGGGAGACATTGCCACGCAGCGGATATCGATTGAGGAAGGCGCATTCCTGAAGGGGAAAGTCGATATTCAAGGGCGGGCGGAAGCGAAGGGCGCTACCACAAAGTAACTTTGTGCGATGGCGCACGTTAAGCTAATGTAATGGTTTAAGGCCCGTTAGGGTTTTCGTGTGCGGGCGTCGTTTGATTTCACGGCCGGATGCCGACACGAAGGCATTGAGGCTGAGTTGTAGAGATCGGATACGTAGCGAAGTCGAGATTACATGAAATTTTTTCGAGGTGGGTCGGGGGGCACGGAAACAGCGGCGGCGGAGCCGGCATTGCAGCCCAGCCGCCGGTCCAGCGGATTGGCCGAGCTGACGAGGCGGTGGGAGACAGAAGAGACGTTGTGTGTTCTGGATCTCGGTTCCACGTCACCGGGCAATATTCGACATTTCACCGGGCTTGGGCACAGGATTTACAGCGAAGATTTGTTGACGGCCTCGACAGAACCGAATCTTCTGACCAAGGACGAACAGGGCAGCGCCATTCTCGACAGCCGGCAATTTCTGGCTGACAACTTGGTTTATCCGGCTGCGCACTTCGACGTAGTGCTCTGCTGGAACTTGCCGGATTACCTGGATGAAAGCCTGGTACGACCGGTGGTGGGGCGACTGTGGTCTGTGCTGAAGCCGGGGGGAATGTTGCTGGCGTTCTTTCATACGAAAGATGCAGGCCCGGATTCTCCGTGTTACCGCTTTCATATTGTGGGTTCGGATGTGCTGGAGATGCAGCGGATCGTGATGCGAGGAGATTCGCGGCGCGGTCCAGCGAGTACGGTACGACCGCCGACGGGCGAGGGCTTTCAGTTGCAGAGAGTATTCAATAATCGCCACATCGAAAATCTTTTCCGCGACTTTGCTTCGATTAAATTCTTCCTGGCTCGGGATAATGTCCGGGAAGTGCTGGTTGTGCGGTAGGGCTCATCTTCTAGCTTTTCACTCGAACAAAATCTTTTTAACGCCGAGAACGCAGAGATCGCCGAGTTTTTGGCTTATCTCGGCGGTCTTGGCGTGCTCGGCGTTAAATGGGGTTTTAGCTTGGGGACTTCCAGATGGTGATTCCCATGCGGAAAAGCGGGTGGCGGAAGACTTCTATTCTTGGCTTTGGTTCTGTCGATATTGACATCAGGATCTGCTGAACTTCTTCCGGAAGGTAAGCCCGTCGCACGGAGGCCAGCCCGTCGAATCGGGAGACACGGCTGCGCATCAGCGGGAAGCCGGCATACACCAGCGCTACGTGCATGGGGTGGCGAACAATGTCATTGATCAGGACGGCGGAACGGCTGACCCGAAGCGCTTCTTTCACGAAGAAGATCAACTCCTCCGGCTCCAGATGATGAGCGAAAAGATTGCAACTCACGAGATCGAATGCGCCGTCCGAAAACGGCAGCGCCAACGCGTCGGCGGCCACGGCCCGGCTCCCGGGGGGAAGATGCGTTTGCGCGCGGTCCAGAAGTGTGACGTTCACCGAGATGCCTTCAATGGCGAGTTTCTGCGCCGCAATTTCCGGCAGTTCTCCCAGTCCAGCGGCAACCTCCAGGAGCGAAAGGCGAGTCTTTCCCGTTGCCCGAGCCGCTCTTCTGACAAGTTCCACCGTGGTGGAAACGCCGCCGAACCAGCGATTGATGCGGGCCATGTCGCGCAGAGAAACGGCGACTTCCTCTGGCGGGCAGGCGTCGGTGTCGAGCAGTTCGGGAGTGTTGATCCGCTTCATAAGACAGGATTATTTTCGCAGGCGGACTACGACCGTTTCGGCGATGCGGTCGTGCACGGTTTGGCGGTTGGGATGAATCAGGTACTGGAAGAATCCCGAACCAGCTTCCAGCAGGGAAGCGCCGTAACCGAGAGCGCGTTCTACGGAATGCCAGAGGCCGATACGTTCGTGGGTCAAGGAGATGATGCGGATGCCGGTGAGCCATTTTCCCAGCGTCAAGCCATTTGTGAGCCAGACGATGACGCCGAAGTAGACCACTGGCAAAATCGTGCTATACCAGTTGTGAAAGGGCTTGAATTCAAGATGGAGGGAGATGTCGTGGGTCTTGCTCCAAAGAGCAACGGGGAGAGCAAGAAGTGCGAAGATGCCGATCATCGCTAGCATGTCGATGGCCAGCGCGCTAGCCCTGCGCCCGAAGGAGGCCAGTTCCATTCCATCAAGCGCCATCATGCGATGTGTTTCCTGGGGATGGTAGTGTCCGCCTTGCCATCGGCTGACGCGAGCCGGAGCTGTTTCAAGTGATGGATCCAATGTGGGAGTTCCTCCGGCGCAGAAATTGAAGAGTCGCGGCGGACTGCACGGCAAAACAATTCAACGCCGAGACCGCCAAGATTAAGACGCCTTGCCTAGACTTCGGCGAGTTCTTCTTCCAGCAGTTGCTTGTTATACAGGTCGAAGTAGTAGCCGTTCAAGGCCAGGAGTTCGTCGTGTGTTCCGAGTTCCACGATGCGGCCGCCGTAGAGGACGGCGATGCGGTCGGCATTGCGTACGGTGGACACGCGATGGGAGATGAAGATTGTAGTGCGGCTGCTCATTACTTCGCGCAGGTGGTTGAGGATTTTGTCTTCAGTTTGGGTATCAACGCTGGAAAGAGCGTCATCGAGAATGAGGATTCGCGGATCGCGAATCAGCGCACGAGCGATAGCAGTGCGCTGCTTCTGGCCGCCGGAAAGCGTGATACCGCGCTCGCCGACCAATGTTTGATAGCCTTCGGGAAATGCTTCGATATCAGCCGCGATGTTGGCTGCTGCGGCGGCGTCGTGGATCTGCCGGTCTGAGGCTACGTCGACTCCCAGGGCGATGTTTTCGCGGATGCGATCGCTGAACAGGAACGTTTCCTGGGGAACGAAGCCGATGTTTTTTCGCAACGTCGAAATCGAATAGTCGCGGATGGGACGTCCATCGATCAAAACCGTGCCGGGTTCGGCGTCGTAGATTCTAGGGATCAGGTCGACGAGTGTTGTCTTGCCGGCTCCGGTTGGGCCGACAATGGCCAGGCTGCTGCCGGCGGGGATGCGCAGGTTCAAGTCGTGGAGAACCTGTTTACCGTCGTAGCTGAAGTTTAAGTTGCGGAATTCGATCCCGCCTAAAATTGGCAGATCGCGCGCGTCCGCTGAGTCCGTGATGTCCGGCTTCTCAACCAGCAACTCGTTCAGGCGAATCAACGACGCTGTGCCACGCTGGAAAATATTCACCACCCAGCCCAGTGCGATGATTGGCCAGGTTAGCTGCATCATGTAAGTGAGGAAGGCAGCAAAGCCTCCGGCAGTCATGTGGCCGAGCAATACCTCTCGTCCACCGAGCCAAAGCACCAGGGCAGAAGCACAGCCCAGTATCAACTCGAGCGTCGGCCACAACATGCCCATCAGACGGACCAATTTCAAGCTGCGGGCGATGTATTCCTGGTTGGCGGTTTCGAAATTGTCGATTTCGGCTTGTTCCTGCACGTAGGCGCGGATGACTCGAGCGCCGGAGAAATTTTCCTGAGCGCAGGCGGAAATGTCGGAGAACATGGCCTGAATCCGCTCGAAGCGTTCATGAATGCGGCGGCCAAAATACTGGATGGTTACGCTGGCAATGGGAAGGGGCAGGAATGTGTAGAACGTCAGCCTGGGACTGAGGCGCCACATAAAAGCCAACGCCGCCGCCGTGAACACGAGTGTATTGGCCGAATACATAATGGCCGGGCCGAGCAACATGCGCACGGCGTTGAGATCGTTGGTGGCGCGGGCCATGATGTCGCCGGTGCGCATGCGCTGGTAGTAGGAATAGGAGAGAGTTTCGAGGCGCGCGAAAAGATCGTTACGCATGTCGAACTCGACGTCGCGGGAGATGCCGATCAGGATCCAGCGCGTCAGAAACATGAAGATCGCGCGCACGGCGAACACCGCCAGCAGAGTGAAAGCAAACATCGCCAGGGCGCCGCGGCTGACGCCGCGTTCCAACCCGTCAACCGCCTTGTGGATAATCTGGGGAAACAGCACCCATGCGCCGTTGCTGATCAAAACGCATACGCTGCCCGCTATGTATTCCCAGCGATAGCGCTTGAGGTAAGGCAGGAGCGGTCGCAGGCTTTTGAAGAACATTCGGGTCCAGTAGCTGAGATTTTAACAGGCGGGATGCAAGACGTGTCCTGGGGTAAAGACGGTGCTGAGGACAGTGGCGCCGCGATTAGCGGGTGCGGGAGTTCGCGGATCGTATGCGGCTCTGAGTTTTCTTCACGGATGTTTTGGCCCGCAATTGTGATTCACTCAGCAAATCCTCGCCGAAGGCGATTACGAAGAAAGTAAGCAGGACCAGACTCCAAACGGCGAAAAACAACCATCCGGCATCGAACAGGTAAGATCCATCGCTGAACATATTTGACTCTCTTGTTCAAATCTCTTCCTGGACCGCTTGTGGTTCGGTCCGGCGCGGGAACCCTAGCCCGCGCCGGTTCAGACACTCAAGGAGAGTACTGCGTCGGGTTAATCTTCCGGAGGAGCGGGAGGCGCGGAACTCATGTGCTGCTGCATGCGCGCTTCGCGCTTGGCTTCAAACTCCTTCATCTTTGTCTGTTGATCGGGAGTCAAGATTTGGAACAGTTCGTTGTGAATGCGGGTCTTCTGTACGGTCAACTCAACTTGCGTTTGCGACTGTTGTGCGGCGAGAGCCCGGACCCTGGCTTCGTCGTACGTACCTTCTTCGTACTGCCGCAGTTGCTGGTCACCCTGGTGCAATTGCTGCATCAGCGGCTTCATGGCCGCGTGTTCCTTCTGCAGGACGGCTTTCATCTGCGCTTGTTGTGCGTCGGTAAGGTTGAGGTAGTCGCTGAAGAAATGCAACATGCGACCGCCATCGAAGCCAAAGCCCGCGTGCATGGGCGGAGGTGGCGGAGTGGCATCAGCAGTTTGGGACTTAGCAATGGCCGTGCCAAATAAAACGGCGAGGGCGGCAACCAGGACACGAGAACGAATTGCCTTCATTGAAGCTCCTAGAAAATGCGGTTCGTCTGTTTGCAAATCCTTCCGAACCGCCAATTTTGCGTACACTGATAAGAACACAAGCGCCGAAGAGGCGGCAGTAAAGAGTGAGTAAACCGGGGTAAAGTTTTGTCAATTGGGCTAAGTGTAAGTTTGACAATTCTTTACAGCTTGCGACACGGCTTGGGTGCAGAATGAAGACTGCGAAAATGGAACGAATATTGGTCATTGACGACGACGTGGAACTCTGCCATTTGGTGGTCGAGTATTTGCAGGCGGAGGGCTTCGTCGTCGAATGCGTGCATGACGGCGAGAGCGGTCTGCAAAAAGCCACGGGCGGGGGATATCTGCTGGTCGTTTTGGATGTGATGCTTCCCGGGATCAATGGCTTTGAGGTGCTGCGCCGCGTGCGCGCTACTTCGCGGTTGCCGATTTTGCTGCTGACGGCACGCGGGGAAGACGTTGACCGGATTGTCGGCCTGGAGATAGGCGCAGATGATTATCTGCCCAAGCCGTTTAATCCGCGCGAGCTGGTTGCGCGGATTCGAGCAATTCTGCGGCGGACACGCAGCGATGGAAAGCCGTCGCCGGCTGCGCCGGACATGGTCCGAGTGGGAGAGGTCGAACTGGATCCTGCGACGCGCACCGTTCGCCGCGACGGCAAGCCGGTGGATCTGACCTCTGTGGAGTTCAACCTGCTGGAAGTTTTGTTGCGGGAAGCCGGACGCGTAGTGCCGCGCGAGCGACTGGTGAATGCGGTGCTGAGCCGTAAGTTTTCGCCCTTTGACCGCAGCATCGACATGCACGTGAGCAAGGTGCGCAAGAAGCTCGGGGACACGGAAAGCGACGAGCACATAAAGACTGTTCGAGGAGTCGGGTATATTTTTGCGCGGCCGCGGGAGAAGGTGGGCAGCGCGTCGTAGCGGGTTGCAGAAGGATTCCTGCGGATTATCATGCCGAGGGATCTGAATCTTGCCTGCTGGACAATCATGCCCAAGCGTTGCAGGCAAAAACCCAGATCCCTCGCTTCGCTCGGGATGACAACATAAACATTTTTTCTGTGGGCGACAGGTTTTCGAGACAACATGAAAAGTTTGTTTCTCAAGATATTTCTTTCGTTCTGGCTAGCGCTGGCGCTGTTTGTCGTGCTCGCGATTCTGGTGACGCTGGCGCTGCGGCCGCGCAGTTCGACCTGGGAAGCTCTTCGTACCAGCGTTCTGAACGACTCGGTGAACGCCTATGAAGACGGCGGCGACCGCAAGCTGCGTGATTACCTGGACGATCTGGACCACACGCAGCATGTGCGCGCCTATTTATTCAACGAGCGGGGGGAGGAACTATCGCATCGTGGAGCGCCCGACTGGGCGATTCGTGTAGCGAATGGTGGTCCCAGAATTCCGCATGAAGGTTTCATCTTTCCGGCGCCGCAGGTGCAGCGCGACTCGCGCGCTTCTTCCGATGGACTCCACCGTTACACGCTGGTGATGGGATTGCCGCCGGGCCCTCGGGTGTTTTTTGGCCCGCGCGGAATGCCCGTCCCGTTACTGGTGATTGCTATTATTTCTTCAGGCTTGGTGTGCTATCTGCTGTCGTGGTTTATGACCAAGCCAATTGCGCGACTGCGCGCGGCAACACGGCAGCTGGCGGCGGGAGATTTGACGGCGCGGTCAGGCGCGCGTCCGAGCAACCGGCGGGACGAAGTGGCGGGACTCATGCGTGATTTCGACACCATGGCGGAGCGCATCGAGATGCTGGTCAAGGCCCAGTCGCGTCTGCTCAACGACATCTCGCACGAACTGCGTTCGCCGCTGGCGCGTCTGAACGTGGCGCTGGGATTGGCCCGTCAACGCTCCGGTCCGGAGAGCGCCTCGATGCTCGAACGCATCGAACTCGAAGCCAACCGCCTGAACGAATTGATCGGCAGAATTCTAACGCTCGCCCGCTTGGAAGATGGAGAACAGCATGTGCCGGACAGCCCTGTGCCCTTAGACGAGCTTGTGTTGAACGTTGTGGAAGATGCGGAGTTTGAAGCGCAGGCCAGGCACTGTCACGTGCATAGTACGATTCCGGAAGGCGACTGGGGAGTGCGCGGCGACGCGTCGCTCTTGCATAGCGCTCTGGAAAATGTCGTCCGCAACGCGGTACGCTATACGGGCGAGGGAACTTCAGTGGAAGTTGAGTTGCGCCGAACCGGTGGACCGGCCAGGGCTCAGGCTACGTTACGCGTTAGCGATTGCGGGCCGGGCGTGCCCGCCGATTCTCTGGACAAGCTTTTCCTGCCATTTTATCGCCTGGACGATGCGCGTGGCCGGCTGACCGGGGGCGTGGGACTGGGATTGGCGATTACTGAGCGCGCGGTGCGCTTCCACGGCGGCAAAGTCATCGCGTTCAATCGGCCCGAAGGTGGGCTGCTGGTTGAAATTAATCTGCCTCTCGTTACCAGTTGGAAAAACTCAGAAGAAGTTTCTGAGCCGGTTCCGGCAGGGCGCGGAGCCTAAGATCGGTCTTTCATGGCCGGGAAGTTCGTCGCCAAGGCAACTTCAGGCCCGCGCTGAGGTTCCAATCAGTCGATACCGGAGTTTGCTCTTCCGGCTCTTTCCTGATAAACAAATGGTTTGCCATTTTTACGCTTTTAAGTTGTCTAGTAAGACAACCAATGCCCGGCTAGCCAAAGCCGGACAGTGCGTCAAGTACGCTCACAAGGGAGACTGACTTAAGAATGTCCACACGATTCACCTGGATGCTGGGAATTGCGGTTCTGGTTTCAATCGCTTTGCTGGTGGCATGCAGCGGTAATTATTCGGCGTCTAACGACGGCTTGGTGATTGTCCCCAGCCAGGGCGAGGCGATAGTCCAGTCTTTTAGCTTCAGTCTGAACAAGGGGGGCGTTTCTACGATCGATTCGAACCCGACGATTCCTGGTCCCCCAGATCAGGGATTTCCTGGGTCGATTGTCCTCGATCCGGCGGGCACTTTCGCCTATGTGACGAGTGTCAACACTCCTAATCCGACGACCGCTCCCTGCACAAAGAACAGCGTAATCGCTTCGTACAAGATAAATTCCGATGGCTCAATTAACGCTCCCGGATCTACAAAGCTGGCTCAAAACGTGATTCCCGTGGCATTGGCCATAGATTCGGCGGGAAAATATTTATTTGTTGCCAACAGTTCGGTCTGTGAGCCGAACAGTCTGCAGACCGGGGCTCCCGGCACTGTGACGGTGTTATCCGTCGGCAGCGGGGGCGCCTTGACCCCAGTGGGCACTTTCCCGGTTCCGGCAACTCCAGGCGGCGGCCCAGCTAATCTTGTGGCTCTGGCGGTTACGCCCACTGTTTTTCCGGCGCAGGGTTCCGTGGACCAAGCCCCGCCGTGCTCCCTGAAGACTCCGCCCAGTTCCGAATTCCTCTATGTGGCCGATGCGCAAAATAACGGCGTGTGGATGTTCTCGGTTGATACGTCGTCTGGGAACTTAACCCTGATCCCGTACAGTTCTACGCAGCTTGATGCTCCCGCTGGATCGGTGCCTTCGGGCGTTGCTGTCGATCCTTGTGGCCAGTGGGTTTACGTTTCCAATCAGTTGTCGAACAACGTCAGTGCCTACAAGATCTGCAACGTCATTTCTAACCCCGTGTGTCCGGTTGCGAATAACACTCTTGGCCCTATAACTGGGTCGCCGTTTCCTACGGGAAATGGCCCTGGCCCGTTGGTGGTCAGCCCGGAAGATAATTCTTTATATGTGCTCGACAAGTCGGCGAATGCGGCGGCAGGCGATATTTCCGCATTTCAAATCAGTCAATCGAACGGCAGCTTGAGTCCATTGAGTCCGGCGACCGTGGCTACGGGAAATGCGCCCGTATCCATCGCCATCCGCTCGGACAACAATTGGCTGTTTGTTACCAATAACGGATCGGCGAGCGGCAATGGATCGATCTCGCAGTATTCGGTTACGCCCGCTACCGGGGCGCTCGCTCCTTCGGGAACTGGAATTTTGACTGATACTTACCCATGGGGGCTGGCGGTGAAATAGGGAGAGTTGGAACTTGAAGTCCTCCTGGACTTAAGTCGGCACTTTCAAAATCAGATATCCGCCGAGGAGACAGAAAATCAGGTCCGGAGACCAGGCCGCGAGCGCCGGCGGCAACTGGCTCAAATCACCCATCGCCTCAAACAGGCGCGACACCACGGTGTAAAAAACTGCGATTCCCAGCGCGACCGCGACTCCCGTGACCGTCCCTTTCTTTCCTGTGGTAAGCGCAAACGGAATGGCGAGAACAGCCATCACGAGTGTGATTACGGGATAAGACAGTTTCTTTTGCAGTTGCACTCTGAGCCGCACGACATCGAATCCGCTTTGCTGCAGGTCGTGAATGTAGCGGCGAAGCTCTTCGTAATTCATTTCCGAATATTGCTTTACTTCCTTCTTGAAGTAGCCCGGTGTCTCGCTGAGTTCGGGAAAAGTGGCGACGTCGAAGGCACGATAGTCGGCAATGGCAGACGTGCGCAACGTGCGCTGCCAACCTTGTTCATACACCCAGCGGTTCAAGTTCTCGGCCCAGTGCGCGCGGTCGGCGTGAATTCGGCGGGTGATGGCGAAACTGACGGGGTCGAGCTGGAAAATAGTGACGTTGGCGAACTGGTCGCGATCCGGGTCGAAGAACTGGTAATAGTAAATGTCGTTGTTCTGGCCGAAGATCCACTTGCGGTCAGGGCGCAGATAAGTTTGTGGCGGCTTGCCTTTGATCTGATTGTGCAACGCTTCCTGACGCTTGTTGGTGTGAGGGAGATAAAACTGGTCGGCAAAAAAAAGTCCGGCAGCCATGATCGCTGCCGCAACCAGCACGGGAGTCACAATGCGGTAAATGCTGATCCCGGTCGCTTTCACGGCAACGATCTCGTTGGAACGCTCCATCAATCCAAAAGTAACGAGCACCGCCAACAGCATGACCAGCGGAGCGACGTTGTAGAGCAGATACGGAGCGACGTTTAACAAATATTCGGCCACCACGATCGCAGGAGTCTGGTTGCGGAGGATGTCCCCTAGCAGTTCGAACAAGGTGAAAACCAGCACCAGAACCATGAAGGTCGCGAGGATCATTCCTAAATAAACGAAGAAATCGCGCAGGACGCAGTCGTCGAGCAGCGTTGGGAAGCTGGCGCGAAAGACGCGGCGGCGCGTGGAAGCGCGCTCGAAGGCATCTTCTTTCTCCCTGCGGTTAAGGATGGATGCGCCGTTTTGCAACGGCTGAAGCGCCTTCCAGGAAAGCCGCAGAGTCGAAAGTTCGAAGGGACGCCGCTCCGCTTGCCACAAGAGAAAGATGCCGCCGGCTAGGAAGACGATATTGGCAAACCACGCTCCAAACCAGGGCGAGACATGGCCCTGCCGCGCCAGCGAGACTCCGACCAGCGAAATAATGTAATAACCGAAAACGAGCAGAATTGTGAGCACAAACCCACCCGACTTGCCGCTCTTCTTCGACGAAAGCCCCAGCGGAATTCCGACCAGCGCCAACACCAGACATGCTGTGGGCAGCGCGAATCGCCGGTAATATTCAATCCAGTACCAGCGTGCGAGTATTGGATCAACTCGTGCGGCGCGATCGCGCAAGGTCCATGTGTTCATCACGCTTACGGGGACAGGTTCGTCGGCCTTATTTTCAGTGGAGGGTAAATCGATGGGAATGTCGGTCTGCTCGAAGGTCGAAATCTGATAATGGTCGGGCTGGTTGGGAACGGTCTCATGTGTCGAGCCGTCGCTCAAGTGGAGATGCAGGCGCTCCTGGCCTTGTTCGCGGCCTTCGCTGACTACAATTCCTTGCTTGGCGAGCGTGATGCGCGGATTGGAAGCGTCGGAAAGATCCGCGAGGAATACTCCCTTCCACAGCGCTGCGCCTTGCGCGCTGTGAACATCCTGAACATACAGGACGACTTTAGGAAAGCCTTCGTAAAAAACTCTCGGCTGCACTTCAAACGAAACTTGCGAGCCTTTGAGTTGCTCTTCCAGCCTGGCCAGCGAGGCCTGCGATTTTGGCGCGACGTAGACGCCGTTCACCAAAGCTAGCAACCATGCTGCGATTACGAAGATCGAAAGGATACGGAGAAAGCTCCACACGCCCATGCCCGTAGCGCGCATGGCGGTGATCTCGCTGTCGGCTGCCAGGCGACTCAGGCCGATGAGAATCCCAACGAGCACGCTCATGGGAATGGTGTAGGTGAGCGCAAGAGGAACTGTGTAGAAGAAAATTTCTGCGACGCTGGGAAGAGGAGCGCTGGCGCGAACTACCAGCTCAAGAATTCGCCCCAGGTCGCGCGTGAACAAAACAAAGGTGAAGATAGCCGCGCCGATGATGGCGTGCGCGATGACCTCGCGAAGAATGTAGCGGGTGAGAATCCGCATGGGAGCTTGCTTTAGCTAGCGTGCTAAAGCTGAGGATAGCACGGGGGAATACGACGGCTGCCTAATTGGAGGATCGCGTCTGCGCTGTAGGAAGTTGGGAGTCGACGGCCGGCTTGGCGGCCTCGGTTACGTTTTTTTTCATCGGTTTTCTCGCCGCTTCTGCTCGCTTGCGCTCCTGGTAGCGGCGTTCATGGGAAAGCTGGTCCGATGCCTGTTTCTTCATGATTCCATCATGACACAGATTTCTGTGGTTGGCGTAAGAGCTCGCAGAGTCATGGTCTGGCGGCCCCGCCTGGGAAATCCTTGAGAGCTTTGAGAATTCGGCCTAGGTCGCTGCTGTCAATCTCAGACTTCAGCATTCGGCTCGCAATGCGCCAATTATCTTTCTTCTCCCAAAGGGGGCGAGACTTCTTTGCTTCCTTGTAGGATTCGTAAGGACTCAATCCACGGAATGGAGCCTTCGGACAGGCCGCGAGAATAGCGTTCTCTGTAAAGTAGTTCTCTATCGCTCGATGCTTCAGGACGTGGCACTGAATGTTCAAACGGCGGCAGGTTTCTGTAAACCCGCTGCGTTCTGGGCCGAGCGCTTCATCTGCCGCACCTCTCTCGCTGTCGATAACAGCAACAACATTTGGGTTAATTGCGATTATGTGTTCCAATTCCCGCTCCCTTGTGCTGTTAATCGCGTTGCGCCCGCCCAAAGACAAGATAGCGAACTTATGCTCACTGACAAACGCTGAAAGCAATGTTTCGAACGTCATAATGTCGTTGGGACCCTCAACTAAAAGAAGGGCACGTGTGCCTAGGGAGTCCGCTCTGCCAAAACTCAGCTCACCAACAATCTGAGCGAGGTTTGGCGTATCCCTTAATTCCGTCATTTCAACATCTTCACCGCTCCTTGTGAGAACAAATATCCGATCGGCGGCCTGTCGTGCCAAGCCCAAACTATGAGTTGCGAACACGACGCCTAGCTTTGCCCTCGATGCGACCGACCGCATGAACTGAAGTTGTAACGATGGGTGCAGATTCGTTTCAGGTTCGTCGATGAGTACGTATGATGGTTTGGCGAACGCAATATTGCCCAACAGGAGAAGAAACTGAGACAAACCCGTACCAAGCTCCCCCAGCCTCATCGACATGCCGTCTGCAACTACCTGCAAATCGTGCCGACTCGTGTCGGCATGAATCTCGAGATCGTTATAGCGAAATATTTTCTTGATGTCGATCGTGACTGCCCGAATTAGTTGCGTCGACAATTTTCCAGCGCCCTGCTGATGGGTCGCCCAATTCTCAATAAAAGTTTTGCCTGAGTCAATATCGTAGAACTTCCCGTGGCGACCCTCCGGAGGCGTGAAGGGGGAGACGTGCCGCACGGACGGAAAGTAGAAGCACTCAGAGAGCACCTCAAAGGCACGGAGCATCCTCCCCGCCGAAGCGAGCTTGCGGTCGACAATGAGATTGCCGTCCTGACTAAAGGTGACGTGACTGCCTGATGTTGTCCATCCTCTGAGGGCGTGGAAAGCGACAAAATACTTTTGAGCGCCCGTCGCAACGCGTATCTGCGCTTTCTGTACATGAGGCGCAAGGCCCTCAGTATCAGCGTTCTCTTCCTCTGTCTGTGAGCTGGGTAGCGTCACCTCAATCAACACCTCCGTCTCGCCAAAATGCCAGAAGATCTCAGCCACATCTCCCGTCTCCGGCATCTTCCTAAAAGGCGCCCCATGTTCCAGCGCTGTCGTCGTCATCATCCCAGTTAGTTGGGAGAGATCTGAGAACACATTTCGGAACTCGTACAGGCCTTTCAGCAGGGTCGATTTGCCGGAATTGTTGACGCCGATAAGTGCGACGCGATCACCCCGAAGCGATAACGTTACCGGGCGCCTCGGAGAGAAGCATCTGTACCCGCTAAATGTGACATCAATGTCCATTTTTGACTAGGAAAGCAGGGGCACAACCTGGCAAAAGCAGCATCTACTCCGCCTTGAAAAACAGCGCCGCCAGTGGCGGAAGCGTCAGCCGCAAAGAAAACGGACGTCCGTGGGCTGGCTCCGGCTCTGCCGTTGCTCCGCCGAGGTTGCCCATGCTACTACCGCCGTACTCGGCAGCGTCGCTGTTCAATAACTCGCGCCAATAGCCGCCGTGCGGGACACCCACACGATAGCCGACGCGAGGCACCGGAGTGAAATTGCAGACCACGAGAATCGTGTCTTTTGCCGATTCGCTCTTGCGCAGAAGCGAGATCGTGCTGGTGAGATTGTCGTTGCAATCGACCCACTCAAAGCCAGCGGAGTTGTTGTCGAGCACGTGCATGGCGGGCTCGCGCTGGTAGAGGTGGTTGAGATGATCCGTCCAGGTCTGAATGCCGCGATGATTCGGATACTGCAGGACGTACCATTCGAGGGCGTCGTCGTGCGTCCATTCGCGCACCTGGCCGAATTCACATCCCATGAAAAGTAATTTCTTGCCCGGTTGTGCGTACATGTACCCATATAAAAGGCGCAGGTTGGCGAAGCGCTGCCACTCATCGCCCGGCATTTTGCCGATCAGCGATTTTTTCCCATGAACAACTTCGTCGTGCGAAAGCGGCAACACGAAGTTTTCGTACCACGAATAAATCATTCGGAATGTGAGCTTGTCGTGGTGATACTTGCGGTGGATGGGATTGTGCTGAAAGTATTCCAGCGTATCGTGCATCCAGCCCATGTCCCACTTGAGTCCGAAGCCCAGCCCGCCCACGTAAACAGGTTTTGAAACCATCGGCCATGACGTCGATTCCTCGGCGGTCGTCTGCACGTCGGGATGTTCTTTGTACACTTCCTGATTGAAGCGGCGAATAAAGTCGATGGCCTCCAGGTTCTCGCGGCCGCCGTATTTGTTGGGGATCCATTCGCCTTCCTTGCGAGAGTAGTCGAGGTAGAGCATGGAAGCGACGGCATCCACGCGCAAGCCGTCGGCGTGGTATTTATCGAGCCAGAACACGGCGCTCGACATCAGGAAGCTTCGTACCTCATTGCGTCCGTAATTGAAAATGTATGTCTTCCAGTCGGGATGAAAGCCCTGACGCGAATCGGAATGCTCGTATAGATGCGTGCCGTCAAAATAGGCGAGGCCATGAGCGTCGGAAGGGAAGTGCGAAGGAACCCAGTCGAGAATCACGCCGACGCCGTGCTGGTGCAGCACGTCGACCAGGTACATAAAGTCCTGCGGCGTTCCGTAGCGTGACGTGGGAGCGAAGTACCCGGTGGTCTGATATCCCCAGGAGCCGTAGAACGGATGCTCCATCACGGGCATCATCTCGATGTGGGTAAAACCCATCTTGTTCGCGTACTCGGCAAGGCGGGGCGCGAGTTCGCGGTACGTCAGAGGACGATTGTTCTCTTCCCCGATGCGCATCCACGACCCCAGGTGCACTTCGTAGACGGACTGTGGCGCGCGCAAGGAATTCCGAGCAGCGCGATTTGCCATCCAATCGCCGTCTTGCCATTCATAAGCGAGGTCCCATACAACGGAAGCGGTGAGTGGCGGCTTCTCATGCAGGAACCCGATGGGGTCAGCTTTGTCGATGCGATATCCGTGCTGTTGCGATTCGATATGAAACTTGTATAACGATCCTCGCGCAGCACCGGGGACGAATCCTTCCCAAATTCCAGAAGAGCCTCGCGGCTCCAGAAGATGAGCCATGGGATCCCAGGAATTGAAGCTGCCCACCACCGACACCGAACGGGCATTCGGCGCCCACACGCTGAAGATCACGCCCGCCTGGCCCTTGTGCGTAACAAGGTGCGCGCCCATCTTGTCGTGGATGCGGTAGTTGCTACCTTCGTTGAAAAGGTAGAGATCCTGTTCGGTCAGGAGTTGCGGACGGTCGAGGGCGATGGTGGATTCAGGGCTCATGTGGGCGAATACAGCGGCTTTTAGTGTACCGGAGTGATGAGCCGCATGGCAGCTTAGTTTCAGTAGGAGATCCGTCCGACGTATGTAGTGCAGGAACGTGACCATCCCTGCGACCACGGTCGAGCCAAATTTGTCATGCTAGACTGAAGAACCCAGTCATGGCCGTTCTCCGCATCATTCTTCTTTGGCATCAGCACCAGCCGTTCTATAAAGACCTGGTTTCGGGCGAATACCGCCTGCCGTGGGTGCGGCTGCACGGGCTCAAAGACTATTACGGCATGGTGAAGTTGCTGGATGAATTTCCCAACGTTCATCAGAACTTCAACATCGTGCCTTCGCTGATGACGCAGATTCAGGACTACGTCAACGGTTCGGCTCAGGATCCTTTTCTAGCAGTGGCTGCAAAGCCGGCCAAAGATTTGTCGCTCGCGGAACGCCGTTTTGCCCTGCAATATTTGTTTCAAGCGAATCCGTCGAACGTTATTGGCCGCTATCCGCGATACCAGGAGTTATTTGACCGCTTCCGAGAGCACGGCGCGTCGCCTGAACGCGCGGAGAAATACTTCCAGGCGCAGGACTTCACCGACTTGCAGGTGCTATCGCAGATCGCCTGGTTTGACGAATTTTTCCTCGAAGAGAAGAACATCGCTTCTTTAATCCAGAAAGGACACGAATACTCGCTCGAAGATCAGAGCTTTGTGATCGAGCAGGAAAAGTTATTGCTGGGGAAGGTCCTGCCCGCTCACGCGGACGCTGCGAAGAAAGGATCGATTGAAATTTCCACGACTCCTTTCTATCACCCGATCCTGCCGCTGGTTTGTGATACGAACGCTGGAGCCGTTTCGACTCCAGGCTTGCCCTTGCCGCAGCAACGGTTCCGGCATCCTGAAGACGCCCGCGATCAGATTCAGCGTGGACTCGATCTTCACGAACAAGTTTTTGGTATGCGGCCGAAGGGCATGTGGCCGTCGGAAGGAAGCGTCTCGGAAGAAGTGTTGGCCATCGCGCACAACCTGGGCATTGAATGGATGGCGACCGATGAGGGCGTCCTGGGCAGAAGCGAGGGAACCTTTTTTGCGCGGGACGGGAATGGCCGGCTGCCCGCCCATCTTGCCGAGAAGTTGTATAACATTCACCGCTATGAAAATGGATCGACGGTGATGAATATGGTTTTCCGCGACCACACCATCTCGGATCTGATCGGATTCGTCTATTCAGGAATGCCGCCGGCGGACGCGGCTCGCCACCTGATTGGCAACATTAGGGACGCCGCACGGCCGCTTCTTGACCAGGGACGCGATGCCGTGGTTTCCATCATTCTCGATGGGGAAAATGCCTGGGAGTATTATCCAAAGTCGGGACGCGAATTTCTGCGGCGCTTTTACGATGGATTGCAGCACGAGCCGGGAGTCGAGGCGGTCACGATTTCCGAAGCGATCGCCCGCCACCGCAATTTTGGCAAGCTTACGTCGCTGGTGCCGGGCTCTTGGATCAACGCCAATTTCAATGTGTGGATCGGTGCGCCCGAAGACAATCGCGCCTGGGACTATCTTTCCAATGCCCGCGAGTTCTATGCGCACAACGCAGCCCGTGCCACCGAGGCGCAGCGTAAGTTGGCTTTTGAAGAAATTCTGATTGCCGAAGGCAGCGACTGGAACTGGTGGTACGGGCCAGAACACCACTCGGCCAACGACCGCGATTTTGACGAACTTTACCGCAAACATCTTTCCAATGTCTACCAGGCGCTGGGCGCGACGCCGCCGGACTATTTATCTCAGCCGATTACGGGAGCGGAAGTTCGGCCGGCTTTCACGCCGCAAACCGCCTACATTCATCCGCACATTGATGGCGACAAAGTTCGTTATTTTGAATGGATGGGTGCAGCCGCTTACACTGCCGACGACCGCGCAGGCGCCATGCACGGAAAGCAGTTCTTGCTGGATTCCGCGTACGCAGGCATCGACAGTACCTACGTCTACGGCCGGCTCGACTTCAAAGAGAAACTACCCGAGACAGAGTTCGAGCTAGTAGTGAATCTGGAATCGTGGACTGCGAATGAACCGCGGCCGCGCAAGTCTCTGCGTGTGGAGGTTGCCGCCGACGAGAAAGGCGCGATTAAGGAATGGAAGATCGAGAGCGGAGCGGAGGCGTCGTTGCTCGCATCTTCTGCGAAGTCCGAAGATAAGTTCAAAATCGCGCTGTTGCGCAACTTCGAGTTCAAATTGCCATTGGATTGTTTGCTGAGCGAATCGGGTGCGCCTTCCACGGCCGCACAAAGAGCCGGAATCGCCGCGATCAGCAGATTGCGTCTGCGCTTTAGCCTGCGGCAAAACCATCTTCCTGTAGACGCTTTGCCGCCCGAAGGCTGGATTGAACTGCAATTATTGAGCGAGATGGAAATGGATGCTTACGGTACCTAGGCCGCGGTACCGAGCCATCTGCATCGCGCGCATTGGTAGGAGTTCCGGAAGACCGATGCGCAACAAAAAACCGGAGCGCACGGCTCCGGCTAGTAAGAATCCAAACTCTTTCTACTTGCTTCCGCCGCCGCTCGCGGCTACCGTGGTCATGCTCAATGGTCGATTCAATTCCAGCGTGAGCTCGGTCCCAGCGGGCAACACAGCCGAGTGGTGTTTGGTGAGCCAATGCGCGGTCGTCGAACCCGCTCCCACCGCGCCACCGATCAAGATTCCCGGAGGACCGCCAACCAGGCCGCCAATCAACATTCCGCCAGCTGCGCCTCCGCCAACTTCCAATTGATCACGGCGGTCGTGACCTGATCCCTTGAACTGACCTTCTGCATTCACGTCCGTGCCCGGACCCATATTGGTATCGATGAGAGTGGCGTCGAGAAAAAAGCGCTCTCCAGTCGGAAGAATCACGGCCTCGGGCAGAATGCCGAGCGTCGGCTTGCCTGTGATTCGTCGCGGTTCGCTCACTTTAGTGACGCGGCCTTCCACTATCGTTCCCGCAGGCAGCAATGTCTGTCCGTTCAGCACAACGGATTGGTCCAATCGCGCCTGAAAGGGATCGCCGGTTTTGTTGCTGAAGGTCGCCAGCGTGGTTTGCAACTTGACCATCAACGCCGTACCCGAAGGCACCGATGCACTTGTCTGGGCCATTACCGTTGCCGCTGATAATAGCGTGCTAGCTAAAATCATGCACTTCCTCATCGCGCCTCCTCGAAACTGAAGCCAATAAATCTGCAAATCGTTAGCGTTAACTCTAGCCTAGATTGGGCCGGGGAAACAATATTTGACGGGATCGCGGAACCAGCAAAGATAAGGCCCGAGCAGCGATTGGGATGCCACGCACGCTCCAGGCGTCTTCCCATTGCGTGGTCCTCCATCCGCTATAATCCACATTCGGAAATCGCGTACGGGAAAAACCTACTCAGGCGTCGGATATTTGACCGGACGAAGTTTTTTCTTCAGTTCCCGAGAAATTACTTCTTACAAAGGCACGGAGATCAATACCATGGGTTTTATTTCTGTCATAAAAGGCCGGCAGGTTTTGGATTCGCGCGGCAATCCTACAGTTGAGGCCGAAGTACTGTTGCAAGATGGATCTTTGGGGCGCGCCATCGTTCCCAGCGGGGCTTCGACGGGTGAGCACGAGGCTGTCGAGTTGCGGGATGACGACAAGAGTCTTTTTCTGGGAAAGGGAGTACTGAAGGCGGTTGAGAACGTCAACGGGGAAATCGCCGATGCTCTGGCGAATCTTGACGCCACTCAGCAGCGCGAGATCGATCAGAAGATGATCGAACTCGATGGCACCGCAAATAAGAGCCGTCTTGGCGCAAATGCAATACTCGCGGTGTCGATGGCGGTGGCGCGCGCGGCAGCTAAATTTCACGACCAGCCGCTCTATCGCTATCTCGGAGGCGCGGGCGCAAACACTCTACCTACGCCCATGATGAATATTCTCAACGGCGGCGCCCATGCCGACAACAACGTCGACTTCCAGGAATTTATGGTCATGCCCATCGACGCGCTTTCGTTTCACGAAGCGCTGCGCTGGGGAGTGGAAGTCTTTCATACGCTGAAAGGTGTGCTGAAGAAACGCGGCTATAACACTGCCGTTGGAGACGAAGGCGGCTTCGCCCCCTCGGTCAAATCGAACGTTGAAGCGATTGACGTTGTGCTGGAGGCGATTCAGCAAGCCGGCTACAAGCCCGGAGAAGACATCTCTATCGCCCTCGACCCCGCAGCCAGCGAGTTCTATCAGGATGGCAAATATGTCTTCAAAAAGTCCGACAAGTCGGCCAAGAGTTCCGACGACATGGTGCGCTTCTGGGCCAAGTGGGTGAAAGATTATCCCATTGTGTCGCTGGAAGACGGCCTCGCCGAAAATGATTGGGACGGCTGGCAGAACCTTACCCAAGAAGTTGGCGGAAAGATTCAGCTCGTGGGAGACGACTTGTTCGTCACCAACGTGGACTTCCTGCAAGAGGGAATCGACAAAGGCGTGGCGAATTCGATCCTGATCAAAGTCAACCAGATCGGCACGGTGAGCGAAACTCTGGATGCCATCGACCTCGCTCGCCGCAACGGCTACACCTCTGTTATCTCACACCGCTCCGGCGAAACCGAAGACACCTTCATCGCTGATCTGGCCGTTGCCACGGGCGCCGGCCAAATCAAAACCGGCAGCGCCTCCCGAACCGACCGCATCGCCAAGTACAACCAGTTGTTGCGGATTGAGGAGGAGTTGGGAGATGGAGCGAGGTTTTTGGGATTGAAGGCGCTTAACTATAAAGGCTGAGACTTTCTATGAAGCCTCGATTCGTCGCCCTTCTCGGTTTCGGCACAATGATTTTGGCCTTCACGGTCGGTCTTTACCTCGAGCTAGTAGCGCTGTTTCTTAGCGCAGTCGTTTGTTCCGCTGTTGCTACAGGGTTTCTCTGGCAAGGCCACAAGGCGCGAGCATTTTGGATTATGACGGGCAGGAAGGCCGGGACTGGGGACACGCGGAAATCGGACCTCCTGCGACTGAGAATCGAGGGGCGCGAATTCTGCACTCAAGACTTGCCGTCACGTCTTCACTTCAAAATAGCGACGCGCAACATGCATATGCTAGCGGCAATCGGTATCATAGCGACCGGTTCAATTGTGGCCGTCCTGTCCAGTCCGATCTCGCCGTTTGAGCCAGTTGTACCCGGCAGTGAACGGCATTTTCTTTACTACGGACTTTGCTACCTCATGGGAATCTTGACCATTCCTTCGTTCGCGTGGTTCTCCGAATGCGCCTTGATTCGAAGGTCGTCTATTACTCTCGCGACTGTTCACGGCCAGGGTGAAGGAAAACGTGGCACACTCTGGGTTCGATACCACTTCGTAGACCCGACGGGAGGCTACCACGGCGGTTCGGTCGTCAACTTGGGTGGACCCAAACACGATCAGCTAAAGATCGTCCTGTGCCATTCGATCAATCCGGACGTTAACAAAATAAGTTCGGGCTTTCTATTCCATAAAATCTCGTGGCAAAAATAAGACTCAGATAAACTCGTCCTTGGGTAGGATTTTGCGGGCTTCCCTCCAGCAAGAACGCTCTTAATTCCTTACACCCGCATAAGCTGCGGCAGCACATCAAAATGCGTGTCGCGGGCAAACAGGACAAGGGAATGTTGCAGCACGAGGGCGGCGATCCACATATCGTTTGTGGGGATGGGAGTGCCTTGCTGGCGCAGTTGTCGATACAGAGCAGCGTAGTGATGGGTTGTCTGATCGTCGGCGTAAAGCACACTGACGCCGGTCTTCATTAAAAACCTGCACAGGACAGCTTCGTTCCGCGGTCCCTGGTCGCCCACGGCAAATCCGGCTCGCAATTCTCCCAGGACGACAAAGGGCAGCCAAACTTCATGCGCGAGTTCCACCGTTTCGACAACCGACACATCGCCCCGGCACAGGTCGGTATAGCGGTTTGTGTCGAGCGCCAGCCTCACCATATTTCTTCTTCAATGGAATCCTGAGCGGCTAGTGCGCTGTCGAAAGCCGGGTCGTTGCGCCATGTTCCTGCGATATCGCTCAGATCGCGTTGCCGGCTGGAGTTGCCGGTAACGCCGGCACCGCGGGCCAGGGCTTCAATGGCAACTTCGTTCAAGCTTTTGCCGCGTTCGCGGGCGGTCCGCCGAAGAGCCTCGTCCAACGTTCCGGGCACATTGCGGATTGTGTATTGCATGCATCTATTGTAGGCAATGCAGGCGTGGAGTGCAAGCGCCAAGGAAAGCTTTGACTTAGTCCACGACTTAGCTAAAATAACTGTATGGAAGTTAACATCCACGAGGCCAAGACCCACTTCTCACGCCTGCTCGAACGGGTCGCGTTAGGCGAAGAAGTCATCATCGCCAAGGCTGGCAAGCCAGTCGCGAAGCTTGTGCCCTTGGCCAAGCAGCCGAAGCGAAGAATACTGGGCTCCGCCAAAGGCGAGTTTACCGTCCCCGACGATTTCAACGATCCGCTACCTAAAGAGATCGAGGATCTCTTCTGGGGATGAAAGCCCTTCTCGATACGCACACTTTTCTGTGGGCCATCTTGGACGATCCGCGACTTTCCCGCCGGGCAAAACAAATTTTCACGGGCCCTAACGACCTGTGGCTCAGCGTGGCTAGCGTTTGGGAGATCTTGATTAAGGTCCAGGCGGGCAAACTTCCACTGCCCAAGCCAACAGGCCGCTACGTCGTGAAGAAGCTATCTGAGAACCGTATTGAGTTGATGCCGATTCGACTGGATCACGTTTTGAAGATTGAGAGTCTCCAAACGCACCATCGCGATCCGTTCGACCGCGTTCTTATATGCCAGAGCCTAGAGGAGGATCTCCCGATCCTCACATCCGATCCGTTGTTTAATCGTTACCCGGTGGAAACCATTTGGTAGTACGCTTCGGTGCCGTCCTCAAAACCCCATCGTGTCATCCGCCGAAGGCCCATACGTCGCGGGCACCGGTTTATCGTTCAGCCGCAGATACACGCCAAGCTGCGCGCGATGATGCACCAGGTGATTCAGAAACATTTGCCGATACGCCAGAAAGCGGTCTCCTTCGAAAATTGTTTTGCCCTGAAAGCTCAACTTCCAGTTTTGTTTCCAGGCCTCATCGGGAGTGGATTGCAGCGCGGCGCGAACCTTGGCCGCTCCTTCATCGAACGTCTGCAAAAGCTGCGCGGTGGATTCGAACGGCAAGGGCTTGACGCTGCCTTTGGCAAAATCCAATTCGGGTGTAGTCAATATCGTCAATCCAAAGCCGGCAAGCTGCGCTACGTGAGGCGCGAGTTTGCCCATCGGCATCGACTTTGCGTGCGGCGCGAAATCTTTCTTGTCGGCAGGTACACGTTCCAGGGTCGTGCGCGTCTTCTTCATTTCGGCGTCAAGTTCAGGCAGCAGCAATTCGCTAATAGACATTGTGGCCTCCGGGTTCGAGTATAAACGCCCATCGACGAAATGAGGCGCGGCCGTGCGTAGTTTGAAAAACCGTCTGCACCCTTATAAATTATTTCTATGCCTTCTCTGCGCCTCTGTGTCTCTGTCGTGAAGAACGTCGTGACCAATGCCTAGACCGAAACCGCTGGTTCTCATTATCCTCGACGGCTGGGGATATCGCGCCGAAACCAAGGCTAACGCCATCGCGCTCGCTCGCAAGCCGACTTATGATCGACTCCTGCGCGAGTATCCCAACACGCTCATTCACACGAGTGGTCCTTTTGTTGGCCTGCCTGAAGGGCAGATGGGCAATAGCGAGGTTGGACATCTCAACATCGGCGCCGGTCGCATCGTTCACATGGACATCACCCGGATCGACCTGATGATCCAGAACGGCGAATTCTTTTCACACCCTGTGCTGCTTGCGGCCATGAAGCATGCTCGCGTGGGCGAGCGGCGGCTGCATCTTTTCGGACTATTGTCCGATGGTGGTGTGCATTCGCAGCAGGCGCATCTCTATGCGTTACTGAAAATGGCCAAGCAGAATGGCGTCGATCGCGTCTTCGTTCACGCCTTCATGGATGGCCGCGATACGCTGCCTACCAACGGCGCGGGCTATCTCGAACAATTGCAGCAAAAGATGCGAGAGTACAACTCAGGGCAGATTGCTACGGTGAACGGCCGGTACTACGCGATGGATCGCGACCGCCGCTGGGAGCGCATCGCCAAAGCCTACAATGCCATAGTCTTTGCCGATGCGGAAGGCGGCAAGAACGCCGATCCTGTGCAGGGAATGAAAGATTCGTACAACAAGGGAGTAACTGACGAATTCGTTATGCCATTTGTTTGCACCGACAAGAACGGTCAGCCACTGGCGACAATCCGCGATGACGATGCCTGCATCTGCTTGAACTTCCGCGCCGACCGCGTGCGGCAGATTACTCGTGCTCTCGCCCGTAATAGCGGACTGAATGCTCAAGGCGGTAGCGATCTTCCCGGCGCAGCCGATCTCGACACAACGCTCCCACGCGATCGCGCGCCTAAGAATCTCCACTATGTTTGCATGACACAGTACGACAAGAACTTCAGCTTGCCAGTAGTAATTCCGCCGGAGTCGATGGCCAATATCCTGGCCAACGTGATGGGCGGAATGAACCTGCGGAATCTCCGCGTAGCCGAAACCGAAAAGTATGCCCACGTCACGTATTTCTTCAATGGCGGAGTAGAGACACCATTTCCCGGCGAAGACCGCTTGTTAGTGCCCTCGCAGAAAGTCGCGACTTACGATTTGAAGCCGGAGATGAGCGCTGCTGGAATTGCCGATGCGGTCATCAAAGCCGCGGAAGACGGCACGTTCGATGTGATGATCGTGAACTTTGCCAATGCCGACATGGTCGGTCACTCCGGCAAAATTGAACCGACGGTGAAGGCAGTCGAGACGGTAGATGCGTGTCTGGGCCGCATCGAAGCTGTCGTTCGCGCCAAGGGCGGTGCGATCCTGATTACCGCCGACCACGGTAATGCAGAAATGATGATTGATCCCGCGACGGGCGGTCCGCACACGGCGCATACAACAAATCCAGTGCCGTTTATCGTGGTCGCAGAAAATGCAGAGCAGTTCACCCTGAAGCCGAACGGGGCGCTGCGCGATATCTCGCCAACGCTGCTCGGGATGCTGGCGCTTGACGAGCCCAGAGAGATGACCGGCGCTGACCTGCGAATGTTCGCCAAGAACAAATAGTAAAAACGGAATCACGACGCATGTCGCCGAACAATCTCTTGATGAAGTTGCTCATAGTAGTTCATCACCGCTTCGATCTTTGGAATGCGCCCGGGTGGTTTGCCCCGCGGTTGCGCTCGGAATTTCCTGAGATCGAAATCGTTCACAGCGAAAGCTACGATGGCATAGAAGATGACTTGGCGAGCGCCGAAGTTTTCTTCACTTTCTTGCTCCGCCCCGAGCAATTCGCTACAGCGAAGAAATTGCGCTGGCTTCATGCTCCTACCGCGGCTGTGCATCAACTGTTGTTTCCTGAGTTCGTGAACAGCGATGTGCTCCTTACCAATGCCCGCGAGGTGCACGCTCCGGTGGTTGCGGAGCACGTCATCGCGATGATCTTCGCGCTGGCCAAGAAGATTCCGGAAGCTGCGTTACTCCAGCAGAAACACCTTTGGGGGCAATCGGAAATTTGGCACCGCAGTTCCCATCCTCGCGAGGTCAATGGTGCGACTCTCGGTCTGGTTGGCCTTGGCAGCATCGGCCGCCATGTTGCCGAGAGAGCTTCTGGCTTGGGCATGCGGATTATTGCGGTACGCGAGCATTCCGAGAAAGAACTTCCCCACGGAGTCCAACAAGTCTTCGCCCCGCCGGACCTTGATCAACTCTTGTCGCAATCCGATTATGTAGTTTTGGCCGCGCCGCTGACTGCCGCCACGCGCGGCTTGATGAACGCCGAACGTTTCGCCGCGATGAAATCGAGCGCGTGTCTAATTAACGTGGGCCGAGGGCCGTTAATCGACGAGACCGCTCTCGCTACAGCCCTGCGATCCAACCAGATTGCCGGAGCGGCATTGGACGTCTTCGAGCAAGAGCCTTTGCCATCGGAATCTCCGCTGTGGGATTTGCCGAACTTGCTCATCACTCCGCACACGGCTGCCTTAACCGACAAACTATGGGAGCGCCATTACGCATTACTCTCAGAAAATTTGCGACGCTACGTCGCACTCCAGCCGTTGCTGGATGTCGTCGATAAGCAGAAAGGTTATTGAGATCAGGCCACTCTTTCCGCGTTCTCGCTTCGTGCTACAGTTTTCGTTAGGAACTTAACCACTGTAATTCATCGGCATACTTCACCCGAGACTTCGCATGGAACAGCGGCTCATCCTCATCCACCTTCTACTCAAACTGGGCGTAGCTGCGACCGTTTCCAGCAACCTGGTCCGCTCCAAGGAATTCAAGTCCTTGCTGTTTCGCGAAGAGCGTACGTTACGGCAGAAGATATATCTGGTGCTGTGGTTTGGCCTGCCGATCATGGTCGGTGTGTGGATACGGTTTTCCGCCAAGAGTTTTCTCGCCGGCGATCTCACATTCGAGACCGCACTTCTTCTCGGCGTGATCGGCGGGCGATGGGCCGGCTCGCTCGGTGGCGTGTTAATGGCCTTCCCCGCCGTCCTGCACGGAGAGTGGGCGTCGTTACCGTTCGCTGTGCTTTGTGGTTTTCTTGCAGGCCAACTGCGCACCATGTCGTTAGATAAGGACGATATCTGGTCGTTCTCACCTTTCATCGATCTCAGTATTTACCGGCTAATCCGCCGCAATCTGCCGCGGCCGCGCTTGTTCGACTGGCAGATCATGTTCTTCACCACGGTTGTCGGATTACGCTTCGTGCAAACGGAAATGTTCCGGTATTTCCCGCGCTCTATCTTCAGTATGGAGAGCTTCGGCAATCTATGGGTCGAGGCCTTGATCTATGCCACTTCCGTAGTCGCGATCGGAATCGAGCTGAAGATCTTCAACAGCGTCCGCATCCAGATCAAGCTTGAAGAGCAGGAGAGGCTGCTACTGCATGCGCGCATGGAGGCATTGCAAAGCCAGATCAATCCGCATTTTCTGTTCAATACTCTGAATTCCATTTCGTCTCTGGTGCGATTTGATCCGGACACGGCGCGCGAAGTCATCACCAAGCTTGCGACCATCCTTCGACGCCTGCTCAACAGCAGCGAAGCGTTTGCGCCGTTGCGGGAAGAATTCGAATTCGTCGACAACTATCTCGACATTGAAGTCGTGCGCTTCGGACGCGACAAGTTGCGGGTCGTGAAAGAACTGGACCCGGATTCGCTGGAGGTGATGGTTCCCAGTATGCTCCTGCAACCTCTTGTCGAAAACTCCATCAAGCACGGTCTTTCCCCTAAAGTTGGAGGCGGCAGCATTTACCTGCGCAGCCGTGTGGCGGAAGACAAACTCGTGATTGAAGTGGAAGACGACGGCGTGGGAATGAAAACCATGCATAAGCAACGCGGCGGACTTTGGGCCGGTGCGGGCATCGGGATGGCGAATGTCTCGGAACGGCTCAACGTTCTTTATGGAGACACTGCGCAACTCACCATCGATAGTCAGGAAGGGAAGGGAACCCTGGTGCGAATCCGGTTGCCTTTGCTGCAGGAAGCCAGCGCCGTTCCGGTGGGTTTTTACGAAGAACGCTCCAGCACGCGCCGGTAGAATTCTTCATACTGCGGCACAATCTTCGAGGAACAAAAACGGCTCTTCGCGGCTGCCCTTGCTTGTTTGCCCATTTCACGCAGCCGGTCTTCATCTCTCAACAACTCGACAGCATAGCGCGCCATCGTATCCACATCGCCCACCTCGGCCAGATATCCACTCTTGCCATGCTCTACGACTTCAGGCACTCCGCCCACGCGGGTAACGATCGGAACCACTTCGCAAGCCATAGCCTCCAGCGCGGCCAGGCCGAAAGACTCGAGTTCGCTGGGCATCAGCATAATGTCACATCCGGCCAATTTGTCCTGAACCTGGTCCTGCTTGCCGAGAAACAAAACATCTTCGTGGATTCCCTTTTGCACCGCCAGCCACTCCGCCACGGAACGGTCCGGACCATCGCCGATAAGCAATAACCGGGAAGGAACCTGCTTGCGGACCCGGTCGAAAATCTCGATGACATCGGTAAGGCGCTTCACCGGGCGAAAGTTGGAAAGATGCACCAGCAATCGCTCGCCGCCCGGCGCATATTCTTTGCGTGTTTCGGCAGATATTTCCGGCTTGCGGCAATAGACGTCGCAATTCACCGAGTTGTAGATCAGTTCGATGCTGTTCTTTACGTCGAATACTCGTACGGTGCGGTCACGCAGGTAATTCGATATGGCAGTGACGCCATCGCTCTGTTCGATGGAATAACGGGTGATGGGAAGATATGAACGATCCAGGCCAACCAACGTAATATCAGTCCCATGCAGCGTGGTCACAAACGGAAGGCGGCGTCCGCGCGGGCCTTCGGCCATCATCTGGCGCGCCAACAGGGCGCTTACCGAATGAGGGATCGCGTAATGAACGTGAAGCAGGTCGAGGTCGTAGAGTTGGGCCACTTCCGCCATGCGCGTAGCCAGCGCAAGGTCGTAGGGAGGATAGTCAAACAGTGGATAGCGCGAAACTTCTACTTCGTGGTAGTGAATGTTGGGCTCAGAGCCTCGCAGGCGGATCGGTGGGGCGTAAGAGATGAAATGAATGTCGTGCCCGCGTTGCGCCAGTTCCAAGCCAAGTTCGGTGGCTACCACGCCGCTGCCGCCGTACGTGGGATAGCACGTGATCCCAATCTTCATCCGGCCCATTCCTCCGTGAGTTCTGTATTCGATGGTGGGAACTTACAGTGGATGCAGATTTTACAGAAAAGAAGTGGATAGCTGAACAGGACGCCGCTAAGGCTGACGCTGCTTCAATCAGTTCCAGCGCTCGGCGCCGCGGCCGATAGACTGGGATCCATTCCGTCAAGGTAGGTTTGAAGACGGAGTTTCGTATCGTCGGGCATGCCGGTGAACTCGATTCCCATCCCTACTCCGGGATCACGAGTGCGTACGATGGCAGAAGTGCAAACGTGCTCTTCGCCGATCCATAGATCAATCTTTAACGCTGTGGCAAGTGCGAGCGGCATAACGGTCTCAACATAACAGCCGTTGCCGCTTACGTCGCTGGCGCTGACACGCATAGGCATATCGAACCGTTCGTCGCGAAGTTCCAGAGGAAAAGAAAGCTTGTGGCGGGTGAAGTGTCTGCGATTGTCGGAAGATGGCGAGGGTCTGCTTTCGGTACCCGGTTGCGAATCCACCGGCACCATCGCCAGCCACGGACATTCCTGGTCGGCAACCAACTGAATGCCCACTTGCATCTTTTTCAGACCGCCGGCGTCCACGATCCAGATTACTTTGCAGCGGGCCTTTCTGGTTTCATACTGCACACCAATCACGTCGCCAACCTTGAGTTCCTGCTCGATGCCATAGATACATGCGCCCGTGCTACTAATATTTTGTGCGACGGCGTTTTGAAAGAAAGGCTGGTCTTTGGCTCCCATGCCCCACACACGTATCCGCAAGTCCAGCGTCGCCCGCGGAGCCGACCCTTGCGCTGACATAAGTATGTCCTCCTCGCGTGAAGCGGTGCACGCGACCTTCTGGGACAATAATACTATTAAGGTATCGTCGTATAAGTTACGACAGTACCCAAGCTTGTGGCTTCAGCAGGTGCTTTTAGCGGGAACAAGCTCCCGGTACGAAATCAATTCAATGTCTCTTTCCGCCAGCAGTTGCCGCGCCGCGGGGAGTGTTAAAGCTTTCAGTTCCAGTTCGCGTGACCCGCGCAAGCGAGTATTCGCAGCTAGCAGGTCGGCGTCGTTATAACCGGGATGACAGACAAACTCCCACGTCCCTTCGGGAATCGTTTCGGCGATCGCGCGGAAGAGACGCTCGTCCAGGACTCCAGTAACCTCGATGCCAAGCGTTCCATCAGGAGTGCTGAAACCTTGGCGATCCACCGATGCTCGGAACTTGCTGGCAAACGCGCGCAAAATACGAACTTCCGCGGTGCGTTTCCAAAGTCCGGGTTTGGCCAGCAGTTCGCTGGAGCGCAGCGGCCTGCGGGGGCCAAACGGATTGCGGACGGCGCGCACTCCGCAGTTCGCCGATGCGCGTAGTAATGGCTTTAAAACTTGCGGGAAAATATGCGTGTGCTTGTGCGTGTCGAAGTGCGAAACGGTGATTCCCGCAGACTGAAGCTTTCGAATCTGGGCAGTTGCTTCGGCTTCGATTTCCTGGCCGTTGAGTAAGCTACTCAGCGCGCGCGCAGCGAAGCTCATCAGGCCATCGCGGAATTGCGAAGGGCTGGCGTTTGTTGCGGAGAGAGAAGGGATTTGGTTCGACGGAAGCAACGGCTCGCCGTCTATCAGAACCACATGGCAGCCGACGCTTAGGCTCGGCGTCAGTTTCGCCAGCCGCGCGGCTTCGGCAAACGCTGGTCCGTTGGCCATCAACGTCGACGACGTGACGATTCCCCGAGTGTGGGCCTCGACGATGGCCCGGTTCACTCCAGCGGTGTATCCAAAGTCATCTGCGTTTACGATCAGGCGCCGCACCGCGCCAGTCTAGCAGGACTGTTAGTTTCCGAAGACAGCCGTACATCCCCCGCGGCGCTTTGACCGTAGTTTTCGCGCTCACATATACTCGTTGAAGCCGCAGACGGGCGGTTAGCTCAGTTGGTTAGAGCGCCTGCCTTACAAGCAGGAGGTCGCAGGTTCGAGTCCTGCACTGCCCACCATCTCAAGCTCAAGTACGTCATGCGATAAGCGTCATGCCGTCTCGATTCGCCATCGCGGTAATTTTCGCCGGCACCTTGGCTATCCATATCAGCTACGCTCAGCAAGAGTGCGGCAAGCCACCCAGTTCCTCGCCCCAGGCTCCTTGTGCGGTTAAGACGGAGGACTACGATGTCGTGGTTGGGTCGACCAAAGACGGCTACGAAGTCCTGGCTTGTGGAGTTGACGGCCGGGTGTATCTGAAACGCCGTCTCGCTACGGACGACCCATCCCATACTGCATTCTCCGTGGTGGGCGTGTCGCCGGACGGTTCGATCGTGAACTTTGAACTTCCAGAAATGGTGATGCCATCGCCCGTTGCGGTCGAAGGTTTCGATCTGAATATTCTGACTACTCACTTCGTCGGGGCTCAAGGCCACTTCCGCGAGATGTACCACTTCGATAAGCGGGGGAATCTGCTGGCCAAGCGCTGGATGCCCGATGATTTTCGAGCTTCAATCATGGCGTTTCTGCCTTCGGGAAAAACGATTGCCTTGGATACTCATGGGACCGCTGAGGACGTGAAGCATGGTGGCACAGTTCTCGACGCGGATGGCCACGTCATCAATAGCTTCGATCTTCCATTGCCTCCCGGGGGCGGAGGGTGGATATTCGCGAGTTACCGGATGGGGGCAGGGGATGGAGTTGCCTACGCAATCCTGCAATCGGAGACGACGCCGAGCGGGCCGCTGACGGCCATTGCAGCTATCTCCGAGACTGGTCACCTGGATATAAAAGTCATCCCTGCACCTCCCGACACTGCCCAGCGCCATCACAATCAGTGGGTGTTCGGGCCGCGCGTTGCGGTTGAGGTGTATCACATGGTAGGCGAGCGCATCACCTTTCATTTCGACGAATACGACCTTAACACCGGTGAAAAGGTCGCCAGCAAGATTGCGCATATTTCCGGCGGCGCTTTCGGATGCTACACCGGAGCGGAAGTCAGCATGTTGGCGCCCAGTGCTCATGTCGACCCCGCACGAGGGCTGTCGCCGGATACACTTCGCCTCGTCATCTCCAAGCTTCAATAATCTGGGCGAGATAGCCGCAGACTGGCGTAAGACTCGCCATTGCGCTCATTGACTCATAGCGCAACAGGGGAAGATTGCAGGTTCGAGTCCCGCACTGCCCATCACAAGCTGTCCGCTGGCATCGCGGTCCGGAGTAGAATCTTCCGGACATGACATCTCCTTGGACTTTCCGCACAATGCTCGCTACCTTCTTTTTCCTCGTGCCGATTGCAAGCTTCGTCTTAGCCGCCGAACGGCCCTCCGAAGTGAAAGGCGGCAACGGAATTGTTCTTCCGCCTCCGCCCGCGACGGAAGCCAAACCAGTGACTGAGGACATTCACGGAACTACGCTCACCGATCCTTATCGCTGGCTTGAAGACGGAAAAAGTCCCGAGACCCGCACGTGGATCGACGGGCAGATGAAATACACCGAGCAATATCTTTCACAAGTGAAGGTGAGGCCGGAGATTGTGAATGAACTTACCAAGCTTGAACGCGTGGAAAGTTACAGCATCCCGATCGAGCGTGGCGGAAAGTATTTCTTCAAGAAGCGGCTGGCGGACGAGAACCAGGGATCGATTTATATGCGGCGCGGACTACACGGTCAGGATACCCGTCTGGTTGATGCGGCGAAGCTTAGCGCTGACCAAAATACTTCCGTACAGATTAATGACATTTCGAAAGATGGCACGCTACTTGTTTACGGAACTCGTTCCGGCGGCGCCGATGAGGAATCGGTGCACATTCTCGATGTCGCGAAGAGTAAGGATCTCGCCGACTCTCTGCCCACCGCGCGTTATTCTGGCATTCAACTCAGCCCTGACAAGCTGGGGCTTTATTACGCGCGCTTTGATCCAGCGGGATCGCTGGTCTTCTATCACAAGTTGGGATCACCCGCCGCGAGCGATGAACTTATCTTCGGCAAGAATTTCGAAGGTGAAAGCTTCGGACCCATGGAACTGATTGGCGCCGAGATTACCGAGAATGAACGCTACCTGATGATTACGGTCGCACACGGCGTTCCGGCGAAACGCGTAGATATCTACATGAAAGACCTGCGCAAAGCGAATTCGCTGATTCGTCCGATCATTCATGGAATCGACAGCCGTTTTGAGGCGGTGAATTACGGCGACGATCTCTACGTGCTTACGGATCATCAGTCACCGAACTATCGCGTAATCAAAGTGCAGATCAATGATCCGCAGCCCGATCATTGGACGAACGTGGTGCGCGAAGGGAAAGACGTCATCTCTGGTATTTCGATTGTCGGCGGAAAACTCTTCGTTACCGGATTGCACGATGTCGTAACGGAAACCCGAGTTTTCACGCTCGAGGGAAAACAGACCGGAGAGATCGCGTATCCGACCCTCGGCGCGGCCACCGACCTCGAAGGACGGTCAGATTCGAACGAAGGTTTTTACAGCTTTGAATCGTTCATCATCCCGCCGACGATTTACCACTACGATGTGAAGACGCGGAAAACTGAAATCTTTGCCAAGCCGACGGTGCCTTTCGCCTCCGATCAATACGAAGTGAAACAAGTTTTCTATACGTCGAAGGACGGCACCCGGGTACCCATGTTTATTTCTTCGAAGAAAGGCGTGAAGCGCGATGGCAACACGCCTACGCTTATGTTCGCCTACGGCGGATTCCTCGTGAATCTGGATCCCACGTGGAATCCCGAATACGCGTGGTGGATGGAGCAGGGCGGATTTTATGCGCAGCCGAACCTGCGCGGCGGCGGTGAGTATGGCGAGAAGTGGCACCAGGCGGGAATGTTCGAGCACAAGCAGAACGTCTTCGACGATTTTTTCGCAGCAGGACAATATCTGATCGACGAAAAATATACTTCGACTCCGCGGCTGGCGATTCGCGGGCGTTCGAATGGCGGGCTATTGATGGGTGTGGCCATGACGCAGCATCCGGAGATGTTCGGCGCGATCTGGTGCGGCTATCCGCTGCTCGACATGATTCGCTTTCAAAGCTTTCTGGTAGGGAAGTGGTGGACCGCCGAATACGGATCCTCGGATAACGCTGACCAATTTCCGTATCTGCTCAAGTATTCGCCGTATCAGAATGTAAAGGCAGGAACGAAGTTTCCCGCGATCATGTTCAACACCGGCGACAGCGATACGCGAGTTGATCCTCTGCATGCGCGCAAGATGACTGCCCTGGTCCAAGCTGACAACGCCAACGATCGGCCTATTCTCTTGCACTATCAAACAGTAAGCGGACACAGTTCCGGCGTTTCGATCACCCAGGCCATCAACGACACTGCCGATGAGTTGTCGTTCTTATGGAATGAAGTGAGCAGAAAATAATACCTACGCGTACTTCAGCCATTTGATAATTTCCGGCAGCGTGGGCCGCTTGCCATACATCAGGATGCCAATGCGGTAGATGCGCGCGCAGAGAATCAGAAGCCCCGCAATCGTCGCCACCAGCAGGAACAGAGATAGCGCGATCTGCCAAGCAGGTGGAGGCTGAACTGCGATCCGCAGGTACATCAGCACCGGCGAAAAGAACGGGACCATCGAAGTCCACACCGCAACTTGAGAATCTGGTGCTCGCATTACCGGACCCATCATAAATACCGAAATGATGAGAGGAAGAATAATGATGAACTGGAGCTGCTGACCTTCCTGCTCGCTGGTAATCACTGCGCCGATCGCCGCGTAGACAGTGCTGAAAAGCAGATATCCCAGGACAAAGAACAAAGCGAATGCTGCCAGAGTGAGAGGCGGAATCCGAATTTCTCCTACGCTCACGCTCGCCGCCAAGGCCGGGAATGCGTAAACCGCGGCCATCACAATCCAAATTCCAATTTGCGTTAGACCGACCGCGCCTACACCGATCAACTTCCCGGCCATGAGTTCGGTCGAAGTCGCGGAAGAAAGCATGACTTCCATGACGCGTGAGTTCTTTTCTTCCAGCACGGCGCGCATGACGGAAACGCCGTAGAAAATAACCGCCGTATACAACAGCATTACCATGGCAAAAATCGCGTAGAACATGCCCTTGTCGTCGGATTTGGTTTCACGTCCAGCTTCGAGGCGCACGGTCTCCAGCTTCACAGGCTTGAGCAGCGCCTCGGCCTGCGCGCCTGCAACCCCCCGCTGGGAAAGTTCTTGCAACAGGATGGCGTGGTCCAACTGGTCGCTGAGCCAGGACTTCTCCATGAAACCGCTGGATTCGCGACCGTAGTAATTAACTTTGCGTACCGCAACCGCATCATCGCTCAGCCAGAGGTAGCCGTCGATATCCCCGGCAGTCGCGCGGTTTCGCAGAGCCGTCCGCTCCGCTTCGGTGGCATTTGCGTCCACTTCAATGGCATAGTTGCGGCTTGGTTTGTCGGCGCTGTCGGCGTCTTTATTGTTGTCGGCGGCAGGTTTCTCACCGTCGGCTTTTGTGCCAGTCATTAGTTGCTGGCGCACGATCTCACCGAACTGCGACGTCGAAGTCACAACTACCAGCCTTTGCGTCTTGTCGCTCTTCATGCTGGAAAGTTTTGCCGGGATGAGGAACGCGCCGACCATGATCGCGGGCAGCAGCAGAGTGAGAACGAGGAACGAGCGTTGGCGCACTCTTTCGAGATACTCGCGTTTGATGATGATCCAGGTATTCATGAGCGAGGTGTTACGCATTGGCCTTCCCCACTGCTTCGAGGAATATTTCTTCCAACGAAGGCTCCATCAATTCGAACCTGGTAAGGCGGGCGCACGCGGTCGCCGCCCGCAACAATTCCTGAGGATCGGCTTGCGGAGCGAGCCGCACCTCCACATAATTCCCATAGTCGTTGAACGACTGCACCAGCTTCGCATCGTGCAGGAATTGCGAGCCGCCTTCATATTTGATCTGCACGTTTCGCTTGCCGTAGCCCGCCCGGACCTTGCCCAAGTCACCTTCCAGAATCGCCCGTCCGTGATTGATGAGGCAGATGGAATCGCACAAGCGCTCCGCTGTATTCATTTGATGGGTGGAAAACAAGAGCGTCTTTCCCGCTTTTTTCAGGTCGAGAAATGCGTCCTTAAGAACCACGGCGCTTGAAGGATCGAGGGCGGAAAAGGGTTCGTCCATGACCACGAACTGAGGATCGTGAATAACGGCTCCGATAAACTGCGCCTTCTGCTGCATGCCTTTAGAAAGTTCTTCGACCTTCTTGCCAGTCCATTCCTTCAGGCCCAGCCGCTCACACCACTGCATGGATCGCTGCGCCGCATCATGGCTGGACAAGCCCTTGAGTTGCCCGAGAAATACGAGCTGATCCAGAAGCTTCATCTTTTTATATAGGCCGCGTTCCTCGGGCAAATAGCCGAGCTGTTGCATGTGGGAACGCCGCAGAGGTTCGCCAAACATTGAAACCACGCCGGAGTCGGGAATGGTGATGCCGATCATCATGCGCAGTGTGCTGGTTTTCCCGGCACCATTTGGGCCCAGTAGACCATAAACTTCGCCAGGGCGAATGACCAGCGACAAGTCATCTACGGCCACGAATTCATCGTAGCTCTTGCGGATTTTGTTCAGTTCAACGGTATTCACCGGCATATCCTCGTTGCGATCAGGATTGTATCGCAATCATGGAGGATATTTGTGCCTGCGAGTCTTTGTCGGCATCTGGGAGAACGGGAAGCCAGAGCGGTCTGAACGTCTTTGGATAAGCACATGGAAGGTTGAAATATCCGCATTTCGTAATGTCCGCTAGCACTCCAGACGGCACTGAGATTGCAATAACCTTACGCGCTGGATGGAATCATTAAAGCCTTTCAGCTTTTCTCGTAACAGCCATGCCCCCATCGATCTTCGTCGCAACTCCGTGTTTTGGCGGTATGGTCTCGCAGAATTACATGTTGTCGGTAATTCGGCTGATGAGCTATGCGAAATGGGCTGACTTCGGGGTGACGCTGTCGATAGTTGGCTACGATGCCCTAATCTCGCGGGCGCGTAGCACGCTGGTTGCCGCGTTTTTGGACGCTCCTGGAGCCACGCACTTGCTGTTCGTTGACGCTGATATCAGCTTTGAGCCGCAACAAGTCGAGCGGTTGCTGCGGTTTAATAAGGACTTTACCGGCGCGCTGTACCCGCTCAAGTCGATGGACTGGGGTCTTGTTCCGCAACGTTGCGTCGAATGCGGCGAAAGTGTACGGCAGGCTGCCTTGTCTTATGTCGGAGAGTTCTGTCCTGAGGCGGAGCGCAGGCAGGAAGGAAATTTCGTCACGGCAACTTATGCCGGCGGCGGCTTTCAGTTGATCCGCCGCAATGCGCTGGAGCGAATGATTGCGGCTTATCCGGAAACTCATTTCAGGCGCGTGCATAGCCTGCCCATGTCCGGCTCACGACGCGATACAGTACAGAGTTCCAACCTCTTTGCCCTGTTTGATTGCATAATCGACCCGGAGACCGGGGCCTATCTGAGTGAGGATTATTCTTTTTGCCGGCGCTGGCGGCAAATCGGAGGCGAAATCTGGCTCGATGTCACGAGCAAGCTAACTCACTCCGGCCCCTACGAATTCGTTGGAGACCATGGCTCTCGCTGCTGTGGATCGGGCGCCGAGTCTCCGACGATTTCCTGATCCTTCGACCACGCGAGGGTAACCGGGGGCGGACAAGAACTTCGGTTATCTGTTCAGGGCACTTCCGGTATCACACAATCGTAATGACCTATGAATGCTCCTCCCCCACTTCTCGCCAAGCAGCGTGCGCCGCGCGTGCATCTGGAAGACATTATTCCTGCTGTGCTGCGCTTTCAGGACGGCCGCCGTGTCCCCAGCCAACTGCAAGTCGTTTCTTCCACCGGTGGTCTACTCTCGCTTTCCCATCCTCTGGCTCAGGGCTCGCAGGTCAAGTTGATGTTCCTCACTGGTAGCGGGTCGGTGCTGGGTGGTGCGGAGCTGTTACCCGCCATCAGCAGCACGTTGCAGCCTTTCCGTTTTATTTCGCTCGCACAGAATGATCAGCGCCGCCTGGGAGAAATCATTCAGTCCTCGCGCTCCGAGAACGATTCGGAACAGGTCTGGATTGAAAAGTTCAGAGCCGCTTTACCGCTTCATCCGGAGCCGCAGCGAGGCCGCTTTCTTAAGCGCGCCATGGGAGCAGCCGGCTTCATCACACTCGGTTTAGCTGGCGCCCTGTATCTGTTCCACGTTCCGTGGCCCTGGTAGGCGCAAAGACGGAACAACGTTGCATGGAATCTAGCCGGCAGAAATATTCAGATAGGTATTCACAGTATCGACAGGCAGGCTCAGACTGGAAGCGATCTGCGAGACCGTCAGGCCCTGGTTGTAGAGTTGATAGACCTGTTGCGACTCCGACAACCTGATCGTGTCTCCTGAGTTGTTGGTAGGCTGCTGGATCTTTTGCACGGACGCTGTATTCGAAGAAGCGTCCGTGGCGGGCGAAGCGATCGACAATGAGCTGGATATGGAAATACTCATAAAAAGCTCCTTTTCCTCTTACACGCGGAAAGATCGGCAGGAGGGGACGAATCCATCAGTCGAATTGTCACAATATTTCGAGCAGTCGGCTCTTGACGTTCCAAAGTGAAACGCAAGACTTTGCGGAGCGCAGTCAAGGTGCTGCCAAGCAGGCGGATGATCTTAGCCCACATGCTCGTTGGTTTGAAATAGCGCCACCAGCGCGGGCTTGATCACCTTTCCCATGGCACTGCGGGGAAGCGCATCCAGCACCAGAAGCCGCGAAGGCACTTTGTAAGCTGCCAGCCATTCTTTCGCCCAGGCACGAAGCGACGGCAGATCGAGCCCGTTGTCGTCATGCAGCACTACGGCGACAGCCACGCGCTCACCCCACTCTGAATCGGGCACTCCAATGACGGCACATTCGGCAATCGCGGGATGTTGGCGCAGCGTTTCTTCGATCTCCAGCGCGGATACCTTGTGTCCGCCGGTCTTGAGGATGTCAATATTGGTCCTGCCAAGAATGCGATAGCGGCCGTTCTCGACGACGGCAGTGTCGCCAGTGCGAAACCAGCCCTCACGGAAAGCGTCGCGGGTTGCATCCGGCTTACCCCAGTACTGCACGAAGACAGTTGGACCACGAACTTCGATCTCGCCTGGAGTTCCCGACGCAACCGGCTGGCCGATGTCTCCCACAAGCCGAACTTCCACGTCCGGTAACGGTGTGCCCACGCTGCCGGGCACGCGCTCGCCGTGTAACGGGTTCGATAGCGCCATGCCAATCTCCGTCATGCCGTAACGCTCCAGCAGCGTGTGGCCGCTGATTTCCTTCCAGCGTTGGAGCGTGCTCACAGGCAGCGCCGCCGAGCCGGACACCATCAAGCGTAACCGGGCGCTTGCTTTGCTAAATGCAGAGCGGCGCTCGGGCGAAGCCCCTTCCCAAGCGGCGATCAGCTTCGCGTAGACCGTCGGGACGGCCATGAACAGAGTTGTGCTGCCGCCAGCGATGCGGTCCCATACTGCGTTCGCGTCGAAGCGCGGCAGCATCTCGCAGGTCGCGCTCGACCACAACGAACAGGAAACAATATTGATGATTCCATGCACATGGTGCAGCGGCAAACAGAGTACGATGCGATCGTCGGCCGACCACTCCCAGGCGGCGACCAGGCTCACGATTTGCGCCGAAATGTTGGCGTGAGTTGTGACCACACCTTTTGGGCGGCTGGTCGTGCCACTGGTGTAGAGAATCATGGCGCGCCGCTCGCTGCCGATGTCCGGCAATTGTGCTGGCTGGAAAATTGGAAGATGCTCATACGATAGTGTGCGGATATTGCGATTTGCGGCGATTGGCGACAGTTGCTGCTCCGCCGGAGCATCGAACAACAATGTCGACACTCCAGTGTCGTCGACAAAGTATTCCAGTTCGGGCCGTGTAGAGTTGAGCGGCAACGGGACGGCAATTCCACCTGCCCGCCAGATGCCCCACAGCACGGCGACCCAGGGACAGCCCGGCGTCAACAGAAACGCCACGCGCTCTTCCTCAAGGTCCTCGCGGCTAGCTAACAGTGCCGTCGCTACTCGCGACGACGCTTCCAGCAAATCATTGTAGGTGAAAGACCTTTGCGAATCGACGACAGCGATGCGCACGGCGTGCGATTGAGCGTGAGCAATGATGGAGAGACGATTGACGCGGTCGAGCACAGGCAGACTTTACGTTGTCTCTGCTCGCATTGTCCACCTATCACAAGAGCCTCGGCATGGCTATAAAGGAGTGCGTTTGGCGCTGTCTGGCGATCATGAAGGGTGTCGCGCAATCTGAATAATCTTGGCCAGAACTGACGCGAGCTTCGCGGGAGATTCTCCGGCACGTTCGTGGTGTGGCATGGCACATCAGTGCCATTTACCGGTTTGAGGCCTTGGCCTAATCTCGTTCTTGAGCAGCACTTGGGGGAGGGCTGATCAACTAACGTCCCGTGACTCAAATGAGTCTGGGGCGTTTTGTTTTGCGCGGGAGCAAGCGACTTACCAAAATATTGCTGCTCGCCAACGATTCCCTTAGTTAAGATTTCGGGCAAGTGTGGCGAGGCCGTTCCCGCGTTCAGCGAGCGCGTTTATGACCGGAATTTGCACGTGGACGATTTCGTTTCTGACCGCATAGAGCACCAACTCTGCGATCGAGTGCAGCCTCAGCTTGGTCATGAGATTGCTTCGATGTGTTTCTGCCGTTTTCGCTGAGATGTTCAGTATCACGCCGACTTCCCTGGAAGTCTTGCTCTCAGCTACGAGTTGCAGAACCTCGCGTTCCCGGGGCGATAATCGGGGCACCTTGGCCGGGGTAGGACCAGCGTGCGGCCGCTCCAGGTAGCCGCGCATAAGCAGATCGGAGACGCGTGGGCTGAAACTGGAATTATTCCGTTGCAGGGATTCTACTGCTCTGGTCACCTCATCGGTTCCGTCGGACTTAAAAATCCACCCGCGAACCCCCGCTTCCAGACAATTTCGGATCACTTTCTCGGAGTCCACGTCCGTGAGGATTAGTATTTTCTGGGTCGGGTTGTCCTTTAGGATCTGTGCTGCGGCGTCCGCGCCATTCAAGGTTGGCATGCAAATGTCCAAGATCGCAAGATCTGGTTTCAAGTTCATGCACTTTTCCACGGCGTCGCGTCCGTCAATGGCCTGTCCGCAGACCTTCCATCCGTCGTGAGACTCAAGCAATGAGCACAGCCCCAGGCGGAATATGGGGTGATCGTCAGCCAGCAGAATACGAAATGTGCTCATAAAATCTCCCACACTAGAGGAACTTATCAGGGCGAACTCAACGTGGTCTGTTCAGAATTGCTCATATGAGATGGTTTTTTGCCGTGGAAGGAGGGTGTTTTAAAAAGTCGGAGCCGGCAGAATCCGGCGTGGCAGCGCAGTTAGCTTTTACGCCAACTCCAATTCGATTTTCCTGGTTGCGGGATCCAGCTTGGAAATTTTAAAGCTACGAATCTGCCCGGCACGGACGGGTTCCCGCCTCGATTCACCGGTCCGGCCTCCGCCCTTCCACTTCGCGTTCAGCATCGAACTGAGCGACGCCAGGTCCGCACTGCCTTCTTGTTGTTTTTCTTGTTCCGAAGTAACGGCAGAGATTCGACATGTGCCATGAATGCCTTCCCCCAGTTCTATCCGTGCTTGCTCGCCAGAAACCTCCATCACGCGGCCTGAGACGACATTGCCTTCCCGGCGTTCCGCCAGATATTCGTCGATGCTGGTCGGCACAAGCTGCTTGATCCCCAGCTTCAGCCGGCGCTTTTCCGTGTCGACTTCGAGTACCTGAGCTTTCACCGATTGCCCGACTTTTAACACGTCGCTGGGATGGTTAATGCGCTTTTCGGCGCTCAGGTCGCTGACGTGAATCATGCCCTCGATGCCTTCGGAAACCTGTACGAAGGCGCCAAACTTGGTAATGCTGGTGACCGGGCCTTCGACCACTGAGCCTACGGCAAACTTTTGCGGCGCATCGGCCCATGGGTTGCCTAGCGCCTGCTTCAAGCCCAAAGAAATGCGGCGCTCGCCCGCGCTCACACCCAGAATGACGGCTTCTACGGTTTCGCCCGCTTTCACCACGTCACTGGGAGTCCTCACTTTCTTTCCCCACGACATCTCCGAGATGTGGATCAGGCCCTCGATCCCCGGCTCGAGCTCTACAAACGCGCCGAAATCCATGAGGCGCGTGACCGTACCGCGAACACGCTCGCCCGGGGTGTATTTCGCCGCTACCGAATCCCATGGGTCCGGCTCAAGCTGCTTCATGCCTACAGAAATGCGCCGCTTCTCGGGATCGATCTTGAGAACTTTGACTTCGATTTCTTGTCCAACCGAAAGCACGTCAGCCGCTTTGCCGATGCGCGCCCGAGAGATGTCACTGACATGCAGGAGCGCGTCCACATCGCCAATATCAATGAAAGCGCCGTAATCGGTGAGGCTGCGCACCGTGCCATGCACGATTGCGCCTTCCTGAACCTGGGAGTAGCGGCGGTCTTTCGCCGCGCTCTCTTCTTCTTCGAGAATCACGCGGCGGTCCACCACCAGGTCTTCTTCCGCCTCGTCGATCTTGGTGATGCGGCAGCGGATTTCCTGCTCTACCAGTTTTTCCATCTCAGCGGCGTCGCGCACTCCGCTGCGCGAAGCGGGCATGAAGGCGCGCATCCCCACGTCTACGCTTAAGCCGCCTTTGACTACGCCCGTTACCGTGCCCACAATCGTAGTTTTCTCGGTGAACGCCTTTTGCAGCGAGGCCCAATCCGTCGGACGTTCGATCTTTCCCAGGCTCAGATCGTAGTAACCTTCGGGATCGCGGCCCTTTATTGAGACCAGGAGTTTGTCACCGGGTTTCACTGCTTTGTCGGCACTCGGAAACGCTGTGAGGGGCAGAATTCCTTCGGTCTTGAAGCCGATATCTACCAGGACTGAATCGACGGTCACGGCAATGACCGTACCTTCGCGTCCTTTGCCGGGTTCGTGGGGCTTTCGCGCTTTGTTCTTTTCGAACTGGGAGAGAAGGTCTTTAAACGATTCGTCAGGTGCGTTGATCGATTGCGACTCGGGACTGGCTGGATTCGAGGTGACTGGATTGAGCGTATCTGGACTGACCGAGTCGGGATTGGACATGAAGGGCTGCTGCCTCGCTTAGTGTCGGTTCGACTTAGGATAACACCGCCGCAACGGAGGCTAGAACGAGAGGTCCAGCAAAGAAGTTTCGATTACCAGCACTCGGTAAGCCATTTCGAACCGCCCGTTATGTGCTCTGTGGCAGCCACGGTAGGAGTGACATAAGGCAAAAAGGGGATCTTTATAAATCTGGCGGCAACCCAGTCCAGCCCGCTGATCGCGCCGAAGGCCAACATGTTTTGTCCGTAGATCGTGCCGCGTCCGGGATGCGTGCCCAGTTCAGTGTTTGATTCCACGCATTTATGATGCGCCAGTCCCTGATGGGTGAGCTCGGCATCGTACACAATCGACGCGACGAGGCCCGTGTGAACGGCAATAAATTTTTTGTTAAAGACTGGCTCGGCCTTAACCGCAGCAACCGGCTGTTTGGAGCTTTTGGTTTCGTAGAATGCCGCTGGAGAGGCCTCGGTGGGCCGCGGTTGGGGAGCATCGGGTAGCGTGGACATTTTCGCTGCGTTCTTTGGAACTGCCGCAAGCGCAACTTGGATATCGTCCCCGTCCTGGTTAGAAAAAGAGAAAGCGCTGCCGGTTGGATCGGAGACCATTTGCGCTTTCTGCGCCGACAAAGCGAGTGGGAATAAGAGCAGGGAAAAAATCTGCTTGCGCATGCCGGAGCCTCCAGGCGGTAATGCTCGGTTCCGCTGCTGATTTGCAATAGCGGTATTCGTCGATTTGCAATCGGGTGTCCGGAGAGACTTGCGAGGGCCATTAGTGCCCGCTAAGAATCGCCATGCCAATTTTGTCCCGAAGTCGAGGCACGCGAACAGCAAATAGATATGGTTACGATCGAAGTGTGCGGGACCTTACGGCACGGTGTGAACGGTTTTATTCGCGTCCTTGATTCACTGCGGCCGAGCGCGCAGCCTCACCCAGGCTGAAATAAAACGTCGCTCCCTTGTTGGTCTCCGCTTCTGCCCAGATGCGCCCGCCGTGCTTTCGGACGATGCGCTGCACGGTGGCAAGACCCACTCCGGTGCCTTCAAAGTCCTGTGCGCCGTGGAGCCGCTGAAATGGCGCAAAGAGCTTGTCGGAGTATTTCTGGTCGAATCCGGCGCCGTTGTCGCGGACGAAAAAAACGAGTTCGCCCTGGATGGTTGCGTTATCGATCTCGATGAAAGCACGCTCACGGCGTCGGGTATATTTGACGGCATTGGAAACAAGGTTTGCGAACACCTGCTGGATCAGTCCGGGATCGCAATTGACGGAGGCCAGCGACCCGATACGCCAGTCAATTTTTCGGTTGGCGGTTTCGGATTCAAGATCGTGAAGAACGTTCTTAAGTAATTCGTTCAATGGCGTCATCTGCAAAGCCATTTTCCGGCGATCGAGGCGGGCCTGATTGAGCAGGTCATCGATCATCTGGCTCATTTTGCCCGTTCCTTCTTGAATGCGTTTCAGCTGTTTTTGCCCCTCTGGCGGCAATTGAGAACTGTGTTCCTCGACCAACGTGTGGGTGAATCCATTGATGTGGCGCAGAGGGGCCCGGAGATCGTGCGAAACTGAATAGGAAAAAGCTTCCAATTCATCGTTTGCCGCTAACAGTTGCGCAGTACGCTCGGCCACGCGGTACTCCAGGCCCTCATTCAGTTTCTTGATCTCATCCTCTGCCCGCTTGCGCTCAGCCAATTCAATCTGCAACCGTTGGTTGATTCGGGCCAGCTCCTCGGTCCGCTGCGCTACCCTGACCTCCAGCACGTCTTTCGCTTCCTGCAATTCATGCCGCTTGCTTTCGAGTTCGTCGTTGATCTGGACAGCGCCTTCATAGGTTGAAATCAGCAAATCCAGAATCTGTTGTCTTTCCGCGGTGATGAAATGCGACTGGCCGCCAAAATGAAGTTGCACGCCCATGTGCAACCGTTCAGTTTTTCGCAGTTCCACATTCGTCAGGATGTACTCGACTCGTGAAAGCAGGTATTTATCGTCATAAGGCTTCCGGATGAAACTGTCCGCACTGCACTCCAGGCCCTTGACGATATCCTGTGATCTGGAAAGAGATGTTAATAAAACGACTGGAACGTCCTTGAGGGAGGGCAAAGACTTGATCTCGCGGCAAAGCGTGTAACCATCCATCTCCGGCATCACGACATCGGTGATGACCATGGCAGGCTTGTTTCGGAGAGCTGCAGCCAACGCTTGCTTACCGTCTCTTGCGAGTGTTACAGCATAGCCTCGCGCACTGAGGTAATGACTCAACTGTTCAGCCTGAGTGTAGCTGTCTTCTGCAATAAGTATCTCCGTGCCTTCGAAAACATTCCCCTTGGCTCGGCCCATAGGTCTCCTTGTTCCTAGTTCCCCGAGGGATCGGGCTACAGTGACGATCCGTCAATCTCCCAGGCGCCCCTTACGTGTTTTGCCATTGCCCGTTCGTTGTAGCTCACAGCCTGGGTGGCTAGACCAGTCAATGCCAGGCAAATCTTTTCGGGCGGGAGAATATAAGTCGCCCCTCCCATTTTTATCGCTTCGCCTGGCATGCCATGTACGACGGACGTTTTCTCGTCCTGGGCAATGGTCACCGCACCGTGCTCCTTCATGAGCTTGAGTTCCGAAGCACCGTCTCTTCCCATTCCCGTGAGCAACACACCCACCGCACTGGGGCCATAGGCTTTTGCGACGGAACGAAAAAGGAAAGAAACCGACGGCCGGAGGCCATTCTCCGCTTCATCTGACCGGAGTTGTATCCGGCCATCCGCATATACAGCCATGTGCACTCCATCGGGAGCCACGTACACCTGTCCTGGAAGAACAGACTGTCCATGCGCCCCAAGAACGACCGGAAGGCTTGAAGAGTGCGCCAACCAATCGACAAAACCCTGGGTGAAACCGGCCGCAATGTGTTGAACGATCAGGACCGGAACAGGGAAATTTATAGGCAGCCCCGCCAGAATCGTCTGCAGCGCGGGAGGACCGCCGGTGGAAGCCCCTATGGCCACAATCCTGATTGGGTTTTGAGAGGATCGGAGATGAAATTCGGGAGGAGATGATAAGACCGGTAAAAGTTCGGCTGGCCGGTGTCGCGGCCATCTCCTCACTACTTTCACTTCCGACATGAGCTTCACGGTACGGACTAACTCGGCAGTACTCTGCTCATGTTTCGGATCGCCGATGCCCGAAGGCTTGCGCAGCACGGCAAGGGCTCCACATTCTATCGCCCGGAAGGCCTTAGCCGCGTCCGTGGCGTCGGCCGCCCCACTCACAATGACAATCGGCGTAGGATGGGTTTCCATGATCCGGCGGGTTGCATCGAATCCGTTCATCTTCGGCATATGGACATCCATCGTGATGATGTCAGGCCGGATGCGCTCCACAGCATAGAGCGCTTCTTCTCCGGTCTCCGCCGTCCCAACAACGTCGATGGCGGGATCGGAATCGAGAATCTGAAGCAGAAATTCCCGCACCATGGGTGAATCCTCGACGATCAGAACTCGAATCATCCCTTCGCTCCTGAACGCCATTTAAATCAACCTGCGGACGACTTCCAGCAGGTTGCCTTGATCGAAACTGCTCTTCACTATGTAAGCATTGGCCCCTACGTCTACTCCCCGCTCCCGGTCTTCCCGCGAGTCCAGCGCCGTTACCAGCACAACGGGCAACTGCGCATGCCGCTTATCGGCCCTGATCCTCGCAGTGAGATCAAAGCCGCCCATCCGAGGCATCTCGACATCCGATACCACTAAATCGAAGCCTTCGCCGGCGAGAACCTTCAATGCCTCGGCGCCATCAACGGCGGTTTTGACTTTGTATCCGGCGAACTCCAGTATGTTTTTCAAAAGCGTTCGCGCGGTGATCGAGTCTTCCGCCACGAGGATGGATTTGGAAATATCCTCACGCCGCTGCCGTGGCATGGCGGCTGGCGCCATGCGGACCGCTGACAACATCAAATCCCCGACGTTGAGTACGGGCAGAATCTTGCCGGTTCCGAGGACCGTGGCACCCGCAACGTTGCGTACTCGCGGAAGCTGTTTTCCCAGACCCTTCACCAGGACCTCTTGTTCATCGAGAATCTCATCTACGAAAAACCCGATCTGCTCGCCGGCCCAGGCAAGAACCAGCACGGGCACTTTGCTCTTAGGGTCGACATTACTGTTGGTCCGGGTAATTTCCAGCACATCGCTCAAGCGCACCGCCGAGGCGGCGCAGCCGTCGATCTCGATCGTTTCGCGGTTTTCCACGGTCTTGATTTTGTCGCGGCTCACTCGAAGAACTTTTTTCACATGACGGGTTGGAAGCACGAAGAAACTCTCTCCCACACGAACCAGGATGCCGCGGAACCGGGCAAGGGTAAGCGGCAGGATGATGCGAAACGTTGTCCCGGTCCCGGTTTGTGTTTCAACCGAGACTGTCCCGCCAACTTTTTCCGCCTTTTCCCGCACAATGGCCAGCCCCAGCCCACGTCCCGAGATTTCGGTGATCATTGGACTGGTGGAAATACCGGACTTGAAGATGAGGCCCGCGGTTTGCTTTGCGTCCAGTTTTTTGGCATCTTCCGGTGAGACAAGGCCCAGCTTTACCGATGCCGCCCGTACTTTCTGGACGTCAATGCCGTTGCCGTCGTCGGAAACGACAATCTCAACCTTATCCGCGCTTTTGGGCGAGATGGCAATACAGATGGTGGCTCGCGGAGATTTTCCCGCTTCTTCGCGACGCTTCGGCGCTTCGATACCATGATCGATGCAGTTGCGTACGAGGTGAATGAGTGGGTCTTTCATTTCTTCCAATATCCGGCGGTCGGTTTCGATTTCCCCGCCGACGATGTTTAGCTCCACGTCCTCGCCGCAGTCACGGCTGAGATCGCGCACCAGCTTCGGGAAAAACTCGAGCAGAGCGGAAAATGGCAGCATCGAAACCTGCGTCATGTCTTCCACCAGATCGTCCACTCTGCGCTGGAGTGCGCGGCGATCGTATTCCAGGTGCTTGGTCAGGATTGCGAGCCTTTGCTTGACTGAGCCGAAAGTGCTTTCATTCCGGTCAAGGAAGGCTGTGATCTTGGTGAGCCGGGGCCGGGCGATAGCTTGTCCGTTTGATGAGTGCTCGCCGCCGTCGGAGCGATGCTCCCCGCCAGCAAATGACGGCAGGGTATGCGCTTGAGAGCGCACCTTTCTCCACTCCGCCTCCCACGCAGCCAGTGTCTGATTGATTTCACGCAACTCTGTGATGCGTTGCTCTGCCGTTGCCCTGGCCGGGATCAACTCCTCGGCCTGGCGCAGGAGGGTATCGAGTTTAGACGCCGGCACACGCATCGTCTCGGATAATCCCTGCTTCTGGTCCCCGAAACGTCCGGGCTCGGCGGAATTGCCTGGTTCGTAAATTGGCGACGGGCGGGAAGCGGCACTGTTCCCTGACGGCAATGCAGGCAACTTGGTCCGCGCGACGGCAACACCAGAGGGAATTGAAGTTCCCGGCGGCGAAAACTGGTGGAACTCTTCGGCGCGCACGCTTCCCGCATCAGCGGAAAGGAGCGGACCCAGGGTATCCATCATTTGATGAAGCTGGTCCAGGAGTTCTGCCGAAAGATCTATTTCGCGGCTTTTTAGCTGCGCAAATAAACTTTCCATAGCCTGGCATGTGGTTTCGACCTTTACCAGATTGACGGCTCGTGCCGCGCCTTTCAGGCTGTGAGCTTCGCGGAACACGCTCTCGATGGTTTGCTCCTGCTGCCCGGGCGAAGACACTTTCTCCAGTTCGATCAAGCCCGAAGAAATGGCTTTGACGTGCTCCTCCGCCTCGACCCGAAAGGTCGCGAGCAGCTTCTTTAGAAGATCTTTGTCTTTAGGTCCCATTACTGTTTTAGGAGGCCCGGGCCGCCATGCTCCGCTCTTTGACCTTGTACATGGACATCAGTTCCGTCAGCTTGCGCCCGAGTTCCCCAATGTTTTTGGCCGCAACCTCGGTTTGTGCTGGTCACGTTTTGCGTGCTTGCCGTCTTGATGTTCTCCATCGCCTGGGCCACCTGATCCATCCCGGCCATCTGTTGCTGGCTCGAAGCGGCAATCTGGGTGGCGGCCTGTGCAGTTTCCGCAATACTCTCCGCCAGTTTTTGCACGGATTCTCCGGCTTGCGCGGACTGCTTCACTCCCGCATCCACCGCCTTGCTGCCTGCTCGGTGACCATCACTGCCGCGTTCGTCGCTTTCTGAATGTCGTTGAGAATGCTGCGCACTTGAACCGTGGCCTGTTTCGATTGCTCCGCCAGATTGCGAACCTCTTGCGTCACCACTGCGAAGCCTTTGCCTTGCTCGCCGGCCTTCGCGGCTTCGATCGAGGCATTCACCGCCAGCAAATTCGATTGTTCGGCCAGGTCATTGACCGTGAGCATGATTTCTCCAATGGCCTGGCCTTGCTCGCTCAAACGGACGATGCTTTCCGCGATCGATTCCATCTGCTCCCGGATTTGCTTCATGGCCTCAATCGATTCGGCAACCGATCTCTTTCCGCTTTCAGAAATTTGAGTGGCCCGGTGCGCGCTTTCAGACACGAACTTCGCTTTTTGGTTGGAAAGCTGGGCTGTCTGTTTTACTTCTTCGACGGTAGCGGTGGTTTCGCTCACTGCGGTTGCGGTTTCTGTCGCGCCGGCGGCGACTTGAGTCGTAGTTGCCACAATCTGTTGCGCCGAGGAAGAAAGAACGCCGATCGACTCCTCATGTCGCCCGTCATCCGCCGAAGTCTTTCGATCATGACGGCAAAAGCTTTGCCCAAAACATCGTTGTCGGACTTTGGTTGGACCTCGATCGTCAAGTCGCCACCGGAGATTTGCGCCGCCACTTTTGCCATTTCTCCGAGAGAGACCGTCATCCGCGTGAAAGCTTTGCCCACTACATCGTTATCCGATTTCGCTTTGATCTCGACCGTGAGGTCGCCGTCGGAGATCTGCTCGGCCACGCGTGCCATTTGGCCGAGTGAGAGCATCATCTCCGTGAAGCTGGCGGTTAGAACACCTACCTCGTCGCTGCGGGAGCTGGAACGGAGTTGCACGCCAAGTCCCCGCAAGCGATTTTCCGCGCCGCCAGGGAAACCTCTCCCAGCGGAACGGCAATGTCGCGCGTGAGGAACACACCAATCAGGCTCAGCAGCACGAACGAACCCAGGCTTCCCAACAGGATGGTCAAATTCGTATTGCGCACACGGTTTTTCTCTTCCTCGGACCGCCTGGCCAGCAGGCTGGCCTCTTCGGCGTCCATCTCGCCCACCAGCTTGCGGATGGAGTCCATTACATTTTTGCCTCTGTCCGTGACTACCACTCGAACCGCCGCTTCAAACCCTTTTCCCCTCCGCAAGTCGATGGTTTCCTGCAGTTCGGCGAACTTGCCCGTCACCAGGGGTTCCATTGCGGCGAGCCGCTGCTGCTGCGCGGGGTCGTCCAATGTCAATTCCCGAACTTGTCGCAGCTTCTGATCGGCCAGTTCATGCGCTCCCTGATACGGTTCCAGATAACGCGGCTCGCCGGTGATGACGAAGCCTCGCTGGCCGGTCTCGGCATCCTTCATCGCAGAGAGAAATTCGTCCAGTCCAGTGACCACTTGATGCGAGTGCCGGACCCATTCGGCTGAATCAATGAGCTTTGTTGTACTGTCATGAGAGACAGCCCCAACAACGAGGAGCATTGCCAAGGCAATCCCAAAGCCGCCGGCAATCTTTCTTCCGATCGACCACCTCATGAAATCCTTTCCCAACCTCTGGTCCGTGCCACCCATTATCCGGAGGCCCGGGCCGCCATGCTCCGCTCTTTGACCTTGTACATGGACATCAGTTCCGTCAGCTTGCGCCCGAGTTCCCCAATGTTTTTGGCCGCAACCTCGGTTTGTCTGGTGCTGGTCACGTTTTGCGTACTTGCCGTCTTGATGTTCTCCATCGCCTGCGCGACCTGGTCCATGCCCGCCATCTGCTGCTGGCTGGAAGCAGCGATCTGAGTGGCGGCCTGGGCCGCCTCCGCAATGCTCTCTCCCAGTTTCTGCACTGACTCTCCCGCCTGAACGGACTGCTTGACTCCGCCCTCGACCGCTTTGCTGCCTTGCTCGGTCGCCATCACTGCGGCGTTCGTCGCCTTCTGAATGTCGTTGAGAATGCTGCGCACTTGAACCGTGGCCTGTTTCGATTGCTCCGCCAGATTGCGAACCTCTTGCGCCACCACCGCGAAGCCTTTGCCTTGCTCGCCGGCCTTCGCGGCTTCGATCGAGGCATTCACCGCCAGCAGGTTCGACTGCTCCGCCAAGTCGTTCACGGTAAGCATGATTTCCCCGATTGCCTGACTCTGCTCGCTCAAACGGACGATGCTTTCGGCGATCGACTCCATCTGCTCCCGGATTTGCTTCATCGCTTCAATCGAATCCGCAACCGATTTTTTCCCGCTATCGGAGACTTGCGTCACCCGCTGGGCGCTCTCCGAAACAAACTTTGCTTTCTGTGAAGCCAGCTGCGCCGTTTGCTTCACTTCTTCGACGGTCGCCGTCGTTTCCGCGACCGCAGTCGCCGTCTCCGTCGCAGCGGACGCCACCTGCGTGGTCGTGGCGACAATCTGCTGGGCGGAAGAAGAGAGAATGCCGATCGACTCCTGCATCTCTCCGGTAACGCGCCGCAGTTTTTCAACCATGACCGCAAAGGCCTTTCCCAGAACATCACGATCCGACTTGGGGTTGACCTCAATCGTAAGATCGCCCTCGGAAATCTGTTCCGCCATCCGGGCCATTTGTCCAAGCGAACTTGTCATCTCCGTGAAGGTCGCCGCCAATATCCCGACCTCATCCCGCCGGCCGTCGGAGACCAGGCTGACCGACAAGTCTCCGGATGCGATCTTCTGCGCCGCCGCTGAAACTTCGCCGAGTGGTACAGCAATATTTCGGGTGAGGAACATGCCAGCCAGACCGAGCAGAACAAACGCGCCCAGACTGCCTAGAATGATTGTCATTTCAGTGCGGTGCGCTCGGACCTTTTCCTCAGCCGACCGCTCGGCCAATAATCGCATTTCATCTTCCTGCATTTCGCCGATCAGCTTCCGGATGGAATCCATGGCATTTTTGCCGCGATCCGTAACCACCACCTTTTCGGCCGGCCCAAACCCTTGTGCCGTCCGCAGATCGATAGTCTCCTGCAGTTCGGCAAATTTACTATTAATCAGGGGCTCTATGGCTGTGAGCCGCTCCTGTTGGACAGGGTTGTCGGCCGTCAACTCCCGCAGAGATTTCTGTTTCTGATCGACTACCTCGCGCGCTCCCCGATTACGGTTCCAGATAGCGCGCTTCACCGGTGATGACATAGCCGCGCTGCCCCGTTTCCGCATCCTTCATTCCTGACAGTAATTCGTCGAGTCCCTTCAGTGTTTCGTTCGTGTGTCGGACCCACTCGGCGGAGTCGATGAGCTTGATCGTGCTGTCGTAAGAGACCGCGCCGACGATCGTCAGCGCAACCAAAGCCAACCCGAAACCGCTCCCGATCTTTTTCCCAATCGACCACTTCATCGCCGTTCTCTCCTTGGTGACCTTAACGCTCAACTCGTGGCGTCCATCGTTTCGTCGACCAGAATCTTTTCGTCGGACAAAATCTTTCCCACATCCAGAACCACCAGTGGATCCTTCGTAACCCCCCGCAAATATTCCTCTCGTATCCCGGTCAGAGTGGGAAGAGTAGAGCGCAGCTCATCGAGCGCGATGGACCGGACGCCTAGGATGGCATCGGCAAGAATCCCGATTTCCATGTGGTTCGCGTGGACAAGAATCACTCGATTCAGGTTGGTCAGGCCCTTTTCCGGAAGATCGAACAGTTTCTTGATATCGACGATGGAAAGAATCTGTCCGCGCACGTTGATCAGCCCCAGAACAAAAGCCGGCGTGCATGGCAACGGCGTGAACTCGATGAGCGGATGGATTTCGCGAATATGGCTCGACTCGACGGCGTAGTGTTCCGGCCCCATTACGAACTCCACAACCTCCAACATCAGGCCCGCGGACGGCGCCTGTTTTCCGCCTCCCGCAGCCAGGGCACGGGCGCGCGCACGCAGAATTTTTCGCTTGTCTTCGGTACTGGGACTGAGCCGGCTCTTCAGCGCGGCCTGGGAAGCATGCAGACGGCGGTGAAGCTCCGCCCAGCCAAGTCCGGCCTCGGATTCGGTGGATGAAGCAACCTTGGTGAACGAGGCAGTCATTCTGTCTGCTAAGTGCATAGGGATGCCGTAGGATCATTTCCAGAACGAACGATCATTTCTCTCAGCCGGCCCGCCGACATTCCTTCGGATTCCGGCACAATATCTTCTGGCTCGTACTGTGCCAACAGCAGCAGAACATTCTCAAAATGCTTCTCTGATTCCTCTTGCCTTCCTCGCTTCAACGCCAAATTCCCCAGCGAAAAATGACCCAGCACAAATTGCGGCTCCGCATAAACTGCCCGCATGAGTGCAAAAAGAACCTCGGGGATGGAACCCTGTTCCTCGAGAATTGTGGCCCGCAGATAGTGGGCACGAGCCGCCATCTTGTCGCCCGCAATCGCTTTGTCACACCAGGCGAGCGCCTCGGCGAGTTGTCCCTGGTTGGCATAAACCCGTGCCAACAGAAGCATGGCCTGCGCGTGATTGCTGTCTTGGGATAGAAGCGTGACGAGCGCCCGCTGCGCCTCCTCATAGCGACCCTGTTCGTAAAGCGTCAAGGCATCTCCATAGCAGATGCCGGGCGGCGGCGTCTTCAGCAAAGGGTCCCCACTCTGCGGATATTGGGGGTTCAACTCGCGCACTGCGAAAGGCGCAGGCTCAGGCACTTCTGGAGCGGATTCGGTAAACTCCCGGCCCGGCTCAAGATCGTTGAGCGCAGGAAAAATGAATGTTGACAAGATGCGGTGGTGGGCCGACTTCCTGTAAAAGGTCGCGTCGCCAAAACTGACCGCTGCGAATTCGGAGAACAGTTCCTGGGAAGTTTCCGTAGGGCTAACGATCAGCCATCCCTCCGGCGCTAAACAGCGATAGATCTGCTGGATTACCTTCTTCATTCCCTCAGGCGTGAAGTACATCAGAACGTTGCGGCAGAAAATCACGTCGAAGCCGTTGCCGTCCTGCGGACGCACGGGACAGGCATCATCCATCAAGTTGAAATGGGAGAAGCTCACCATCTTCCGTATGGCCGGAACAATCGTGCTGCGGCCATCGCCGGACGCCTCGAAATAGTTGTGTCGAACCCAGGACGGAGTCCCGCGAAAAGACCAGTCACCATAGGTTCCCTCGGAGGCTTTGCGCAGAGATTTGGTATTTACGTCCGTCGCCAGAATTCCAACGTTCCAGTCCCTCAGTCCTGCCATCAGCCGGCTGAGTAGGATCGCGACCGAGTACGGCTCTTCCCCTGTAGCGCAGCCTGCGCTCCAGATTCTGATGTGTCTGTTCCGGCTCTCACGTGCGCGAATCAGTTCCGGCATCAGGCATCCTTCGAAGATTTCCAGACTGTGCCTTTCGCGAAAAAAGTAAGTCTCACCAATGGTCAGATGGCTGGCCAGCACTTCTATCTGCTCTTGTGTCCGCGCCGATGACAACAGTCCTTGCAGAAACAAGTCCGGCTCTTTTGAACCGTCCCACGCTTGCGCGGCGGCGCAAACTTCGCGCTCCAGATCGTGCCAGCGTTCCCGCGGAAAGTGCAGACCGAGATGGCAGGCAACAAACCCGGCGAGTTGAGAAAGCACTATCTCTGAAATCTTCATAGTCATACTTTTGCCGCGCCGCGGGCCAGTAGGTCATCCAGTTGCCGCTCTTCCTTCTTCGAGAGGAAACGATCAAGATCATGAATAAACAGCAGTCCGTCGTCCAGCCTGCTGATACCTTCCACGTATTGTGATCCTGGAACAATTTCGGCCGCCTTTGTAATGTCTTCTGCCGCTCGTTCCACAACTCCGGTAACCGAGGTCACGATCAGGGCAACTCTCCGTGTAGTTGTGTCCGCCACAATGATCTGGTCGCTCAAGCTGGCTTCTGGTTCAGCCCGGCCGAAGCGTCTTCGCATGCTCATGACTGGAATGATTTCTCCCTGGACGTCGATCACGCCCAGCACGATGTCCGGCGCCTTCGGCAAAATAACAACTTCCATCATGCGCACGACCCGCAGGACTGCCTTCAGGGGAAGTCCATAGTGCTGCTCGTCGAGACCGAAGACTACGAACTGATTCAGCATGGTCGATGCAACAGGACGATTTGGCATGGCGGGTCTTGCGCTCGCCAAAACACGTTGCCTCAGTGTCTGCCGCTAATCAGGATTTGACTCGCAATTCGATCAGGATTCCAACGACAAACGGTCGATACAAATCGCTGGTGCCCGGGCTGAGTTCAAGACGGAAGAATTCCTAAGATGGGAAGCGTATCTCGGAAAAATGGTCCCGAGATGAATGACAAATCTCGCGCTGTCTGTCTAGTTTCTGGGCGCGAGTATTGCAAAGTCTTAACTTTCCTCACGCCCAAAGTGACGGAAAGTTGGTGAAGCGATTGCTACTCTCGAATTCGCTCCGAGATGCCAGGTGCTTGGTGAAATTTTCTATCTCCGCCTTGGCCAAACTGTCTGACAAATCGCCATGGAACGGCACAAACGAGGATTCTGAGATGATCTTGCCGGCGACAGTCAGAACGACTTGCGTCTCGCTTTCGGAGTCACTTACCACCTGGGCGGATGCTGAAGACAAGTTCAGCTCCGAAAACGAAGACAGGGAATTGTTCCTAAGAAGCTCCCTTCACGAATGCCAGCGCGGTTGCCGGCATAGATACGATGACTTCTCCCGTAATCGCGCGCCGTGCGTGAAAGTTCTTGAGCTTGACCAGGAGCGCGGAAGTGACCTCCTGGCCCTTCGAAACCAGCAACAAACCATCCGGCGTACAAACTTCTTGCTGCACGATCATGCCGGGCGCAAGGTCCTCAATTCGGCGCTTGCGCACTTCGCCGTCTTCCGCATTCGGATCCAGCGTGACCAGTGCCTGAAAAAACTCCGGGCTGAAATCCTTATTTTTCCGGGACAGCGCATGCACCGCCTCGGTTCGAGAAGATCCCTTATGGATGAGTCTTTCATAAGCGAGGGTCAAGCGGAGTATTTCCGCTCCCTGCCGGATATCCGCCGGTTGCGAATCTCCGGATTCCTCCTCGGGAAGTTGCTGGTTCTGGTGCTTCACCATCCACGCAATGGCCTCCAGGCGGGGAATTTTAGAGAGAAGATCGTAGGCCACCTGAGGATGTGCGTCGTACTGTGCCTGTTCGTTAGCGGAAAGTGTCTCGCCGGAGTAGATGGCGTTAATTGTCTCCGAGGGCAAAGTGACGCAGCCCAGTTGGGACATCATCGCAGCAACCTCGTATTGCCAGGGATTTCCCAGCTTCATCGAAGTGACGACGTGGTGGATGTAGCGCCGGGCACGCTCGGCGCGGCTGAAGGCGGCCGGATTAACGAGGCTTAGAACCTCGGTTAGTACCTGAATGCTGCCGCTCAGAGTTTGTTCCAGGAGTTGCTTCTCGGCCGTAACCATGCGGTACTGCATCAGAGCGGCCGTCAATGTCTTCGCCATCACCTCCTTGGTGCAGGGCTTATTCAGAAAGCGAAAGATGCTGCCCTCGTTAATGGCGTTGATGGCCGTGTCCATGTCCGCGTTGCCGGTCAGCATAACGCGAACCGTGTCCGGCGACCGAGTCTTAACTGCTCGTAAGAGCTCCAGGCCATCCATCCCCGGCATTCGCATGTCGGAAATCACAACCGCGTAGGGCCCGTTTTGTGCCGTTAGTTTCAGTGCCTCCTGCCCGCCGCAGGCAGTTTCCATCTGAAATTCCCGGCTCAAACTGCGCCGGTATCCGTCCAGAATGTTGGAGTCGTCGTCGACGAGGAGGATCTTTTCAGCCATAGCTTTCAGCCTTTCTTTGTTGCCGATTTCTTGACCGTTTCTGTCACACACTGGTTCGATCAGTTGGGGGAAACGACTTTCGCGTCTCGATATGTCTGCTGCATGCCTGCCATGCGTGAGGAATGGCGCAGCCTTACCATCGGCACAATGTTGTCAATCAATTAGTTATTTCCGTAATCTCCCGGCCGTTTCGGAGATCTTTTTAATGTCTAAGGTCCACCTTGATGCATGTCGATAACATATCCACGAGGATTCTCTTCGTTTCAGGGCCAGAGAATGAATGGATTGACCGCCAATATTTCTGTGCTCGCAACTGCGGTCACGGTCCTCGTCGCGCTTGTCGTCTTGGGTTTTGTCGTGATCACTTCGCGGGCTAACCGCCGCCTCTCGGCTCAAAAATCCATCCTTGACGACGAGCGAACCCGCCTTCGCGCCCTCATCGACAACATCCCGGACTTCATGTACGTGAAGGACAGGCAAAGCAGATTTGTGTTTGCCAATGCTTACACGGCTCAGGTTCTGGGATTGAACAGCGTGGATGCCGTGCTCGGGAAGACAGATTTCGACTTCTTCCCCCCAGAGCTTGCCGCCACTTTTTTTGCCGACGAACAGGAGGTGATGCGTTCCGGCCAGCCTCTGTACAACCGGGAAGAAAAGAGCGTCGACCGCGCCGGCAATCAGACCTACATCCTGACGACAAAAGTGCCTCTGCGCGACAACAAAGGGCGGGTCATGGGTCTGGCAGGCGTTGGCCGAGACATTGGTGAGCGCAAGAAAAATGAAGAAGCGCTGAGGACATCCCGTCAGGAGGCGGAAATCTTTATCAACGCGGTGCCGTCGATTCTTATTGGTGTGGACCACGATTCGCGCATCACGCGTTGGAATTCAGCCGCCACCAGCGCCTTTGGGTTATCTGAAACGGAGATATTGGGAAAGCAGTTGACCGACTGCGGCGTGAAATGGCTTCGGCCCGACATGCGGGAAGAGATTCAATCCTGGTGTTCCGAACGGGGATCCCGGCGGTGCGATCTTGCGCCATTTCAGATGAACGGCGAAAAGCGTTTGCTGGGCGTGACGATTACGGCGGTTCGCGTGGCCAACGCGAACTCGACCAAACTGCTTGTCATCGGTTCCGACATCACAGACCGAAGCGCCCTGGAAGCACAACTCCGCCAGGCACAGAAGCTGGAATCGGTCGGGCAACTCGCGGCCGGGATCGCGCACGAAATCAATACACCTACACAGTACATCGGGGACAATGTGCGCTTTTTGAAGGATGCCTTTCAGGATCTGAGGACAGTTCTGGTCAACTACGAACGGGTGTTGGCAGCGGCCAAAGACTGTACCTTATCTTGCGAAATACTTCAGGAAGTTACCGCTGCGGTGGAACGAGCCGACGCAAGGTATCTTCTCGATGAAATCCCCAAAGCCATCGAACAGACGCTCGAAGGCGTAACCCGAGTGTCTACCCTTGTGAGTGCGATGAAGGAGTTCTCCCACCCAGGTACGAAGGACAAAACACCCCTGGATTTGAACCATGCCATTGAAAGCACGATTACGGTGGCGCGCAACGAATGGAAATATGTATCCGATGTGGAAACCGACTTCGACATGTCATTGCCTCCGATTTCTTGTCAGCCCGGCGAATTCAATCAGGTGATTCTGAATCTGATAGTCAATGCCGCTCATGCCATTGCCGATGTTGCCGCAAAAGGCGGCCCGGAAAAAGGCAAAATCCGAATCCAGACACGCAATTGTCCAGAGTGGGTAGAAATTCGAATACAAGACAGTGGATCGGGAATTCCGGAAAAGGTGCGCGCCCGCATCTTTGACCCGTTCTTTACTACCAAAGAAATCGGTAAAGGAACCGGACAGGGTTTGGCCATTGCTCGATCGGTAGTCGTCGATAAACACGACGGAACGATTCACTTTGAAACGGAAGACGGCAGAGGCACAACTTTTATCATCCGGCTGCCTCACGACGGCAAGGTTCTTGCGGCGGAGGCGGCGCACGCGTGAAGCGCATCTTGTTTGTGGATGATGAAAGCAAGATTCTCGACGGCATCAAGCGGATGCTGCATGCGGATCGAAAGCGCTGGGACATGCAGTTTGCACTCGGCGGCGAAGCTGCCTTGCGGACCTGTGAGGCCGGCAGCTTTGACGTAGTTATTTCCGACATGCGAATGCCGGGAATGGATGGGGCCACATTGTTGGGCCACGTTCGCGACCGCTTTCCCAGCACTGCGCGAATTATCTTGTCCGGATATTCCGAAGTCACGCTGGCAACGCGTTCCGTTCCTATCGCGCATCGTTATCTCGCCAAGCCCTGCGACGCATCTGAACTTCAGTCCACAATCGAACGGGTGTGTGCGCTGCAGGACATATTGTGCGCGCCCGAAATTCAGCAAACTGTTGGAACAATCGGCGAACTACCGTCCCTGTCGAGTACCTACACTCATTTGGCCCAAGCGGTGCAAGATCCCGACACTTCCATCGACAGTGTGGCGAAGATTATTGAGCAGGACGTCGCCATGTCGGCGAAAGTGCTGCAACTTGTCAACAGCGCCTTTTTCGGGTTGGCCCGCACAATCACCCATCCGAAAAATGCTGTCGCGCATTTGGGAATGGAAACCGTGAAAAATTTGGCTTTGGCTTCCGAGGCCTTCAGGGTCTTTATGCCAGACTCACGCATTCCACCAGGAACCTGCGAGGCCATCCAGGCACATGCACAACGCACGGCGGCCATTGCGAGCATGTTGCCCATGGAGCCGAAGGGCCGGGACATTACCGTCCTGGCTGCGCTGCTGCATGATATCGGGCGTCTCATCCTGGCGAGTAAAATGCCTGATAAATTCTGCGCGGTGCTCTCTTCCGCTCGCGAGCGCAGATGCGAGCCCTTTGAGGCGGAAGAAGAGCTGATGGGAATCTCGCACGCGGAGATGGGTGCGTATCTACTGGGATTGTGGGGCATCCCTAACCTCGCGGTTGAAGCTATAGCCCATCACCACCATCCCACTCGTATTCCGCACTCCGGTTTCGACAGTTCGATAGCCGTCTACGTTGCCGATCTCCTGGCCCACGAACTGGAAGCACATCCGCAAGACTCAACAGGATCTGAACTTCGGGAGTATGACAGAGCCTGTCTTGAGACGCTGGGAATCTTCTCTCGGTTCGCCGAATTTCGCGAACTCGCGCTACAGAGCGGCAACTGAAATCCCAAATCTTTTTGTACCTGTCGGATAAATTATTGAGGGATAACCTGAGAGATCTATTCTGTAAGCAGAGTTTGCTGCATCAAAGAAGCCGGGGACACGTAAAAAGAATTACCGTCCTGTGGCCTTCTGGCCGCGAAGCGCCATACACGTGGAAGCCGCTTTCGCGACCAATCGGTTCTCCTCGTCGGTTATGGTGCACTCGACGTAGCCGATCGTGTGGCCCCGCCGCATGACCGTTCCTTCCGCTTTGAGTTGTGCCTGCCAGACCGGGCGAAAGAAATTAATTTTCAATTCCACGGTAGTAAAGGATTCATCTGGGGCAAGGGTACTTGCAAACGCTATACCCATCGCGGCATCAGCAATATCGCAAAGAATTCCGCCATGCAGCGTCCCCATGGGGTTTGCATGCTGCGGTCCGGCGGCCAAGACGACTGTCGCCCGCCCGTCAGCGACGTCTTTCACCTCAAATCCAATCAGACGCGCGACCGGCACGTCGTTCTTTTTTGCTCGTTCCCTGAAGTTCGCCTGCGAGGGAATTTCTTGTGTACTCATGACTTGTCGGCTCCGGGCTTCGCTTTCCGCGCACGAACTTTGGTTTCGAGGTGCTCCTCTAGATGACGGACGGCAAGGTCACGAGGTTCTTCGTTCTTCTGCAGACGGCTCACCATATGGCTGCCTTCGAGCGTGCTGGCAATCAATGTGGCCAACTTCCCGGAATCGACATCAGAACGAATCTCGCCTCGTCGTTGCCCCTCCTCGGCAATTGATTCCATACGGTCAAGCCAAGAACTGAGCGCCAAGCGAGCTTTCGCCCGTAGCTTCGGATTACCATCATCGGAATCGATGGCTGTGTTCAACAGCGGGCAGCCGCCGGGCACGACCCCGGTGCGACGGTCTCGAAAGTTGCGCACAATTTGTTTGAGTCGGTCAACCGTATTCCGAATCTGCTCTGTGCCTTCGAAGCGCCTATCCATTGCGAGTTTCCAGGCATAGTCGAAGGCGTCTCCCGCAAGCTCTTGTTTGCTCCCAAAATGCCGGTAGATTCCGCCCTTTTCTAACCCGGTTGCTCGCATAAGATCGGAAAGCGCAGCGCCGTCGTATCCTTTTTGATTGAAAATCGGGGCCGCCTTACGAATGATTTCTTGCCGAGTTTGCTCGCCTTTGCGCATGCCCTGCTCCTGGAATGCCAACTTCGCGATAATACGGTCGCTGGCCGTACGATACAAGCGGTTGGATGAGACCGACCGGTCCCAGGTCGCATCTGATGTAGGCCGGCGCGGGAGAATACCATTTTAAAATACCCGCTCGGACTTCGGTAACCACTCCCAGTGGGTTTACGACGGCATTTGAAAGCCTTTGGCAGGCTCAGGCGGACCGAATCTAAGGTGGCCGCCGGTCAGTGGCTCACCGCTTTGCTGGCGGTCGTAATGATGCTCCAGCACTACGCGCGATTCACTCCATTTCCGTAAGATGCGCCAGTTCACAGTGCGGATTTTGCCGGGCACTCCGACCAACTCCAGTGTCCACGCAGAATGGGTCTCGTCGATAGCATCTCCAGGAATCGCCGTGTGTCGAATGGATATCGACACACCACCGGCCTCGGCCATTGCATGAAGGGGAACGAGGAAGCCGAAAAGAAGTGAGCGCACTCTCTCCTTTCCCCGAAGCGGTTCCATCATAGTCTCGCTGCTTCCCTCGATATCGTCGGCATAAAACTCGTCGAAGATCTCCAGATATTCTTCGTAGCTTCGGCTGATGTCAGCCTGGACGATGGCAGCGTTTAGGGTGCGCTCCGCATTCCGAGATTGCGTGTAGGGATCGGGATGAAACCGATCGGCTGAGACGAAACTACCTTGGTCGCTCATTAAAAGTCTGCGGAGCCTCACTGACTCCTCAAGTGTGTATTGCCAGGCACACCAAACTGCCGCTTTCATATCCGAGTAGCACGAGGTCGCCGCAATCCTACACTTGTAGGATTGTTGAAAAGACCGTACGGTCGCAAAAATGTTAGAAGGATAACCGGATGTCGATTCCTGTGAAAGTAGCTACAACTGTCTCGTCGCACCTGGAGTTTTATCGGGTCTTCTTCGAGACACGAGCGACCAACTCGTCCAATCTCGAAAGCAAAAGCTTTAGGATGGGAGACCGGTTCGACTTTTTGTAGCCAAGGACCAGATCAACAGTGGGTGTATCTCCGTTCAGAGGGCGACTCGTTGCAGAAGAGGGCAAGAAGTTCTTTGCGTAAGCAGGTAACAGCCCTACGCCACCTGTGGACACTATTAAGGACATTCCCATGGTGACATGGTCCGCCTCGTGAGCTGGTGTGATTTTGACTCCGGACCGCTTCAGATAATTGTCGATCAGCCCACGCAGCACAGGAGCCGTGTGCGACACGGTCACGAATGTCTCGCCCACTAGATCCTGAGGACTGATGGTTTTTAACGCTACGAGACGGTGGTTGCCAGGCAAGACCACCACCAGGGGCTCCTTGACGAGAAGGCGGAACGCCAGGTCTGGCGCCCCACGTTCCCGTCGAAGAAAGGCCGCATCGATTTTTCCTTTCGAAAGACTGTCGGCAAGCAGCGGCGAGTATTGACTCGATATCATCACGTCGATGTTAGGCAGTTCGTCGCGCAAGATCTGCAGGGCTTCGGGCATCCACGTCAATTCGTGGCCGGTCAGAAAGCCCATCGAGAAGCATGGTTTGGCAGGATCAGCGACCCGGCGAGCAGCTTCGGTTGCCGCTTCAACCTGCAATAGCACCGAGCGGGCATGTTCAAGAAAGGTTCGACCAGCCGGGGTCAGTTCGATACCGCGAGCTCTTCTAGTCAGGAGTGGTGCGCCCACCTCGTCCTCAAGATCTCGAATCTGCCGGCTCAACGACGGTTGCGACGTGTGCAGCATTTTTTGTGCTGCCACAGTCAGGTTCCCCGCGTCGGCAACCGCGACGAAGTAGCGAAGATGTCGTAATTCCATTTTCAATTCCCATGCTTGTGAGGCATCGCTGCCAGCTTAACAAAGTATGCTCCCGCCCCGCTACCAACACGTGACTTCGCAATCTAACCAGGTGATCTGAGTTATCCAAAAGCGGTTCGACGGACGTTAAGTCATGCCTGACCCGCATGGGTTTCAGATCTAGGAGGTAGTCGCTATGAGTTCACCCGTTGTTTTAATTACCGGCGCACTGACAGGCATCGGACGTGCCACGGCTTTAGCCTTCGCCCAGGAAGGAGCGTGGGTGGTTGTTTCCGGTCGACATGACGATGAAGGTCAGAAACTGGCCACTGAGCTGCGCAACCTCGGAGTTGAGGCCGATTTTGTACGCACCGACGTGCGCCATGAAGACGAAGTCAAAAACCTCGTCGACAAGACCATTGCTCGTTTTGGCCGGCTCGACATTGCGGTCAATAACGCCGGCACCGTGGGCAATCCCGGCTCGGCTGCCGATGTAAGCACCGAGAACTATCAAGCCATCTTCGACACCAATGTGCTTGGTGTGCTTCTGAGCATGAAGTACGAGATTCGGGCGATGCTTCGGCAAGGCAAAGGCAGCATCGTTAACATCTCGTCTGCGTACGGCAAAGTGGGTGGCCCGAGCGCGTCGGTGTATGTCGGCAGCAAGCACGCCGTGGAAGGCATAACAAAGTCTGCGGCCCTCGAACTCGCTGGCACAGGCGTTCGTGTCAATATAGTTGGCCCAGGTCCCGTGGAAACGCGAATGTTCAACCACTTTGCCCAAACGAAGGAAAACAAAGCAAATTTCCTCGACTCACAAGTTCCTAATAAGCGCATCGGCACTCCCGAAGAAATTGCAAATGCCATCGTGTTTATTGGCTCTGACAAGGCTTCTTACATCATCGGTGCTTCTCTGGCTGTCGATGGGGGAATGATCGCGGACTAATTCCAGGGCTGTCGAGCATGCCGAGCGGTTTGTGAATGGCCGAGCCCTGAACAGAGGGAGGTTGGAAAAATGCAAGAAAAGCAGGTCAAGCTTCCAGGTCCAGATCATCCGATTTCCATCCAGCGCAATCCCTCGCGCGTTGTCGTGTTCGTTGCGGGCCGTGTGATTGCCGATACCCGGAACGCCTTGACGCTCCACGAAGCGGCGTATCCGCCGGTTCAATACATCCCAGGTGTGGACGTTGATTTTTCCCAATTGGAACGAACGGATCACGCCACCTACTGTCCTTACAAAGGTGATTGCAATTACTACAGCGTTCCTGCTGGAGGAAAGAAGTCCGTCAATGCCGTGTGGTCATACGAAGATCCATTTCCTGCTGTTGTGCAGATTAGGGGGCATGTTGCGTTCTATCCAGAGCGGGTAGATGAAATAGCAGAGCGGCTCTCGACGTGAAGAAAGATTGACCGACTCACAAGGAAAAAAATACGGTAGGGAGGTACGTAAGAATGGCTGCACTTCAAGCTAAAACCGCGTTGGTTACAGGAGCTTCACGGGGAATTGGGCGGGCCATCGCATCGGCGCTTGCCGAGGCCGGTGCGCGTGTTCTGGTTCATTACGGCCGTTCCACCCAAGATGCGGAATCGTTAGTCGCCGGCATCCACGCAAAAGGGGGACGCGCGGACGCGATCAAGGCGGACTTGGGAACTCCAGACGGAGCAACACTGCTGGCGAGAAAAGTTCGCTCGATCGTTGGGGAGCGATTGGATGTGCTCGTTTCCAACGCCGGAATCAGCAAGGCTGCAACCATCAAGGATCATACGGTGGAGGATTTTGACAATCTCTTTGCAACGAATGTGCGGAGCCCATTTTTCCTGGTGCAGCAACTGCTGCCCGTCCTCGGTGAGGGCTCGAACATCATCGTGATCTCTTCGATCGGGGCGCACGCTGTAGTTGGGAAGCCCGGTTTGGACAACCCTTCGATCCTTGCCTATGCCTCGACCAAAGGAGCGTTAGAGACTCTGGTCAAGAACTGGGCTGCCATCCTGGGGCCCCGGGGCATCCGCGTAAATGCCGTCGCTCCAGGGGTGATCGACACTGACATGTCGAATTTCACCAAGACCGAAGCAGGCCGGGAGGCAGCGCTCGGAATGCAAGCATTGAAGCGAATCGGCAAGCCGGAAGACATTGCGGACGTCGTTACGTTCCTGGCGTCAGACGCAGCCCGCTGGATAACGGGGGCGAGTATCCCGGTCGACGGTGGGTCGAAGCTCTAAGGATCTGCGGCTTGCCGGCGTCAGCTGGAATTGGCCAGATTAGGAGGAGGTACGGCAAATGGCAATAAAGAAAGTGGTGAGTGAGAAGATCGAATCGAAAAATAAGGCTCTGGTTCTAGAAGCCTTCGACACATTGTTCAACAAGCGTGATTATGCAGCCGCTGAGTTTTTCTGGTCGCCTGACTACATTCAGCACAGCGCTCATATCGCACCCGGCCGCGACGGTCTCTTCAATCTTATCAAGAACATCCCACCGACATTGAAGTACGAACCGGGAACCATCATGGCTGAGGGAGACCTCGTGATCGCGCACGGGCGATTTAGTGGTTTCGGTGCTCCTGTGAATTAGATTGCCGCAGATATTGTGCGCGTTCAAAACGGAATCCTGGTCGAGCATTGGGACGTCATTCAGGATGAAGCGACGGAAGAACAGTCAAAGAGCGGTCGTCCCATGTTCGGAAAGACTTTCCCGACATACAAGTGAGTCGGATTACAACTCAGCAACAACGGAGAAAAACGATGCCGAAAAAGCTCGAGGGCAAGATCGCTGTCATCACCGGCGGCACCGAAGGGATTGGATTGGCTACGGCGAAGCTTTTCGTCAAAGAGGGCGCGTTTGTTTTTATCACAGGCCGTCGGCAGAAGGAACTCGACGAGGCCGTGAAAGCGATCGGGAGCAACGTCTCTGGCGTGCAGGGAGACGTTGCCAAATTGGCCGACCTTGATCGTCTTTATGAGACCGTCGCGAAGACGAAAGGGCAAATCGATATTGTTTTCGCGAACGCCGGGGTTGGCGAATTTGTTCCCTTCGGCGCCGTCACCGAAGAGCATTTCGACAAACTGTTCAACGTTAACGTGAGGGGAACACTGTTCACGGTGCAAAAGGCTTTACCGCTATTGCAGGATGGTGGCTCCATCATTCTCAACGGTTCCGTCGCGAGTGTTAAGGGCACTGCCGCCTTCGGTATCTACGCGGCGAGTAAGGCTGCAATCCGCTCTTTCGTGCGAACCTGGACGACGGATCTGAAGGACCGTCGTATCCGCTCAAACGTAATTAGCCCGGGTCCGATCAATACGCCACTGGTGAGTCGACAATCTCCAGACGTGATTGCTCGGATTGTGTCCACCATTCCGATGGGACGCATGGGAGAGCCCAACGAAGTTGCGAAGGCGGCGCTGTTTCTGGCATCGGATGACTCCAGCTTCGTCACAGGTATTGAATTATTCGTTGACGGCGGCAGGGCGCAGATCTGATCGATCGGAGTGATCGAAAACCCTGAACCCAATGGGCGGCTGAAGACCGTGTCAATCTTAGCTCCGGTGCGCGATTGGCGATTCACGCGCAAAATCATGCACCGACCGCCAACGCGCTCGCATCGAATTTCGCTAGGAGGAAGTGTTATGCAAGCTGCAGTCGTTCCTGCTGTGAATAGTTCGTGGCAGATCAAAGACGTTCCGCAACCTCAACCGGGACCGAATCAGGTGCTGGTGAAAATGCATGCGAGCGGCATCTGCTACACCGACGTACATTTGACACTCGGACATTTCCCCGGACCATTTCCCCGAATCTTAGGCCACGAGCCAGTGGGCGAGATCGTTGCCATGGCTTCCGACGTCACGACGCGGAAGGTGGGCGACCGCGTAGGTACCGCCTGGATTCAATCCACCTGCGGGCGCTGTGAATGGTGCCAGCGTGGCCGCAGAATGTTCTGTCCTTACATGAAGGGCACGGGAATTGAGGCACAAGGCGGCCACGCCGAGTACATGCTGATGAATGCCGACGCAACCTATCTGATTCCCGACAAAGTTTCCTACGAGCAAGCAGCGCCGATCTTCTGCGCGGGCTACACCGTTTACAGCGGGCTGCGCTGGGCCGATCCCCAGCCGCACGAACGCGTGGCCGTGCTTGGAATCGGCGGCCTTGGACATCTTGCAGTGCAGTACGCGAAGGCAGCGGGCTTTGAGACCATCGCCATTTCCCACTCCCCTGATAAGGACAAGTTGATCCACGAGCTCGGCGCGGATGAAATAGTCCGCGACGGAAAGACCCTTGCCGCAGCGGGCGGTGCCGACATCATCCTGAGCACTTCCAATTCGACGAAGTCCATGGTGGACAGCATTCAGGGATTACGGCCAGACGGCCGGCTGATCGCCATGGGCGCGGACGCGGAGCCACTTTCCGTCTCGCTGATGGATCTCATCATGAAGCGCATCCGTATCATTGGCAGTCAGCAGAACGGCCCCGAATATCTCTACGAAGCTCTTGATTTCGTGGCGCAAAGGAAAGTCAAAACGATTGTCGAGACCTACCCATTGGCAGAGGCCGCCAAGGCCTATGAACGGGTTGCGGAGGGCAGGGCCCGGTTTCGCGCCGTCCTCACAATGTAATCGGCGATCCGAATTTTTATACGCGCGAGGTGCAATTCACAGCGATGGACGTTCGGGGTACGGGGAGTAAATATGAGCGGACTGCCTAACAAAGTGGCAGTAGTAACGGGCGCCTCCAAAGGCATAGGCGCCGGGATTGCAACAGCATTGGCCGCTGCGGGAGCGCGCGTGGCCGTCAACTATTCCTCCGACAGGGAGGGCGCCGAACGCGTCGCTCAGGCGATCACCAAAAACGGAGGCGAGGCGATCGCCGTTGGGGCCGACGTGTCGAAGGCCGTAGAGGTCGCGCGGTTATTCAAGAAAGTGGATTCTGCCTTCGGAAGACTGGACGTCTTGGTCAACAACGCCGGGGTATTCCGTTTCGGTGCCTTCGCGGAGATCACGGAACAGAGCTTTCATCTCCACTACGACATCAACGTTCTCGGGGCGATTCTCACCGTGCAGGAGGCGATCAAGCGGTTTGGGGCCGACGGCGGGAGCATCATTAATCTCAGCTCTATCGTCGGCTCGCATCCGGTGCCTGGAGCTCTGCTGTACGCTTCCACCAAAGGCGCCATCGAAACATTGACCAAGGGATTGGCGCTCGAACTGGCGCCGCGGAAGATACGCGTTAACGCCATTGCTCCGGGTCATACAGAAACCGAAGGCAATGTAGCCGCGGGGACTTATGGGGGCGGGGCCGGCGCCGTTCTGGCTGGGAAAACACCGCTCGGCCGGCTCGGCCGCGTCACGGATATCGCGCCGCTGGCAGTGTTCCTGGCATCAGACGAATCAGCCTGGATCACCGGTGAGGTGATTCGTGCCGCAGGCGGTCTCGTTGTGGCTACCTGAGAGCAATGGGCTGGCCTCGAATCTAATTCATGGCCAGCTTTTCCAACCGTTAGCTTTGCACAGCCGGTCGTAATGCAGGGGAGGTCGCAATGCACAAGAACTCTTCGCCGACAGCAGATAAGACTCTGCAGACCTCACCTGAAGCTCCCTTCACAACGTTCATTCAATTGGACGGGAAGTCATCCGCCCGTCCTTGCTCTTCTAGTGTCGATCTCCCTTCAGTCTCTGCCACCATCGAGCTACCAGGTGTGGACAGCAGACAAGCTCATTGCCACATCCATCGTTCACCCGTTTCGCTCCAATGTCATCGATTTCGATTCATAGCCAAGGTGCTGGGCAGGTAGGACTCAGGGCGTCCCCAAACCCGACTTGTTCAGCGCGAAAGTCGAAGGAACTGCCTGGAGATCGAAGCCAAGCTGGTACATGTCGGCAAAAACGACCGCACCGTCCACCCCGACATGGAACGGTTCGTTGCCAAGCGGATGGGCGCCAAAGTGACTGAGGTCGCCAGCAGCCACGTTCCCATGCTCTCCCACCCCGACTTGGTGATTGATGTAATCCGTGCCGCCGCAAATGCAGTTCAAAAAGCCGCGGCGGCAGCGTAGAGCGGGACAAGTGAGGCAGCTCGCGACGTCAGGTGATTTGCTGAACCCATTGCTTCCGCCAGGCCGGAGCCTCGAAGGGGTCCGCGAAGTACTGTGTCTCGTGCACGACCTTACCGTCGCGGAACTCCATAATGCTCACTGTGTATGCCGGCCGCCCCTGGTAAGTGATTGTGTATTCCGTGATCCAGAGATCACCTTTCCCGAGAATTCGCTTAACGTCGAAACCTGACGGCTTGCCGGGATGATGACTCCGCAAGGCCTGCAAATTGCTGCGCCCGAGGATTCGCTCGCCTGACTGGGGATAGTCGCAAATGGCGTCGTCATCGTAAATATCGTGTTCCGCGTTTGCGTCGCCGACTGCCGACGCGTGCCAGTGCGCATTCAGAGCTTCACGTATTTGTTCGTCTTCCATGGGTTCCTCCAGCGTCACTGCTTCGGTTGTTGTTTGGCTCCAATATTCACCTACCTTGTGTGATGTTCTCATCCGCGGCGTCGGCGCACAATGTTGTCGAGACCAGAGGATCCCAGATCTCCGCCGCATGAGGTGAACTGCAACAGCAATGAGACAAACAGAACTCGTAATCCGTCGTTGCGGGAATTCGTGAGGATGCACGAACTCGCAGAAGAGGCGGGAGAAGCCGTCTTGTACCTGCATGATGATTGGGGACGAGAGTGATATGATCCAGCCGCTCGACCCAATTTTTGTTGCCCTCGGGGCGAGAGATGGGTCGTGAAGGACATTCTCTAAGTGGGATGTGGAAATAGACGATTATCCCTTGAGAATCAGGAGTGGGCGCATGGTATTAGTTACAGGCCAGTAAATGAAGCGACGGACCACGTCTGTACAGGATGAACGATATTAAGACGGGAGAGAGAAAAATGTCAGTTTCCTTCGCGAGGGACATTAAACCGCTGTTCAGGCAGATTGATATCGACCACATGAACAAATATAACGTTCTGCTCGACAACTACACCTATATGTCGGATCCTTCAAACGATCACGGCAATGCTCAAGCTGTCGAGCAAAGTCTGACAAACCAATCCATGCCTCCCGGTGGCCCTTACTGGAGCAATGAGCATTTGGTCCTTTACAGGCAGTGGAGAAGCGACGGATATTTGCCTTAAATCAATAATAGTTTCCCGCTCGATCAACGCCTGACGATTGGGCGCGCTGACGGTCGTAGCGCTCGCATCGTGGCTACCGGCTGCGAGACAGGGGCAAGGGGGCAAGGCCGGTTGACCGATACCGCTGAAGAGAACTTGAGGGCGCGGGGCTCATCGAGCTTGTGGCGACCTCTGCGTGTGTCGACCTTCCGCAATCTGTTGGTCGCAGATGTGGTTTCCGATATCGGCACTTTCATGCAGAACGTTGGGGCTGCATGGTTGATGGTGTCACTCGGTGCCGGGCCGATTTACGTCGCGCTCACCCAGACCGCTTCTTCGCTACCATACCTTCTACTGGCCCTTCCCGCGGGCTCTGCCGGCGATATTTTTGACCGCCGCAAACTGGTTCTAGCCACCGAGTCGTGGATGATGGGCGTAGCCCTGCTTCTCGCAGGCTTGACCATCGCTGGTTTCATGTCGCCCTGGCTGCTGCTCGTATTGACGTTTGCGCTCTCCGCCGGAGATGCGTTCGAAACACCGACGTGGCGCGCAATTCTGCCTGAACTGGTGTCCAAGGACGACCTTGCAGCAGCATCGGCGCTTAACGGGATCGAATTCAATCTTGCCCGCGCGGTTGGGCCTGCACTCGCGGGCGCAGTCATAGCCGCAGCAGGTGTCGCCACTGCATTTGTCGTGAACTTCGTGTCGTTCTTCGGCGTCATTCTGGTGGTTGCAAGGTGGAAGAGGCCGATTCGCAAGCGGACCGCGCCACCGGAAACGTTGACCGGAGCGACTGTCGCCGCCATTCGCAACGTCCGCCACTCGCCCACGATCCTCACCGTGGTGGTTCGGACAGGCATAGTCATGTTCTTCTCAAGCGCGCTCTTTGCATTACTGCCGACCGTTGCCCGGAGCGTGAATAAGACCGCAATCGGATACGGGATCTTGCTCGGATGCTTTGGGGCGGGGGCGATTGGCGGCGCATTGTTAATGCAGTCAGCCCGCGCCAGATGGTCCACGGAAGTCGTTGTTTCGACTGGAGTGGTGATGTTGGGGTTGGTGATCGTAGCGATCAGTGGCTTACACAGATTGAGCACACTTGCTCCTGTGATGCTTGTTGGCGGTGCGGCCTGGGTAACTTTCATTTCCCTGATCAGCGCTCTGGTGCAGAACCTTGCCCCGGACTGGGTACGAGCGCGAGTGCTTGCAATCTTCATCCTGGTTTATCAGGGGAGCTTCGCTCTGGGAAGCGCAGCTTGGGGCGTGGTAGCCCAACGAGCAGGCATCCGAATCGCTTTTGTTTGTGCCGGCGTTGGAACAATCGCGAGTCTGATGTTCGTGCTCTACGCAAAACTTCCTGAGTCGACCGCGGATCTTAGTCCGTGGAACCACTGGCGCATGCCGGTTGTCCTCAGAGAGGCTACAGCCGACCTTCACCGGGGACCGGTGTTGGTTACGGTCGAATACACGGTCATTCCAGAACGCGAGGCGGAGTTCGTGGCGGCGATTCACCAATATGGTCGCATACGACGTCGCGATGGCGCATATCGATGGGGGATATTTCGTGACACCGAAGTCGCGGATCGATATCTGGAGATATTTCTCGTGAATTCATGGGCAGAACATCTGCGTCAACACGAACGGCAGACCCAAGCGGACCGCGAAGTGGAGCAACGCTTATCCAGTTACGTCGCCGCCGACCCGAAGGTACGTCATCTGATCTACGCGAATTCGATAGAAACATAGCCGGGAAAAGACGGCTGCGCCCCGCTTTGCCGCACCTACGCTCCGGTGCTTGATCGCGCGAATGGCCGCTAAAAAGAAAACCACGAAGAAGGCGAAGAAAACCCGCGTCGCGTTACGATCGCGTTAGCCGAAAATATCCGGCACTTAACATCCTGATCACAATACCGGCGTCATCAGGGCAAAGGCGGCCTGGATGACATCGGCAGGGAAATCGAGACCAACCTCGTAGGACCGGTGCGCATCGTGAAGCAGTTCCTGATTCTGTTGAAAGCGCAACCGAACGTGGCAATCGTCAACGTATCGTCAGGGCTTGCCTTGTCCCCCTGCTTAAATATGCCTTGACACGTATATGCTATATGGAGTATATAAAGGGAGTGGAATCTGTATTCGAAATCATTGCGGAGCCGAACCGCCGTGCGATATTGAGCCTACTGGTCTCGTCCCAACAATCGGTGGGAGAGATCGAGCGTCAACTTCGTATGACGCAGCCGACCGTGTCCAAGCACCTGCGAGTGCTGCGAGATGCTGGTTTCGTGGAGTCGACAGTGGATGCACAACGCCGTCTCTATCGGCTGAAACCTGAACCATTTCAGGAGTTCGATGCCTGGCTGGCTCAATTCCGCCGGTTCTGGTCCGCTCACATCGATGCTCTCGAACGCCACCTTGATCGCATGGATAAGGACCGCATGGATCAGTCAACCCCAACGAAAAGGAAGACTACTAAGGAGAAGACGCCGCGGCCCAAACCGCGAATGTAACAAAGGAGAAACGAAATGAAAATCAAAGTGACCAGCCTATACGTGGACGACCAGGACAAGGCCCTGCGCTTCTATACGGAAGTGCTCGGGTTTGCAAAGAAGACGGACTTTTCGCAGGGGCCATATCGCTGGCTGACCGTGGCCTCGCCCGAGGAGCCGGATGGTACGGAGCTTCAGCTAGCGCTGAACAATAACCCCGCAGCCAAAGCGTATCAGCAGGCGATCTTTCAACAAAACCAGCCCGCGGCTATGTTCTTTACCGACGACGTCAAGGACGACTACGAGCGGATCAAGGCACGCGGCGCCGAGTTCACGATGCCGCCCACCGACGTGACCGGCTCGACCATTGCGATGCTGAAGGACACGTGCGGCAACCTGATTCAACTCACCCAGCTGGCACGCTGGTAGGACGACCGTTGAGGAAAAGAACATGACTTATCACGAGCAATACACAACGGGACCGGCCAGCGCCGCGCAGTTGTGCCGGTTATGGTCCGCTCACGTGGATTCTCTTGAACGGCACCTCTCAGCCAACACGTGGGCACTGGCGGCCGTCACTGTGGCGCTGATCGTGTATCCGATTGCACGGATCGTGATTCCCGCCATTCTCCATGGCATTGTGCCCGATGCGGTTCGGACCGTGCTCACGTTGATCTGAGTTCGACCGGGGTACTGCGGCAAAATCACATGCACGGTGCGCTCGCTCGTGAGGATTGTCGAGTTCAGTTCACCTGGTGGCGTGTTATTACAACTAGGGGAAGAAGATGACCGAACCTCAGATGTATGAACCAGGTCCCGCCAACTTGGCGCGGGTACTAAAAGACGGAGAGAAGTGGACGCTCATTCTCGTCCGAGAACTGCGTCACGCGCCGGCGAAAGTCTGGGAGGCTCTGACCGACCCGGCGCAGTTGCGCGAGTGGGCTCCCTTTGTGACCGATGGGAGCCTGGGTGCGGTGGGAACGGTGAAGCTTACCTGGGTGGGAGCACCCAAACCGATCGAGACAAAAGTGACGCGAGTCGAAGCTCCCAAGGCGCTGGAGTACGGCGATATGAAGTGGGAACTCGAGACCTCTGGCGGTGGCACGCGCCTGACGCTGTGGACCAAGATCAATCGCGGCTTCGTGTCCATGGGTGCTGCCGGGTGGCACATTTCTTTCGATGTTCTGGATCACCTTCTCAGCGGAACTCCCATCGGCCGCATCGCAGGTGGCGATGCTATGAAGTTCGCCGGCTGGCAGCGGCTGAACGCGGAGTACGCCAAGCAGTTCGGCGTGAAAGCGCCCAACTGGCCGCCCAATGCACCGAAGCGTTGAAGTGTGAACATAAAGATGAACAGGATCGTGGCCCAGAAAGATAGTTCAACCAAAAAGGAGGAAAAGATGTCTTACGTCAATTCAGTGACGACGCGCCTGCAGAAGCCGGCCCGTGCCGCACTCAAGACGACTCGCAAAGCGAAGACTATGAATGCTGCGCTTTGGATGCTGCAAGTGCTTTGGGGCGTCTTCTTTTGCTTCACTGGCTTCGGCAAAATCATGTGCTACAGGGCGGACGTATGGAACCATACGCTCCATCAACCCGTGGCATGGTTCTCCGCCGTGCCGCAAGGACTGTTCGTCTTCATCGGTATCTGTGAGTTTCTTGGAGGTGCCGGCCTGATCTTGCCGGCGATGACCGGAGTCAAACCGAAGCTTGTGCCATTTGCTGCCATCGGCTTGACCGTGGTCATGATCCTCGCTGCGGCATTTCACATCATGCGCGGCGAGTACAGCTTTTTCTTGCCCATGAATCTGGTGCTGGGAGGGGTCGCCGCATTCATCGCCTACGGGCGGTTGATGGCTAGGCCTATAGCGGCGCAGTCGATCAGCACCCTCGGCCTGGTTACAGGGATCGCGGTTCTCGGGACGCTGGCTCTCGCCGGTTTTGTTCCGATCTGGTATCAGGTGAGGCATACTCACTAGCGGAACTCCCATCGGAAGCATGGGATTGAGACAGAACGTAGGTGCGACCGCCATCGGCAATGCAAGGAGAAGGATATCGACAGTAACTCTGCGCGTGGTTGCAAGCCTTAATGGCTTCATCGCCAAAAAAGACAACAGGGTTTCACAGGATGCTCCACATAAAAGACATTTTCGAAGCAGTTATATCTGGCGGGAGTGGTCCCCTGGGTTTTGGCTTGAGTGGGCGATCAGTCCTTCGTATAGTGCCTGCATGCGCTCGATCTGGCTGCTTCTGTGTCTGATTGTTCTGGCGTTCTGCGGGGTGGCCTATGCCGCCTACCTGTCCTGGCGGAAGATGAGTGTCGGCAAACGGATTATGGGTGTATTGATGCTGTCGCCACACTTTCTGCTTGTCGTCTGTATTGTGGTGTCATTGCTATGTGGCCACCCCCCGCAAGGATCGCGTTGTTTCAACACACAGTTTCTGTGTAGCGTTCTCCTGGTTTTCTTTCTGCCCCTTCCAGCTTTGGTAGGGACATTAGCGGCGCTCATAATGTTTAAACGCGCTCGCATGGTTTTGTAAGCTTTAATCGTAGCCCCGTGTCTCCCCACTCTAAATTTCGCAAAGAACGCGAAATTTAGAATGGGCCAGCCTCCTGCCACTTGCGGAGGTTGCAACCGTACGCTGAGGGCAGCTAAATTAGGAGTTGCACATGAAAAAGTCCATCGCAGTAGAACCTGCCTCTGCATTCATCTCTCCTTCAGCCTTTATTGATGAAAAGATCAAGAAGCTGGGAGACTGGCGCGGGAAGATGCTCGCGAAAGTGCGCGAGATCATACACGAAGCAGACCCAGAGATTGTCGAAGAGCGGAAGTGGGTCAAGCCGACATCGCCGGGGACTCCTGTCTTTTCCCACGGCGGCATCGTCTGCACGGGAGAGACGCATAAGAACGTCGTCAAGATGACTTTTGCCAAGGGAGCCGCATTGAAGGATCCTTCCGGTCTATTCAACTCCAGCCTCGAGGGCAATGTCAGGCGCGCCATCGACATCCACGAAGGCGACAAGATCAATGAGGCGGCCCTGAAGGATCTCATCCGCACGGCAGTAGCGCTCAATCGCAAGGGACAGAACAAGCCGAAGCCTAAGCCCCGGCGAAAACCACCGCTCTAAATTTCGCAAAGAACGCGAAATACAGAGTAAGGCACCCGTCCGGCCCTGCGACCGCCTCTTCAAAGTCAGAGGACAGATTTCGGTTGACACTGCTCGTTATCGTTTTATAATCATTCTCATCCGATAATTATGCGCCTCACCCATGAACAGTTCCGTGCGCTGGCCGCGAAGCACGGTTTGCCGGTCACCCACCAGCGCCAGGTGGTTTATGAGGCGGTGATCGCTTCCCACGGGCACTATTCCCCGGAAGACATTTACGCCGCGGTCCGTCGCCGCATTCCATCCGTTTCTCTCGCCACGGTCTACAACAATCTGCGGCTTTTTATCGAATGCGGGTTGCTGCGGGAGGTCACTCCTCATGCGTCGACGTTGCGGGTGGACGGCAATCTCAAACCTCATCATCATCTGGTCTGCTCCCGGTGCAAGTCGGTGCAGGACATTGAAGGAGAGTTCATCGATTTCAAACGGCTGTCCCGGCATCTGCCGGACGGCTTTGATCTGACGCAGCCCTTAGTCGAGGTCTTTGGCCTCTGCCGCCGGTGCAGCGCCAAAAAATAATTTCTTACGCAGTACTCAATCAGTATTGGAAGGACGGAAACATATGGAAAATACGCTCGCGACCTCATCAGGAAGTGTTTCTCCCGAAACTAAAGACAAAAGCACCCTGCCCGAAGCCAAGTGCCCGTTTAACCACGGTGCTTCCGCGCCTACCAACCGCGACTGGTGGCCGAATCAGGTGAACGTGAATATCCTGCATCAGCATTCTTCGCTGTCCGATCCGATGGGCAAGGAATTCAACTACGCGGAAGAGTTCAAGACGCTCGATCTGAGTGCCGTGATCAAGGACTTGAATGCCTTGATGACGGACTCGCAGGAATGGTGGCCCGCCGACTTTGGGCACTATGGGCCGCTGTTCATTCGTATGGCGTGGCACAGCGCCGGCACCTACCGTATCGGCGATGGCCGCGGCGGGGCTGGAGCCGGGCAGCAGCGCTTTGCGCCGCTCAATAGCTGGCCCGACAACGTGAACCTCGACAAGGCACGCCGGTTGCTGTGGCCGATCAAGCAGAAGTATGGCCGGAAAATTTCGTGGGCCGACCTCATGATTCTCGCCGGCAACGTCGCCCTCGATTCGATGGGTTTCAAAACGTTCGGTTTTGGCGGCGGCCGCGCGGACGTCTGGGAGCCCGAAGAGTTGAACTGGGGACCGGAGGGCACGTGGCTGGCAGACGAGCGCTACAGCGGCGACCGTGATCTTCAGAATCCGCTCGCTGCCGTGCAAATGGGCCTGATCTACGTGAATCCGGAAGGGCCGAACGGCAAGCCGGATCCCATCGCTGCCGCACGCGATATCCGAGAGACGTTCGCCCGCATGGCAATGAATGACGAAGAAACAGTTGCGCTCATTGCCGGAGGACATTCATTCGGCAAAACGCACGGCGCCGGCATTCCCGCGGATTATGTGGGCGCCGAGCCAGAGGGTGCCGGCATCGAGGATCAAGGGTTTGGCTGGAAGAACAAACTTGGCAAAGGTCACAGCGGAGACACGATCGGCAGCGGCCTGGAAGTCATTTGGACCACAACGCCTACAAAGTGGAGCAACAACTTCTTCACGAACCTGTTCAGCTACGAATGGGAACTGACGAAGAGCCCGGCCGGCGCAAGTCAGTGGACACCGAAAAATGGCGCAGGCAACGGCACAGTGCCGGATGCGCACGATCGCTCAAAGAGCCATGCACCGTCTATGCTGACGACGGACCTCGCGCTGCGGTTCGATCCTGCATACGAAAAGATTTCACGGCGCTTCTACGAGCATCCGGAACAGTTCACAGATGCGTTTGCGCGGGCGTGGTTCAAGCTGACGCATCGCGACATGGGGCCGATCCCGCGATACCTTGGGCCGCTCGTACCGAAGGAACCTCAGATCTGGCAAGATCCCGTTCCCGCCGTGGATCATCCATTGATCGGGGAGCAGGATATTGCAGCTTTGAAGGCCAAGATCCTCAACTCCGGACTGTCGATCTCCCAACTGGTCACGACTGCTTGGGCATCGGCGGCGTCGTTCCGCGGATCCGACAAGCGCGGTGGGGCGAACGGGGCGCGCATTCGCCTCACGCCACAAAAAGATTGGGAAGTGAACCAGCCGGTCGAACTGGCCAAGGTTCTGCCGAAGCTGGAAGCGATCCAAAAGGAGTTCAACAGCTCGCAGTCTAACGGGAACAAAGGGAAGAAAGTCTCGCTTGCCGACCTGATCGTTCTTGGCGGCGGCGCAGCCGTGGAAGAAGCTGCGAAAAGGGCCGGACACGAAGTGAAGATTCCGTTCTCGCTCGGACGCACGGATGCTTCACAGGAGCAGACCGATGTTCACTCCTTCGCGGTAATGGAGCCGAAGGCTGACGGCTTTCGCAACTATCTCCGACGCGGACAGAAACTGTCGGCCGAGGAGTTGTTCGTGGATCGGGCGCAGTTGCTGACACTGACTGCCCCCGAGATGACGGTTCTAATCGGCGGCATGCGCGCTCTGAATGCAAACTTCGGGCAGGCCAAACACGGTGTCTTCACCGACCGCCCCGAAACGCTGACTAATGATTTCTTCGTCAACTTGCTCGACATGAATACGAAGTGGCAGGCCTCTACCACAGTCGAAGGCGTTTCCGAAGGCCTGTTAGAAGGGCGTGACCGGAAGACGGGCAAAATCAAGTGGACCGCCACGCGGGTCGATCTTTTGTTTGGTTCGAACTCCCAACTCCGGGCGCTCGCAGAAGTCTATGCATGTGACGACTCGAAAGAATCGTTCGTGAAGGACTTTGCGGCTGCGTGGAACAAGGTCATGAATCTTGATCGCTACAATCTCGCCTGAGGTCGTTTAGCAAAAGAGCAATGAAATTGGTATGAACTCCAGCAGTGGGCTACTTTCATTTCAAAAGTAGTCCACTATCCTATCCTCATTCCGAGTTATTTTGGATCGGGAAAACCGCAGTTCGTCCCATAGCTTGGTTGGCGTGGTACATTTGCGTGCGATTATCCTGTCTAATCCATCGTAGCCGTTGATTCCGATCTACTCGGGCGGCACACGCTTATGCACGCAACCATTCTCACCGCATTTTTTGGGTTCTCTCGCACAGTGGTTTCGATGTGCGGCGCCGGCATCCTGTTTTTCCTGATCGCTCTGTGGGCTGCGAAGACCGATATTGCGCGGGCCGGCGGTATCGACAAGATCGTAGCCTTGAGCAATTTGTGTTTCGCCGTCCCCTTGGCGGTCTTCGGCGCGCTGCATCTCTCGGCTGCCGAATCCCTCACGCCCATGGTGCCCTCATATATGCCGTGGCGGTTGTTTTGGGCGTATTTCTTCGGCTTTGCGCTGCTGGCCGCGTCTTTGAGCATTGCCACAAAAATTCAGGTGCGCTGGTCCGGCCTGTTGTTCGGGATCGCGATGTTTCTTTTTGTAGCGATGTTGGACATCCCGGGATCTCTTGCCAACCCAAGAGACAGGTTTGGATGGACGCTTACCCTCCGCGAAATGGCGTTCGGCGCCGGAGGCTGGATTCTTGCGGGAAATGCGATGCGCTGGCCAGACAAAAGCAAGCTCATAACCGTGGGCCGCGTAGTGCTCGCGATCACCGCAATATTTTATGGGGTTGAGCATTTTCTGCATCCAGCGAACGTCCCCGGAGTACCGCTTGAAAAACTGATGCCCGTATGGATTCCCGCGCGACTGCTCATTAGCTATCTGACGGGCGCAATTCTCTTCGTTGCCGGGGCAGCCATGCTGCTTGCCAGGAAAATGCGCATAGCGGCAACGTACCTCGGGGGCTGGCTTGTGCTGCTGGTCTTATTCATTTATGGGCCGATCCTGATCGCGGCGCTGGCCGACCCGGGCACTGACGTCCAAGTTGAGGGGATCAATTATTTCTTCGACACGCTGCTGTTTGCCGGAACAATTCTCGTGCTCGCCAGCGCGACGCCACGCACGGATTAAGATGCCGTTCGCAACCGGTTACGAAACTCTGTGCGAATAGCCAATCTCGCTATTTTTCGATTATCGCTGATTGCGAAAATAGTGCGAAACGCTGTTTCCGTCCCCTCAAAGGGCTTCGCGGGTCTGGGTTAGCAATGCGGTAAGAGAATCTCAAATTTTGCTGTCCGTGAAAAGAATAGGGCAATTCCTTGGCTTGTCAGCGAAGGTTCAGATCCACGTAGTGGCTGAAGCTGGAGAGCGAAACTTGATCGCCGCCGGGAAGATAAAAACCGAACTTGCCGGAGGAGAGATTTGTGCCGGCTTCGGTCCAGCGGTCGAGGACTGTCCAGACGTCGCCTTGTTTGATCTGGTGAACGATTTCGGTGGGACTTACACGAATCTGCACGGTGCGGAAGCTCTTCTTTTCACTCTTGTGAGGGAGTTTCAGGTCGTTGGTTTTTTCGCCGTTGCGAATTACCGTACGATAGAAATTGTTGTCGTCAATCTGAAAGAGATCGTAGTTGTTCGGGTCGGAGTAGTTGAGCACCCACTGCAGCCGGTGGCCCTTGTTGAGCATGGCAGAAAAGATGAATGTGCCCGACGTGGGCGAAACGCCATACAGCACAAAATCGCCGCCTTTGCGCGTGAACGATCCCTTGTCTTGCTTCCAACTTGCGGGATCGTCCCACTTCGACATGCCGCTCGGGGCCAACTGCAAATCCAGACTCCGCGACTGACCGGCGGCTACTTCCACGGTTGACGTTCGGATAAAGTTATCCGCAGTGCGAGTGGAAAGAGTGTAAGAGCCGGCTCCCAGGCTCAACGGAGTGCCGCTGGTCACTTTGGCCGGCGGTTCGGAACCTTTGCTCAGAGTCACTTGAGCATCGGGTGGAGAAAACGTAATTCGTAACTCGGCCGGAGCTGCTTCCAAAGCTACATCTGCGCTGGTAAGCGAAACGGCCGCTCCCGCGACGAAATGTTTCTTAACCTGTCTCGGCTTGAATCGGTCCTTGCGAAGTTCGATTACGTGATCTCCGGGACTAACCGAAGAGAAGTTATAACTGCCGTCAGGCTGTACTGATCCACCTGCGGCCTGGTCAATAAATACAGCGGCTCCGGGAAGTGCTCCGTGGATCGAGAGGGAAGCCATGTGCGCCATGGGCTGAAGATTGAATACGAGCCTGGCTTCTTCGCCTTTATGTATCGTAATTTTCTGTTCAGGTACTTCATCGAAGCCGTCTTTTGCGACGCGAACTGTGTAGTCTTTCGGCGCCAGGTTCGGTATGCGCAGGCGTCCGTTGTGCATTGCATGAGGCAGAATTTTTCCGTTGAGAAAGACTTTGGCCTTGTCCTGCCCGGAAACTACGACGAGGGTTCCGACATTCTGTCCGGATTCCAAAAATGTGGCGAGCGATGGGGCGGCGTCGACTTCAATGGGAAGTTTGTATTGGTCGCCGCCCTGAATCAGAGTTAATTCATGCGCTCCGGTGGTGACGGAGGAAAGATCGACTCCGTCAGAGGTCAGAGCGAGCGCCGGTTGTCCATCAAAACTCAGTTTCGCCGACGAATTACTCGAGTAGACGTGGACGTGGTCGCCCATGCTGCTGACAACGACAGCCAGAATTCCTTTCGCCGTGAGGGCCCCTTTTACAACAGGCAACGCGCCTGTGGCGGCCGAGAATGTGAACGACGCACCGCCCGCAGGTCCGGCGAATTTTATGGCGTGATCTCCGGGTGGAACCTTATCCATCGCCCATTGCGCGTCTTGAAGGTCCGCCGGAGGAGCGTCATCGAAAGATACTTTTCCTGTTCCCGTGTCAGAGGAGAGTTTGAATCCGGCGGAAGCGGGTTCGGCTGGTGCCGCAACCGGCAGCGGTTGCGTAGCTGTCTCTTGCGGTGGAAGCGCTTCCGGTGCGGGCGCAGTCGCTGTTTGCTTATGTCCTCGCGCGAAAAGCCAAATTATCAACACAAGTAGAATGACTGCTGCCGCCGCAATCATCTTTCCGACGTTGGAACTCTGAACGGGGAGGCGACTGGGTGGCCCAGCACTGCTTTGCTTGTTCGCGGGTTTTGTCGAAGGAGGCTTTGCAGGCGCGGTTTGTGGAGCCGAGTTCTTCGCGGTAACGGGCGCAGGCACGGGAACTTTCGGTGGAGGGGCCGGGACTGGAGATACAGCGGTCGCGTCTGGTGAAGTGTGCGAGGGAGAATCGATTTCCATCGTCGCAGGAGCCGCGAACGACAAGGTTGCACTGCCGGAACTTGCGTCCTGACTCGCTCGTGTCCCGGTAACTCCCGGAAGACTTAGCTTTTCCAAAACGCCATTCACGGTCGACAAAAGTTCTTCATCGTCCACGTATTTGTCCGCGAGTTCGCGGGCGCGCGAGGCCAATGCCTGCTTGGCTTCGGGGTCAGCCGCGGACGGAATGTCACTCTCCAATCGCCGCAGTTCTTCCAGATCGCGCCTGCGAGTTTGGCGTTTTTGCGTCTGCAAGTCGCGCTGCACCGTTTCTTGAATCTGGATTAGACGCGGTTCGCGCGGATAGGTCGAAAGTCCTTCTTCAACGCGCGATAGCGCTGCCGCCAGTTCTCCGGAACCTTGCAGCTTGCGTGCCTGCGAAACGCAATCGCCCACAAAGCTTTCGCGCTTCTGGTCGAGAATCTGAGTACGCAGCGTCTTCGCCATCGGATGCGACGGATTCAGGTCGAAGGCTTCTCGCGAAAGTTTCTCCGCTTCCTGCCAGTCGCTTTCGACGATCGCGTGGGCGTGTTCCACCAGGGCATTGGCCAATACGGCCCGCGACAGGGAATTGTTTTCATCCAATTCATAGGCCTGTCGTAATAGCTGAATGCCCTCCTTTGATTTCTCCTGCCCGCAAAGGTCTTGCCCTTCGGTCATCAGCCGCTGGGCTTCGGTTTTGCGCTGAACGCCCTGCTGCGCCAGCTTTTCCAGTTCCTGCAATTCTGTGTCGTTGGGATATTCGACGACCGCACTTTGTAAGAGATCGAAGGCATGCGCGTAATCGCCGGAGTGGAGACACGAATCGACCTGTTCAATCAGCTTGGACTTTGCTTCAATACGGACCTGCTGGTCACGTCGCTTCTGCAGGCGTTCCACTTCAAACTTCAGGCCGGGATATTGGTTATAGATAGTCCGCAGAATTTCCCAATCGTTCAGCGCGTCGCCGAAGGCTCCCTGTTCCTCGTGCAGATGAGCGCGAGAGACGATGGAGTTTACCAAGTCACGTTTGTCCTGTACGAGGCTTAGTGCCCGTTGGAAGTGCGATTCGTCGGGATGAGCGTCGAGCGCTTCGCGCAGAATGTTGACGCGCTTGTCGAGATCTGGTTCGCCTTCCACCTGACGGTCGACAGATGCGATCAGCGCAGAGAGTTCCTGCCGCTGTTGTTCTTCGATGTCATAACGCAACGCCTGGAAAATCGCATTGGTCGGATACTTGGCCAGATAGTCTTTGCACAGCGTGCTTGCCTTGGCAAAGTTATGGTCCGCCAGATATTTCCGCGCCTCCGCGTATGCCGTGTTCATGGCATCGTGCTCGGAGCGCACTTCGTTATAGAAGCTCTGGTAACTGGCTCCGCTCTCGCGGTTCATTGTGTCGGGAGCGCGGCGGTCCAGTTCGAGCACGACGCCCAACTTGGCCAGCGCGCTGCTGACGTCGCCTTTATGCCAGGCGTCCATGGCGGCGCGATGAATCTGTTCTTTTTCCTGCCGGACTTTCTTGTAGTCCTGCTCCTGCCGGTCTACATCCGCCAGCAACTGAAGAGCACGGGCCTCGCGGGGACGCAGTTGCAGCACATTTTGCAGCGCCTCGCGCGCATGCGGATACGCGTGATTGTCGATGTGCTGCCGCGCCAGGCGATACCAACCTTCGATTTGCTTCTCGCTGCGGCGATTTTCAATTTTGCTCTTCAGCGCAAGAGCCGTCGCATTGTCCGGCTCAATCTGCAAAGCTTCCTGCAATTTCTGCAAGGCCAGCGGGTCTTCTTCTTCTTCAAATCGCGCGCGTGCGGCATCCAGCAACTGTGCTAAAGTTTTCCGGCGGACTGCATTATCGAGCTGACGGCGAAGCGATCCGATCGCCGTGTCCATATGGCCTTCGGCTTCCAACTCGCCAAGAATTTCTCCGGCAAACTGAAAGTCGCCTTCCTCCAGTGCTTTGGTCGCGCGCTGCACGCGCGGGCGCGTGCGTTCGGGATCGAAGAACTCAATCGGCTCGTTGCGCAACGCCTTGCCTAAACTTTCGCCGAACTCTTTCGCGCTCGCGAAGCGATGCCACGCCTGCTTGGCCATACCTTTGTGTACAACGCGGCCAATCGGCAGGTTCACGGTGGAATTCACTTCGGATGCTGGGGGAGCGCTCTGATTCAGGATTGCGTCTACAACTTCATCGGCGCGGCTGCGCTGGAAAGGATGCCGGCCGGTGAGAGCTTCATAACAAACCACGCTCAATGAAAAAACGTCTGACGCTGCCGACAACGGCTTCAACTGAATCTGTTCCGGCGACATATAAAGAAGAGTGCCCTTTTGCGCGCGCGTGGTATGGCTGTCGGCCATGTGCGCCACGCCGAAATCGATGATCTTCACCGAGTCGTCTTCCATTACAAAAATGTTGCTGGGCTTCAGATCGCGGTGTACCAGACCGCGTTCGTGCGCCGCCTGCAAACCACGGCATGTCTGGGAGATGATTTCGATGGTGCGCTCGACGGTCAGGCGGTGACTCGCTTTGCGGATGAAGTGATCCAAGGTTGTGCCGGGCAACAGTGGCATCACAAAGTAAGGTTTTTTCTTGCCGTCCTCTTCAAACTCTCCGATGTCGAAGATTTCGACGATGTTGGGATGGCTCATTGAGGCGAGCACATCGCATTCCTTGTAGAACAGCTGCAGGGATGCGGGGTCGGGAATATCGAGGATGGTCTTGACCGCAACTTCGCGGCGCACAACCGTGTCGTAGGCGCGGTAGACGAGGCCCATGCCGCCTTGGCCGAGGATTTCCCTCACTTCATAGCGGCCAGCCAGTTTTTTGGGTGATCCCGGATTCTCCATGGCGCGCCCATGCAGGGCTCAGGCATTTTACCGCTTTTGGGGGGGAAATTGCGGCGTGCAAGTTTCTGCACTCATCGGTGAAAACGGCCATGCTGCGATGGTCCGCTGGATGGCGCTGCTGCTGGCCCTTGGTAATTTGAAGCTCAATCAATGATCGGCAAAGATGCGGATGTGATGCTGGCTCCCCCCAACACCCGCCGCTGGCAGCGTTTGCCCGCAGATTTTCCGGTTCGAGTTGTCACTGCCCGAGGTTTCTCGACGACCGTCATTCCGGGCCGAGGTACGGAGCTGAGTCAGGGCGGCATGGTCCTGTATGCCGGGGCATTGCTGAATCCGGGCGACGTTTTGGAAATTCAGTTTGACACCGCCTGTCACTCAAAAACGACCGCGATTGTGCGTTCGCGCGACGGTTTCTGTTTTGGGCTGGAGTTTCTTGCGCCGCTTCCGGCGTAGCCACCGGCAAGGCCGCCACGAGAGTATTGCGATTCCTACCGTTGTCCTTAAGATAGCAATGCCTGGCCGCCTGGATCCGCGGCGCTACCCAAATTCCTGGAAGTTGTTTAGCATTCACTTGCAGGTTCGGTGAGGAGCCTTGCCATGCACTTCGAACAGTTCTATCTAGGATGTTTGTCGCACGCTTCCTACATGCTGGCTTCGGACGGAGAGGCGATCGTAGTCGATCCGCAGCGCGATGTGGAGATTTATCTCCAGGCGGCGAAAGAGCATTCGGTCGCGATACGGCACATTTTTGAGACCCATCTTCATGCCGATTTTGTCTCCGGCCACAAAGAACTGGCGGTGCGGACTGGAGCGAAGATTTATATGGGGTCGCAAGCGGGTGCGACCTTTCCTCATGTGGCGGTCCACGATGGGTTTGAGTTGAAGGTGGGCAAGTTGTCGATCGGTGTGGTGGAGACGCCGGGACACACGCCGGAAAGTATCTGCCTGGTGGTCACCGATCAGGAAAAATCTTCTCACGGAGAATCTGAACCCCCCTGGGCGGTCCTGACCGGGGATACGCTTTTTCTCGGCGATGTCGGTCGCCCGGACCTCTCCAGGCAATATAGTCCCACGCAACTGGCGGGCATGCTTTACGACAGCCTGCACAATAAACTGCTGACGCTTCCCGACAGTGTTCTCGTGTATCCGGCGCACGGAGCTGGGTCGCTGTGCGGTCGCAATATGCGGGCGGAGCGCTCGTCGACCATTGGGACCGAGCGGCTGACGAACTACGCGTTGCAGATCAAAACGAAAGAAGAGTTTGTGAAGCAGTTGACGGCGAATTTGCCGGCGCGTCCGGAATATTTCTCACAGGATGCGGAGATCAACCGTTCAGGAGCAGCGGCTTTGTCGGAATTGCCGGAAATTCCTGCTATTGATGCCCCAGAGTTGAAAGCGCTGCTGGAACAGGGCGAGGTCGCCGTCGATATTCGGACTGGCGAAGAATTTTGCGCCGGACATGTGCCGGGATCGATCAACATTGCACTTTCGGGACAGTTTGCTTCGTGGGCCGGCGCGATCCTGGGTTTGGGATCGCGGCCGGTGCTGATTGGCGATTCGGGCGATCAAATCTCTGAGGCGCGCATGCGGCTGGCGCGGATCGGGATGGAGAATATTGCGGGCTATTTGCGGGGAGGAATCCGCGGTTGGGAGGAAGCTGGGCTCGCGCTGGCAAAGACCGCTGAAATCAATGTGAACGAACTTAGCCAGCAGTTGCTCCAGGGCAAAGTGCAGGTACTCGATGTGCGCCGCGAAGCGGAGTGGGAAGGTGGACATATTGAGGGGGCAAATTGGTGGCCGCTGGATAATTTCAGAATTTCGCCGCCGGAAATCGACGGCGACATGCCGGTTGCGGTTCACTGCAAGGGAGGGTATCGCAGTATGATCGCTTGCAGCCTGTTGCAGCGGGCAGGCTTTCGCAACGTCATCAACCTGACGGGTGGATTTGATGCCTGGCAGCAAGCGAAGCTGCCGGTGGCGATCGAGAAACCGGTCGGCGTGTGAGGTGGTCAACGGAAAACGGAGTGTATAAGAATTGAAGACTAAGAAGCTGGCTCAGTCCTATCGCATCGACAGCGGGAAGCATTTTCAACTGAAAGATTACGATCCGGCGGACACTGCGAACTTGCATTCAAAAGAGCATGCGGAAGAAACTCTGCAACAGGACATTGCCAAAATGGCTGAGTTGCAGGACAAGCTTTACGCACAGGATCGCTGGTCCTTGCTACTGATTTTCCAGGCGATGGATGCAGCGGGCAAAGACGGCGCAGTCAAGCACGTGATGTCGGGCGTGAATCCAGAGGGTTGTCAGGTGTACTCGTTCAAGGCGCCTTCGGACAAGGAATTGCAGCACGATTTTCTATGGCGCACGACGTGTTGTCTGCCGGAACGTGGACACATCGGAATTTTTAACCGGTCGTATTACGAAGAGGTGCTGATTGTTCGCGTGCATCCAGACGTGTTGAAGGCTCAGAGGAATCCGCCGTCGCTGATGACGAAACATATTTGGGATGAGCGCTTCGAAGATATCAGGCATTTCGAGCAGCACATGGCGCGAAATGGCACAGTCATCCGCAAGTTCTTTCTTCATCTTTCGAAGAAAGAACAGAAACAGCGTTTTCTGGCCCGGCTGGATCATCCGGAGAAAAATTGGAAATTTTCGGCCGCTGACGTACACGAGCGTGAGTGCTGGGACGACTACCAGAAAGCTTATGAAGAGATGATCCAAAACACCGCCACCAAACACGCGCCTTGGTATGTAGTTCCCGCCGATAACAAGTGGTTTACGCGGCTGGTGATATCTGCCGCAGTGGTGGAGGCGCTCGAAGAAATGGATCTTGCTTATCCCACGGTGGACGCGGAGAAGTGCAAGCAACTCGACGCCGCAAAAAAAGAGTTGATGAAGAAAGGTGGCCGATGATCGGTGGCAATCGGTGGCCAGTGATCACTGGACAGTGCCAGCGGGGCGGGTTGTGTCACCACTAGCTGGCGATTAACCGGTAGTGGCTCAACTGAGCCACTACCGATTAACCACTGCTCTTTCAAGAATCTCTTCACAGGACTACCATTCTCAGTGCAACTTTCCGGGAGAAATCTCCATCATGGGCAATAAAGGGCTTTGCAGAGAAAAAATCATGCCTGCACCGATTTCCTTGTCGGTACGTCTGGCAATTGTGATCTTTTCAACCTTGGTCATAAGCACCGCTTTCGCTCAAACCAAGCCCGACCGGCAATCCAAAGCGGTCAAGCCCACGCAGAGCGAGCCGTCCAACGCCACGACTGCAGCCGATCAGAACGCTGCTGAAAAGAAAGAGGAGCCGGATAAGCCCGAAGAGAAGCCCTTCAAAGGAATGAAATACCGTTTGATCGGGCCGTTTCGCGGCGGACGCTCTTTGACCGCGGCGGGAATCCCCGGCGACCCCACGACGTATTATTTCGGCGCAACCGGCGGTGGTGTATGGAAGTCGACCGATGGCGCGATGACGTGGACATCCGTATTTGACAAGGAAGGAACGTCATCGATTGGCAGCATTGCTGTGTCTACGCTGAATCCGAACGTGATCTACGTAGGTACAGGCGAGGCTTGCATTCGCGGCAATATTTCTCACGGCGACGGAGTCTACAAGTCGCTCGACGGCGGCAAGACCTGGAAGAATGTTGGGCTGCACGACTCGCGCGCGATCGGCAAAGTCATTGTCAACCCACTGAACTCTGACATCGCTTTCGTAGCGGCGCTGGGACATCCGTATGGCCCGAATACGGAGCGCGGTGTGTTTCGCACGATGGATGGCGGCAAGAGTTGGGAAAAAGTTCTCTATAAGGACGAGAATACCGGAGCCATTGATGTCGCTTTTGATCCTCACAATCCGAATATTTTGTTTGCCGCGTTATGGCAGGCACGGCGGACATCGTGGAATCTTTCCAGCGGCGGGCCGGGAAGCGGGGTTTATCGCTCGAATGATGGCGGCACGACCTGGAAGCGACTGGAAGAACACGGCCTTCCCAAGGGGCCTTACGGCAGAATTGGGATCACAGTTGCCGCGAACTCCGATCGCATCTATGCGCTGATCGAGGCGCACAATCCTGATGGCGGCCTTTATCGTTCCGATGATGGCGGCGAATCGTGGGAACTTGTGAACCCGAGTCACAGCCTGTGGCAGCGGCCTTGGTATTACATGCACATCGTTGCCGATCCAAAAGACGAGAATGTCGTCTACGTCATGGACGTTGATACGTACAAGTCGACCGATGGCGGGCATCTTTTTAACAAAGTCAAGGTTCCTCACGGCGACAATCACGGGCTTTGGATCGATCCCACGGATACGCGGCGGATGATCGCCGCTAACGACGGCGGAGTTACCGTCACACTCGATGGTGGCAAGAATTGGACGCGCCAGGACAACCAGCCCACGGCGCAGTTCTATCACGTGATCACCGATAACGACGCGCCTTACCGCGTTTATGGCGCACAGCAAGATAGCGGCACGGTGGCCATCGCCAGCCGCAGCGATGACGGCTCGATTGATCGCTCCGACTGGTATGACGTGGGTGGAGGCGAAGCGGGTTATATTGCTCCTTATCCATCCGATCCCGATATTGTTTATGCCGCCGACTATCAGGGCAATATCACGCGCTACGATCGGCACACTGGACAGGTAAAGGCGATCACCGAGCAACCGGAGCTTTCCGATGCCCACGGCGCCTCTGGCCTTGAACATCGGTTTCAATGGACGGCCCCGGTACTGATCTCACGCTACGACCCAAACACTCTGTATCACGCGGGCGAAAGATTGTTTAAGACGACCGATGGTGGCGCGCACTGGGAGGCGATCAGTCCCGATCTCACGCGCAACGATAAGAGCAAGCAACAAGTTTCCGGCGGGACCATTACGCTGGACGATTCTGGCACCGAGTACTACGACACGATTTTTGCTCTCGCTGAATCGCCGGTCGCCAAAGGACTGCTCTGGGTAGGAACGGACGATGGCCTGATTCAGCTTACGCGTGACGACGGCAAGACATGGGCGAATGTGACGCCAAAAGATTTGCCGCAATGGAGCCGCATCAGCCAAGTGGAAGCTTCGCCCTACGATGCAGGCACAGCTTACATTGCGGCCGACCTGCACCAGAGCGATGATCTGCGTCCTTATATATATAAGACGAGCGATTACGGAAAGACCTGGACCAAAATTACCGGTGGAATTCCGGATCGCACATTCACGCGCACGGTGCGTGAAGATCCCAAGAGGCGCGGACTGCTTTACGCGGGAACGGAAGAGGGCGTGTATGTGTCGTTCAATGACGGTGCGGATTGGCGAGCGCTCAAGTTGAACCTGCCGACTACGCCGGTGCACGATCTGATCGTAAAAGACAACGATCTCGTCGTGGCCACGCACGGCCGTGCGTTCTGGATTCTCGATGACCTGACTCCGTTGCGGCAGTACAGTGACGACATCTCACGAAAAGATGCGTTCCTTTATCAACCGGCAACGGCTTACCGGATTCAGGCGGGTGCCAGTGGCGAAGTGCATCCGTCAAAGCGGACTGGGCAGAACCCTCCCGCAGGAGCGGTGATTTATTACTTCCTGAAAGACGCGCCCAAGCCGGAATCAGAAGTGAAAATCGAGATACTGGACTCTGCCGGCATTGTGATCCGGAAATTTTCCAGCACAGAAACTGAGAGGCTCGAAGAGCCGCCCGATCCCGATGACAAGAAGCCGGAGAAGGAAATCAAAGCGGAAGCGGGGTTAAATCGTTTTGTTTGGAATTTACGGTATGAAGAAGCGCACCGGGTTCCGGGATATTACTTGTGGGAGTACGAAGGCGGCGCGCACGGTCCGGTAGCGATTCCGGGAAAATATCAAGTGCGATTGACCGTAGGCGGGCAGGCACAGACTGCGCCGTTCGAAGTGAAGCTCGACCCCCGAGTGAATGTGAGCCAGGCCGACCTGGAGCAGCAGTTTAGCCTGCTGTTGCAAGATCGTGGAGAACTCAACCGTGTTTACGATACGGTCAATCAGATTCAGGACGTGCGCTTGCAGTTGGCAGGTCTCAAGCGGCGGCTTCCGGAAAATGCGAGCGTGAAGAGCATTACCGATTCAGCCGACAATCTCGAGAAGAAGCTCGTGGCTGTTCGCGATGAGCTGGTGAATTTGACGATCAGCGCCAATGAAGATTCGCTGGCCTACCCTCCGCAACTGGACGCCAAGTGGGCTTATCTGGCGATGGACGTAGGCAGCGCCGATTCCGCCCCCACTGCAGCCGAACAGGCCGAATTCGAAAAACTCAAGCGTCAGAGCGAAGAGTTGTTCAGTCGATGGGCGAGTTTGCAACAGGGCGATCTGGCGAATTTTCAGAAGATGGCGGCAGCAGCCAGCTTATCCACCGTCGTGGTTCCACCTCCTGGTCGTGCCGGAGAGGAAGAACCGGCGGACACCCACTAGACCGAATGCGGTTACTCCTATGACTTCCGTGCCACTTCGCTGGCACCGTTGTGCCTTGTTCTTATTCCAGCCGATTGATATTGTGCCGATAGAGTTCTTGATGTTTCTCCCCTGAAACGAGACCAGCCGATTCATTGGGGGTGTATATGCGGATGATGCATTTTTGCTACGCGGCAATTGGATTTGCGGTGGCTCGATGGGTGTTTCGACGGCAACCTGTGCCCTTGGCAGATCCGGTTGTGCGGTTTCGGTCTTCTGGCCTGCTGTAGAAGTTGGGATACTGCTTTGGGCGCGCGCTCCGTTGCGCCAACACTTCGTCAACCGCGCGCCCATTTTCACTTTTTCGTGGCCTCGCTCCTGCGGTCTAGTACTAACGTAACCATGGTCATCTCTGCTTAGTTACCTTCGCTGCCCTAGAATCGTTTTGGAAGTTTCTGCGCGGAGCGAGCTTTGCCCATCCCTAAACCACAGGTGTTTCGACTATTCGCGGCAATCATGCTGGTGGTGCTTGCCTCTGCTTTTCTAGCGGCGCAAGACGATGCTGCCGAAACGCCGCTGGGTGATATCGCCCGCAACCTGCGTAAAAAGACGGCCGACCAGCAGGTTATCGACAACGACAATTTGGGCACTGTGATGGAGCAGGTGCAGGCTCACAAGCTTGCGGCGTCCGGAGTTCAGTACTCCATCGACAGCGGCGGCAAGACTTTTCAAATTTCTTCTCCGGACGCATCCTGCCGGCTGTCGTTTAGCGCCAACTCCAAGGCGCTGCTTTCCACTCAATATACGCAAATGCAACTGCCGCCCAACGAACTGGCGAAGCTCGAAGGGCCTGCGATTGTGGATGGTTCGTCACTGCAAGTCTCCGTTTTCAACGGCACGGGCTGGCATGTCAGTGAGATTGCAATTGCTATGACGCTGGTTACGCGTAGCGACGCACACGACGCATCCGCGGCGTACGGATCAGGGAAGCTGGTACCGACCGCCGCCAAGTCTCCAGTTCAGCCCGCCAACAGCACTGCGGAAAAGACCGCGGACGTGACCACTCTTTATCGCGTGCGAGCCGCTGCCGCTCCGTCGACGACAACTTTGTTTCGCACTCCGCTTGATTCTGAGATCGGCCCCGACCAGGAATGGCATTGGGCGATTGTTGAGGCGAGAGGCTATCCACCGCAGCGAGCGGCCCAAGCCGCTTTGCGGTAGATTCCGTTTCTTCTGTTAATCTGATCGCAAACAGCCTGCCTCACCGTGCTAAACTACCCGCATAATCCCATGAAATTCGGCGTCATTATTTTTCCCGGATCGAATTGCGATCACGATGCGCATTGGACCATCCAACAGGTCGCCAAACAGCCGGTGACATTTCTCTGGCATGAGTCGCATGATCTGGAAAATTGCGATGCGGTTATCGTGCCTGGAGGATTTGCTTACGGCGATTATTTGCGCACCGGCGCTATTGCAAAATTCTCTCCGGTGATGGGATCAGTAGGGAAGTTTGCCGCAAGCGGAGGTCTAGTGCTGGGAATCTGCAATGGCTTCCAGATTCTTTGCGAATCGGGTCTCCTTCCGGGCGCTCTGATGCGCAATGTGGGATTGAAATATGTCTGCAAGCCCGTGCAGGTGCGCGTCGAGAACAATGACACGCCGTTTACCAACGTTTGCAAAAGGGGAGAGATTTTAACGATTCCCATCGGGCATATGGAGGGCAACTACTTTTGCGATCAGGCTACCCTCGACGATTTGCAAAAGAACAATCGGATCGTCTTCCGTTACAGTTCTCCGTCCGGAGAGATCACGGCGAAGGCCAATCCCAACGGCTCTCTCGACAACATCGCCGGCATTTGCAGTCCCGGTGGCAATGTTGTGGGCATGATGCCGCATCCGGAGCGCGCGGCGGAGCCGGAGTTGGGATGCACGGATGGAATGAGGATTTTTGAGTCGGTCGTCGGCGCTCTCGTCTCCAAATAAATCGCTAATTGATCCAGCCTGTTCTCATCGTTTGATTGTTATCTCGCAGTCTGTTCGCGTTGCGCCATAAATGTCTAGTATGTCAATGGGCAATATGGTATAGTGTGGAAATTCGAACGCTTAAAGAATCTCTCCTCTGGCCGGCGCGAAAGGAAGGATATGATCGAATTCTTTCAAACGACATGGTTCCTGTGGTGGCTGTTCGCGGTCTTTGCCATTGTCTGCTGGTTTCGCGGAATCTCTTCGGACTCACCGCTGGATGAGACTTTGGAATGGGAAGAGCCGGCTCGAACCCGTAATTTCATACGCAAGAGCGCGGAGTCCGAATCATTTTAGTACCAGCTTCTGGCGATGAAAAGAATTACCGCAGGGCATTGCCCATCATCAGGGCGAATAACAGAGGCAGGTAGATGACCGTTGCCTGCAACACATGGCGAGCCCGCATCTTTGAAGGGGCGCTGGCCAAGGGTAGATTGAGGAAGGCCAGACGGATTCCGAAGTACAGAAGCGCCAGGCCGAGAACAACCGCTCCCACTAAATAGATTCTTCCCGCCATGCCCATCAAACTCGGCAGTACGCTGACGGGAATAAGCGCCAGGGAATATCCGATGATCCGGCGTGCGGTGGAACGGCCGTCTTCTTCCACGACCGGCAACATGCGAATCCCGCCTTTTGCGTAGTCGTCGCGATAGAGCCACGCGATGGAGAAGAAATGCGGAAACTGCCAGACGAACAGAATGGCAAAGAGAACCAGCGTGCCCCACTCCAAGCGTCCGCGTACGGCGGTCCAACCGAGAACGCCGGGCATAGCTCCAGGAAAAGCGCCAACGAACGTACAAATGGGCGAAACTCGTTTCAACGGCGTGTATGCAGCAAGATAAACAACCGATGTCAGAAGAGTGAGCAGGCCGGTCAATGGATTGGTGAACACTGCAAGATAAAGAGAGCCGCCGATCGCCGCGATCAGGCCGACCGCCGTGGCATGGAATTTGCTCATGCGTCCCGCAGGCAAAGGACGCTGGGCAGTACGCGCCATATGCGCATCGACTTCGTGCTCCATAACCTCGTTGAGTGCGGCAGTGCCGCTTGAAACCAATCCAATTCCAAACAGCGAGTGGAATAGCCCCCAGCTAATCCACGAGATACCTGCGCGATGCGCGCCGAAGAAATACCCGCACCAGGCGGTCATCACGATTAAACTTGTCACCCGCAGTTTGGTGAGTTCCGCATAGTCCCGCAAAAGCGAACGAATTTGATTTCGGGGAAGAGCTAGAGATTGAGTTGTGCTCATGAATTAGGCCGTATCAATTACTTTACAGCTTCTTGTAGAAAAAAATCCGTCAACGATAAATGCCCCTGCATAGGTACTCTGCCGCCTCATCAAAGTCAAGAAAAAACTCGGCGGTATCCCGTGGCACAGCACCGGAGTCCCGCACCCCAATCATTCTACTTGCTTCCGGGCGAGCCTGACGGGACAAAGGTCTCCGGCGGATCGAAAAAGCATTGATGCCACAATGCGGAATCCGACAAACGGCCGGCCTTCCATTGCTGCAGTGTCGAAAATGTTGCAGCGATCATCCCCCCATCGGACGAATCGAAAATTAGCACAATGCCAGACAACAAATCGGCTTTCTTCGCCAGTTCGTTGTAATTCTGATCGAGCAGCGACTTGGCAAATGCCAGCTTCAACTGCGAACTGTCGTCTTTCGCGTTTTCGTCGGCCTTCTCAACTGAAACTATTTTAACGCTCTTACCCTTCAACGGTTCCCAGTCGCCCGGAAAGACAGCCGTCTCTTCGCGGCTCACGTGAAATAGTTCGGCTGCCGGGGAGATCGCCGGATTGGACGGAGTATCTGAATCAGGGACGCTGTCAGGAAGTTCCACGCTATCGCGCCAGATCCATCCGCGCGACAGGCCTGAGATGCGAACGTGAACCCAATCGCGATTGAAGTTCAGCATCTCAAATTCATCGTGGGTGCTGGCGAGAAAAAGAGTCTTCGCCGTGAGACTGGGCGTGGAAACTACAGCCGTTCCGGATTTTTTTACCGCCACCAGATTCTTGGGATGGGCCTGGTTCTTGAGAACTTCCTCAAGGCTTGCAGCTTCCGCTTGCAACTTGAAATCGGCGTCAGCCAGCGCGGACTGTGACTTTTGTGTATCTGCGCGAGAGTTGGCCGATAGATTCTCCGACAAAGAGGACGAGAAAATTCCGCCCGTGTCCGGAAGTCTCGGCATAGGCGCAGAAAGAGCCGGTTCGGGAGCGGATGCTTTTTGATTCGCGGCGTCGGTATTCGAAGTCGCCGGTGCAGATCGTACGCTGCGTGGCTGATCTGGGGCCTTTGCTGCGGCCTGCGGCAGCGCAAGTTGATCTGAGAGTTGATCCAGCAGATCGGCTTCAAGACGGCCATTGGAGGTGAGCAACTGATATCCGGAGTGGGCGGCAGCAGAATCCGCATACCAAGCGGTAATTTTCGTAGTCAGGCGAACCACGGTTCCACCTGATGCGGTCGAGTTGACCTGCGCCGTTACTTGATAAAAGCCGCGCCGGTAAGAGTTCAGAGGATGATCGCCCGGGGCGGCAAAACCTTCGAGAACTGGAAGCCGGCCCGACATGGACGGCTGCATTTGTCGCAACGCTTGTTCCACTGCGGCCTTGGGTTGCGGGAACGATCGTTCGTAGACGCCGTCCTGCGCCCACCCAGACACCGCAAACAAGAGCGCTGCTGCGAGGAGTGCGGCTGTACACAACCCGGTTCGCATAGACCGTGTTCTCATGGGACCGGATCCAATTCATCGCGTGAGATCCAGCCATGTTGCCCGTCGTGAGTTTCTATCCCGTACCAATACGGAGAGGAAATCACAATCAGAACTTCGGTGCCGCTGGACAGCAATTGCAATGTACTGGCGGTGTGAAATGGAGCCGATTTCAAGGGAGCGCCGGGAGACTTCACCTGCCGCTCGACCTGCTGCCGCAAACGCTGCACCCGTTGTTGTAACGACTCTGGTTCCGCAGACTCTGTTTCTCCCGGCGCGCTGGAAGATGCGGCAACCGACGACGTTGGGTAGTTGCGAGCTTCAACCGCAGCGGCAGGCATTGCGGACGGGTTCGGTAAGTTTGCACTGGATGCGTTTGCGCTGGAAGACCACTCCTGTCTGCCCGCCATCTTTGAATTCGTTCGCCGTTCTTTTTCCTGCTGGGCCTCAGCGCCTTCCTGTTTGATCAGTTCGGCGGCTTCTATGTGATCATGGATATCTTTGTACTCCGCGCTCTCCACCGAACCGTTGGACAGGTGCGATGTGCGCCGGAAGTCCTCGACGAAAATGGCGTCAATGCGCAGCACCGAGCTTTTTTCGTCCTGCTCCTGAACTATGTAGCGAACCGTTAGAGTCCCCACGTCGCCACCGTCTTTGAAGTTGCGGGGATCGATGGCATGAAGTCTTTGCTTGTAAAAGACCTTGCCTCCTTCAGTCCATGCCGGAAAAGACTTCGACGAAGATTGTGCCGTAGCCCCCGTAATGAATTCGTCCTTGTTGTATTCCTTGGTTCCCCGGACGGCGCCATTCTGCACGACATCCTGCACCGCCTGAACCACCTCAGCCTCAGGGAAAGGGATGTTGATGATTAATCCTGTGCCGTATTGGATGGCATCTTTTTCGCGGGCGCACAGGTGTTGGGTGGCAACCATCGATAACGAGAGTAGAAGTAACCAAGGCAAGCGCGCGCGCCAACGTTTCATCCAGAGAAAACGCGTTATCGATCGGTGCTTCGCCATCCCCGCCTTTTGCTGAAACAAAAATTGATCTCCAGAGTCACATCTAACTTATCAGGCGAAGTGAAAAACTACAGCTCCAAATCAGACTCTTACTCTGGAGCCGCTGGGGCTGTCAACTGGGAGACATCGTGAACGTTAACGGGAAAACCGACGGACCTGTCAAGGGGCATTTGTAAAAAAATTGTAAAAAATCTTGCACTCCGACTTGCGGTCGTAGTAGGATTCACCCCCGGTAGGGTGGTCCAACCTTTGAGGCGAAAAGAGTGATAAAGACGCCTCAAGGCTAGGTCTTTTATCGGCTACTTGTTCTGCCTTTTTTCATGTCTTACATTTGCCTTCAAGATTGATGGTATACACAGCAAACTTTACGAGGAGTGCGGCATGAGTATGAGAAAGTGGTCTCATCGCAGCCTGGTCTCGGCGTTTCTTCCAGCAGTTCTCATTCTGTTTTTTCTGATTCTCAGCGCAAGTCCTTCGGCGAACGCAATCCCGGCATTCGCTCGCAAATACGGATTGCGTTGTTCAGCGTGTCACGAATCCTGGCCGATGCTGAATTACTTCGGACAGAAATTCAAAGACAACGGCTATCAACTCATGAACGATCGGGATGCCCCGATCTGGCAGAATCCGGGGTACTGGCCGATCACCTTCCGCATTATTCCGATCTGGCATCGAGTCAGCACCGGCAAGGTGCTGGTAGATTCGGCGGCCGGCACGGATTCCGCGATTACTCGGATCACCTCGTCCGGCTTCGATTTGAGCGGTTTGGACTTCCACACCGGTGGCACGCTGGAAAAGAATTTCTCGTTCTACGTGCTCCCATCTTCCGACGCCACGGGGGCCTTCCACTTCGAGACCGTGATGGCTCGCTTGGATAACGTGTTTGGCAGTTCGTGGCTGAATGTCAAGCTGGGTAAGTTTGAGCTCGACAATCTGCTTTCTGAAAAGCGCATTCTGACTCTTACTGGCAACGGCGGGGTCTATCAGCTCTATCACTTCATCCCGGTGGGAGATGGCAATATCTTCGGCCAAATGGGCGACAACCAGCTCGGCGCCGAGGTGATGGGCCACTCCTACAATGACCGCACGCGCTACTCAGCGGCACTTCTCAGCTCGAATGACGGCACGGTGGGTCTGCCTTACGGCAACGCCTACACAGGATTCTTTACCTTCAGCCAGGCTTTTGACGCCGGCAAAACCGGAGTGGACCGCATTGGCGGTTACGCCATGGTTGGGCAGGCGCCTACGACCTGGCTCACCAGTGGAGGTCCATCGAGCTATATCGCCGGTTCCGGAGTTGGCAATAAATCATTTAGCCGGGAAGGCTTTGTGGGTCAATTTTATTTCGGTCAACACGTAGATTTGCAGGTGGTGACGCAGCACGGCGAGGACAACGCCTGGTTCGGGCAAGGTTACGGCGATGTCATCGATGGCGTCTCAAGCGTTAACAATACGCCCGGTACTGTGCTGCCGCCCGGTTCAAGATCGCCTAGCTGGAATGGCGTGCTTTTCGAACCTCACTACATCTACAGCCCGCAACTTATCTTCATCGGACGTTATGAAACGATCAGGATGTCGCAGCAATCCACGCCCGGTACGCCTTCAAACCTGGGAAATATCAGCACTTACACTATCGGCTATCGATACAACCCGTTCATGACCAGTCGGGCTGGCTTTGCCTGGCACAACGAATACAACTGGCTGCATCAGGACGGTACTGGCCCCACATTGGGCTTAACCAGCGCGAATATCAACACCAGCGAATTGCTGATCGGTTTCGACTTCGATTTTTAGAGCTTGATTTCAGAGAGGAAAGCACATGCGAACAAGATTGCGGAAACAGTCGCTTTTACTGAGCGCAGCTGCGGTTTTGGTATTCCCGCTGGCTTCCTGGGCGCAGCTCACGCCGGCCGACATCAACACGCGAATTGTCACGGCGAGCCACATCGGTAATATTACCGGCCATGCCAAAGACGCCAAGGGCGACTACCGGCGGTACTGCGTCGTTTGTCACGGCGAGCTAGGGGACGGAAATGGGGAAAGCTTTCCCTGGGTCGATCCCAAGCCCCGCGATTTCCAGTTGGGAGTTTTTAAGTGCCGCTCCACTCCGACTGGAACCTTGCCCACCGACGAGGATCTTTTCGACACCATCGCTCGCGGCCTCGACCGCTCGAACATGCCGCAATGGAGCACCTTCACCAAGCAGCAGCGCGCGGACCTGGTGGCTTGGGTTAAGCACTTCTCGCCACGTTGGGCGAACGAGAAACCAGGAACGCCAATCCAGATTCCTGCCGAACCGGAAATCACTGCCGAGCGCATCAAGGCGGGACGCGATGTATTTGCGCGGGTGCAATGTTGGAAGTGCCACGGAGTGCTGGGACAAGCGAACGGACCCTCCGCATCTACCCTCACCGACGATCTCGGGCGGCCAATCGCTGCCTTCAACTTTACCGAGGGGGCTCGGCCGAAGTGTGGTGATACTGATCGTGACATTTACCGGATTTTCATGACCGGGTTGGACGGCACTCCGATGCCGTCGTATGCCGACAATATCAAGCCCGATGAGGCATGGGACTTGGTGTTCTATCTGCGAACGCTCATGTCGCAGCACAGCATAGAAAAAGAGATGGCAAAGAAACTCGACCTGAAGCCGGTGGATCCTAATGCCCCGGCGGGACAACAATAGACGCTGAGACCGCATCGCAACGACGTTCACATCCGTAGCTCTGCAAGGAGAGAGAGTTCTATGAGGAATCGACACAAGTTTGCAGTGATACTATTTTCGGTAGTACTGGTCTGTTGCGGGGCGTTGATTTTAGGCAATCGAGTTAGCGCGGCTGGAGAAGGGAAGATTAGCGGAACGGTGAAGCTCGACGGCACCGCTCCGCACATGAAGGGCATCGACATGTCGAAAGATCCCTTCTGTGTCAAGGCCCATGCGACTGACCCGGCGCATTTGGAAACTGTAGTAGTCGGTTCCGGCGGCGGACTGGGGAATGTTGTTCTCTACATCTCGGAGGGTCTGCCGGCCAGTGCCAGTAGCGAGGTGCCGACGTCCGTGCCGGTATTCGATCAAAAAAACTGTGTATATACGCCTCATGTTCTGGCCATGGACGTCAACCAGAAATTCAAGGTCGTGACGAGCGACCAGACGACCCACAACATTCACCCGCTGCCCAATCCGATGACCGGCAATATTCCGTGGAATCAGTCCCAACCTCCGGGCGCGTCGCCGGTCGAGAAGAGTTGGAAGACCGCGGAGGTCATTCCGGTGCAGTGCAATATCCATCCCTGGATGCATGGCTGGTTCGTCGTGGTGAAAGGACCTTACGCAACCACCGACAGCAACGGTTCCTACACCATCAACAACGTGCCGCCGGGAAATTACACCGTGACCGCCTGGCAGGAAGACTACGGCACGCAGATGCAGAAAGTTACGGTTGCTGCGGGCGGCGCAGGGACAGCGAACTTCACTTATAAGGCGAAGTAACGAGAGTTTCGGTTTGCAATTCATATCAAGTCACGGAATCGCCGCGGCTTAATCTGAGGCGATGTTCAAAAAGGGCCGGAATAAAACGGGCTAACGCGGAGCGATATGGCGAAGATATTCGCTGTGACGATCATTCTGATCGCAATCGGTTCGGCAATTCCCATCCTCATGCATACCTGGGATATGCCTCAGGACATCTCCACCCACGGTCCTCTGATTGACGAGCAATATAAAGACACGATGGTAGAGGCGGGCATCTCGTTCCTGGCCTCACAATTCCTGCTGGCATTTTTTATCTGGAAGTTCTCCGACCCGAAGCCGGGCGCAAAGATCAAGCGTTTTCCCGGTGGCGCCACGGGATTGGTGATTGCCGCTTTCGTGTTAGTCGGCACGGAGGTTTTAGCTCTTGGTGTGTTCGGAGCCAAAGCATGGGCGAGTGTGTATTTCGCTCCGCCCGCCGCGAACGCGATACCGGTCCAAGTGCAATCGGGACAGTTTGCGTTTTACTTTCGCTATCCCGGTCCGGACGGTAAGTTCGGCCCGATACACGTGGACCAGATTAATGAAGCCACGGCAAACTTCTTCGGTATCGATACCACTCACGATCAGGATTCCAAAGATGACATCGTAACCGCAGAGATGGCCATTCCCGTGAACCGTGAAATCCATTTGCTGATGCACACGAAGGATATCGGACACTCCTTCTATGTTCCCGAACTGCGCGTGCAGCAGGATTTCGTTCCGGGCCTGGATCTTTCCGTACATTTCACGGCTACCAAAATTGGCAAGTACGAGATCGTCTGTACTCAGCTTTGCGGCCTCGGTCACTACAACATGAAGGCGTATCTCGAGGTGATGTCGCAGGAAGACTACGACAACTGGATAAAACAGCAGGCGGCGCTGCAATAGCCCGCGCTTGATCTGGACGAAGCAATTCATCTCGTTTGAGGTAGGCACAATGCACGATATGTCGGCACATGCGGTGCAGCATGGGGCTCCAACCAGCTTCATACGTAAGCACGTGTTCAGCCTCGACCACAAAGTCATTGGCAAGCAGTATTACGCGCTGGCGTTGGTGGCTGTGTTCGTCGGCATGGTGCTCTCCTGGATCATGCGCATCCATCTGGGCTGGGGAAGCTTTGCGATCCCAGGGCTGCACTTCCTTTCAAAGACAGGCGCGCCCGGCGATGTGATGACGCCGGAATATTACCTGCAACTGATGACCATGCATGGAACGATCATGGTCTTCTTTGTATTGACCACTGCTCCATTTGCGGCCTTCGGTAACTTCTTTTTACCCATCCAGGTCGGCGCGGAAGACATGCCGTTCCCGCACTTCAACATGATGTCGTTCTGGGTTACGTTTGTGGCTTTTCTGGTTCTGGTCGCATCATTCTTTGTGCCGGAAGGACCAACCCTGGGAGGCTGGACGCAGTACGCGCCTCTAAGCGCCGTCGGTTCCGTCGCCGGTCCAGGCCAGGGACTCGGTGTAGTTCTTTGGGCTTCTTCGATTGCCATTTTCTGCATTGGACAGTTACTGGGTTCGCTGAACTTCATAACCACAACGCTCGACATGCGCACGCGGGGCATGTCTCTGATGCGATTGCCGCTCAGCGCCTGGGCCTGGTTCATCACTTCGGTAATGGGATTAACGGCGTTCGCAGTCCTGATGCCGGCTTGCATCCTGCTTATTCTGGATCACGTGGCCGGCACCAGCTTCTTTGTTTCGTCGAATGAAGTCATCAACGGTCAGATTCTGCCGCATTCAGGCGGATCGACTTTGCTGTGGCAGCACTTGTTCTGGTTCTTCGGACACCCCGAGGTTTACATCGCGATTGTCCCCGGCATGGGCATTGTTTCCCACGTGCTGATCACCAACATGCGGCGGCCGATGCTGAGCCACAAAGTTCTCATTTACTCCATGGGATCTTTGGCCGTGCTTAGCTACATGGTCTACGGCCACCACATGTTTGTCAGTGGCATGAATCCTTACTCGTCCCTGGCCTTTTCCTTTCCCACGCTGGTGATCACGATTCCTTCCGCGATCATCGTGTTGATTTGGCTGGGCAGTCTTTATGGCTCAAAGCTGCGCATTAACGCCGCATCGTTGTTCGCGCTTGGTTTTGTCTCCATGTTTATCAGCGGCGGCGTGAGCGGCTTCTTTCTGGCGCAGCCTTCCATCGACATCATGCTGCACGCGACGTACTTTGTAGTCGGCCACTTCCACCTGGTGATGGGCGTGGCGGCCATGTTCGGCATCTTCGCGGGCACTTATTTCTGGTTCCCCAAAATGACCGGCCACATGATGAATGAGACTCTGGGCAAGTTGCACTTCTGGTTGAGCTTCGTCGGCGCATATTGCATCTTCATGCCGTTTCATTATCTGGGCATCGCCGGGAATGTCCGCCGCTACCAGGCTTTCACCGACGACTATCTGATCCGGCTGATTCCCGTGCACAAGTTCATAACGATTGCAGCCCTCTGCACCGGTTTTGCCCAGTTAATTTTCCTCTACAACTTGATCTACAGCCGGTTCAAGGGAGCACCTGCGCCGGATAATCCGTGGGAAGGCACTTCGCTCGAATGGAGCACGGCCACTCCACCTCCGCACAACAACTTTGGCGACAAGATGCCCGTTGTTTATCACGATCCTTATCAATACAGCGTCGAAGGCGCGACTAGTGATTACATAATGCAAACCTCGCCGGAGCGGCTGGTTAATCCGCACGAGGAGAAATAACAGTTCGAGCAGGCAAGCATCATCAGGGAGTTCAGCAGTATGGCAACTACGGTTCACGAACCGCCGAAAATCGAGCTTGACCGGTTACCAAGCCGAGGCTCCGGCAACGGCTGGCGGAATTTGGTTCCCGCTGATGGTGATATGCGGCGAGTCGAAGACCATTCACCCATGCCAGCCAGCACCGGCATCTGGGTGGGCCTGGCCTCCATCACGATGACCTTTGCCGCCTTCACCAGCGCACTGATCGTTCGTCAGGGAAGTGCGCCGGATTGGCAGCACATCACGTTGCCTCCCATTCTTTACCTCAACACGCTGGTAATCCTTGCCAGCAGCTTCACGCTGGAATTCGGGCGGCGGCAAGTGGCGGCATTCATGGGCGGACTGCGAGGGCAGATAACGAATCCCGCTCGCTGGTTATATGTGACTTTGTTCCTGGGAATTCTGTTTGTTGCTGGCCAGACTTTTGCATGGGTGCAACTGCGAGCCGAAGGGTTAAAGCTCTCGACCAATGTCAGCTACTCATTCTTCTATGTGCTGACCATTGCTCATGCAGTGCATTTGCTCGGCGGGTTGGGCGGCATGACCCGCGTAATTGGAAAGCTGAAACGGTCTGTGCTGCGACGAAGCACTCTGGACGCTGCTGCGCGCTATTGGCATTTCATGGGCGCATTGTGGCTGTATCTGCTTTTGCTGCTTTGGATGAAGCTCTAACAGAGAAACGGTAGGAGGCAAGGTGAGCCAAGCCGATTTAACGATGCAGGGACATTCAACGGCAGCCATGGCGGAGCCCACATTTTCAGTCCCCGCAAAAAAGATGGCGATGTGGCTGTTCATCATCGCCGACACCGCGACCTTTGCCGGCTGCCTTGTCGCGTACGGATTTATCCGCAACAGCACTCCCGATTGGCCCAGACCATTTCACAGCATCACCAACGTCGCGCTGATGACCTTCATCCTGCTGACCAGCAGTCTGACCATGCTGATTGGAGTAAGGTCGGCGCAAAAGGACGATAAAGCCAGTGCGTTCCGTTGGACCATGATCACTGCTCTCGGCGGAATTCTGTTCGCCGCGCTGCACATTCGCGAGTGGATGGGAATGATCGGAGAAGGTGCGACGCTGTTTCACAATCCGTGGGGCACACCACTGTTTGGCTCGTTATTTTTCAGTATTACGGGACTGCATCTGCTGCATGTGACCGGTGGCGTGATTGCGCTTATTGCAGTGGGGATTCGCTATAAGGGTGGCCGCTACCGCGCCGATGACTTAGAAATTACAGGCCTCTACTGGCACTTCGTGGATTTGGTTTGGATGTTCGTTGTGCCGCTGATTTATCTTTTGAATTTAGCTCACTGAGGTGGAAACGGCCCGGAGCAAAAACACTATGACGACCGTTGCAGAGCACAAGAGTGGTGGAATGGGCAAAGATGTGATTGTCTATCTTTGTCTGCTGGTCTTGGCAGCCATCCAATTTTTCATTGCTTACCAAAGCATTGTTGCGGCGCAAATGCTGGTCCGCATGATGGCTGTCGCTGTTGTCGAGGCAGGTCTGGCGCTTCTGTTCTTCATGCACTTGTCGGAGAATCGGGGCCTGAAATGGTTTGTCCTGATCTTTACGGTGGCCGTAATCTTAGGGATGCAATATGGATGGACTGACAGCTACCGCTTGGTGAATGGCGCACCCTGGGCAAAATAGTTCAGCCCGCCGAGGGTGTTGGGGATATTTATGAAGTGTTGGAGACCAATTGCAATCTTCGCAATCGCCCTGGCGGGACTGATTGTTCTGATGACGCCGATTCCAGCCGCTGCTCAAAGTTGCGCTCTTTGCTACACCCAAGCCGCGTCCGCGGGTTCCCGAATGATTCAGGCTTTGCGTAGCGGCATCCTCATATTGATCGCTCCGCCGACGTTTGGGACTGTGGGTTTGATTTTTATCTGTTATCGCAAACGCAATCAGACTCGATATGCTGACGGCGAAGGTGACCGCGACTGGAACGATGACCCCTCTGATGAGTCCTCGGACGAGGACTGAAGGGCTTCCAGGTGCGCCACGCAAATCTTCCGCGCTCATTTACGCATCCCCGCCATTTCTCATCACTCGCCTAGGACGAACCCTGTAAACTGAAAGGCCCAATCGTCTCTCTGAGGTGATGCATGAATTCTCGCGTGTTGCGTTTGTTCGCTGTCAGTCTCGCTCTAGTTCTCGGTTCGGCCTCTCTATTCGGCCGGTCCGCAAAGGTCTTGCGGATTTATGCTATCGATGTCGAGGGTGGACAAGCTACGCTGATCGTGAGTCCTGCCGGCCAATCGCTGTTGATCGACACCGGCTGGCCCGGTTTTAATGGCCGCGACGCAGATCGCATCGTGGCCGCAGCACACGCCGCGGGCCTCAAGCGGATCGACTATGTCTTGATCACGCATCACCATCGCGACCACGTCGGCGGCGTTCCTCAACTTGTCGAACGCATCATGGTGGGCACATTCGTCGATCATGGTCCCAATCTCGAAGACTCCGATGTGACACGCGAAGACTACGCCGCTTATCAAAAAGCGATCGCCGGACATCCGCACATTGTAGGCACTCCCGGCATGGGCCTGCCGCTAAAAGGTATAGAGGTACATTTTTTGTCGGCTGCTGGAGAGCTCATCCAAACTCCTTTTCCCGGAGCCGGGACCGCCAATCCTTATTGCGCTTCGGAACCCGCGGTCGAGGACGATCCCACCGAGAATGCTCGTTCCCTGGGGCTGATGATACGGTACGGCAATTTTCGTTTTCTCGATCTCGGCGATCTGACTAAGAAAAAAGAGGCGGGACTGGTCTGCCCCAACAATCTGATTGGCACGGCGGATTTATTTTTGGTATCGCATCACGGCGCGGATCTTTCTAACTCCAAGGCGCTGGTGTGGGCCGTGCATCCGCGGGTCGCTATTTTCGACAATGGGCCCCATAAAGGCGGAAGCCGCGAAGCCTGGCAGACGGTTCACGATTCTCCGGGAATCGAGGATGTGTGGCAGCTACACTACGCGATGGATTCCGACAAGGACCACAACGTCGCGGCAGAGCGGATCGCCAATCCCGTCGAAAATTGCGAAGGGAAGTACATCAAGGTTGAAGCGTCAGCCGATGGAACGTTTACCGTGATCAACTCGCGCACCGGATTGAAACAAACCTACATAAAGAAGTGAGCCGCGGAACCGGTGATTCAATGGTCGTGATCGTGATGGGAGTTGTGGGCGCGGGAAAGACGACAGTCGGCAAGCTGCTTGCGGAACAACTGCACTTCGAATTTGCCGACGCGGATGATTTCCACCCGCAAGCCAACATCGAAAAGATCAGCCAAGGTATAGCTCTAAGCGATGATGACCGCAAGCCTTGGTTGGAGCGCCTGCAGGCGAGAATTCTTGCTTGGGAAGCAGACCGTGCGAACGCTGTTTTGGCTTGTTCGGCACTCAAACGCTCTTATCGCGAAGAACTAAAGGCCGGACCCGATGTGTATTTCGTTTATCTGAAGGGCAGTGCAAATTTGATCGAGCAACGCCTCGATGCACGACATGGACACTTCGCCGGCGCAAGCATCCTTACAAGCCAAATGGCCGATCTAGAGGAACCCGACGATGCCGTCACAGTCGACATTGACCAAACGCCATCTGAGATCGTGGCTCAGATTCGACAAAAGCTCGGGCTGGCGTAGAATCCTCGCGGACTCATTATCGCGAATCAGCGACTCCGAACGCTTTACCGCGCATTTCTGCCTGACGTGACTTCGAACCCAATCGCCGATCTTAGTCCCGCCGACCCAGGCATGGAAGTCGCTGTCGTTTCGCGCCTGATGTGGCGGTTGCTGCCATTTCTTTTTCTTCTCTACATTGTCGCCTATCTGGACCGCATCAACGTCAGTTTTGCCGTCCTGCAGATGCGGACTCAGTTGCACCTGAGCGACAAAGCCTACGGTGGCGCTGCGGGAATGTTTTTCGCCGGCTACCTGCTCTTTCAGATTCCCAGCAACTTCGTATTGGAAAGAGTTGGTATACGCCGCTGGATTGCCATTCTGATGATCGCCTGGGGGTTGGTGTCGTGCCTGATGATTTTCATTCGCGGCCCGGTTAGTTTCTATGCTTTTCGATTCCTGCTGGGAGCGGCGGAGGCAGGTTTCTTCCCCGGGATCATTCTTTATCTCAAGCGCTGGTTTCCGGCCGGAGCCCGGGCTCGCGCGGTCGCATGGTTCATGGCTGCGAATCCGCTGGCTGGTGTGGTAGGCAGTCCAATCTCCGGAGCGTTGCTGGGCTTGCATGCCATGGGCTTGGCGGGATGGCAATGGTTGTTTGTGATGGAAGGCCTGCCCGCAATGCTGCTGGGAGTGGCAGTCTTGTGGATCCTGCAAGAGTGGCCACGAGAGGCGACATGGCTCACCGACGTGCAGCGCGGCTGGCTCCTGCGTGAACTCGAGCGACAACAAGTTTAAGATCAAATCGTCGGAGAATCTTTCAAGAAGCCGGCAAGAATACTCTGGGGAGTTCTTACCAGCGGCAGTGTATGGCTACTGTCTCTAACTTATTTCGGCGTCTCCACCTGCATGTACGGAGTAACGCTCTGGCTTCCCAGCACTATCCGAAGCCTTTCGGGATTGAGCGATGTTGCGATCGGAGCAGTGGCCACAATTCCTTACGTCCTCACCGCCATTGCCATGGTTTTGGCCGGTCTGCATTCCGATCGCACGGGAGAACGGCGCTGGCACACAGCGGCAGCGGCATTCCTGGCTGCTGCGTCGCTGGGAATGGCCGCCAGCGGGCGATCCGCATTGGTGGTGGTTGGAGGAATGAGCCTCGGCATGATGGGCGCAGAAGCGATGGTCGGTCCGTTCTGGGCGATGGCGACCGCAAGGATGAAAGGATCCTCGTCCGCGGTATCGATCGCGGTGATCAACTCTCTCGCCAATCTCGGAGGATATTTCGGCCCGTGGATCCTCGGGCTTGTGCGATCCGCCAACGGCGGATTTGCTGGAGGACTGCTGGCCATCGCCAGCGTCATAGTCCTGAGTGGCGTCGCGGCGCTGAGCGTGAGATCCCCGTCAGCGCCGTCAGTTCCTAGCTAAGAGCAATATTGGCCAACCTCGGCTGCGCGTACTCTTACCGCTTGGTCCTTGTTTTTCGGCGACCCTTGCTGGTCTTTTCCGGCCTGTTCATATTCGACAGGGCAAGGCGTCCCGCTCCTTTTCGCATACGTTGAAGGTGCTGCGTCCAGGCCGCAGTCCGCGCCTCTATGTAATCGCCAATCGCGGCGCTGGATGACAAATCCGGCGGAATATGCTGATCGTAACTTCCTTGCTCATTGCGCAAAGGCAGATCCGCGACCTTCGCCGCATACAGCCGGTCGATGAGCGAAGGTTGCGACAGATTAGGGTGACGCGTGTTTGAAACAGGGATCTGAATGCCGGTCAATGGGTCATCGGTGCGAGGCGTGGCCAGGGTCAATACGTCACCCAGGTCCGCCGCGGCCTTGTCGCGTGCGGTGAGCGGATCGAGATTCCAGCGCAGTTCAATCGTCTTCAGAACCGACGTATGATCGATGGTCCCGCGCTTTGCGCGAAAGACTGTTCCGGCGGCGATTCGAGGGGATATCAGAAGAGCAGGAATCCGAACTCCGAACCGGGTGAAGTCGAAGTTCCACTCCCCGACGGAATCATCCGGCGGCGTTGCGCCCCACGGCGGAGCCACATGGTCATAGTTTCCACCGTGTTCGTCATAGGTGATGAGCAGCAGTGTATCGTTCCAACCTTTGCCGTCGTGCAGCGCGTAATAGACATCGTGGATCAACTTCTCGCCCAGCGATACGTCGTAGTTGGGGTGCTGACTATTTCCGCTCGCGCCGAAATCCGGCTCCAGAAAAGTGTAGGCGGGCAGTGTGCCTGCCGCAGCTCTGCTCTGGAAGTCACGGAAATGTCCGAAATGGCTTTCGTCCGCATTCTGCGTGTCCGGGTAATCCAGCCTGGTCATCGGATTCCGGTTGTATCCGTAGATTGCCCAGTCGATGTTGCTATTCGACAAGCTGCCAAAGATACTCGGACAGGTAAAAACCTTGACCTTGTTGTCGAGGTGGCCTTGCGATGTGGCAGCGGCGGCAAAGGCGCGGTTGGGTATGGTTTGCGTAGGAGCCGACGAGAACCATTGATCGCAAACGGCGAAACCTTTTGCCAGTCCGGACATGATAGGTAACAATTCCGGGCTGTACATCCCCATGATTTCGGACGGGTCCGTGCCGGGCAGCGTGTCTTTATAGTGCTTGGCCTGATCGGAAGCGATGGCGGCTTTGAAATTTATGACGAAGCCCTGGTTCTGCGGAATGGCGCCCTGCGTGGGATTGTCGGTGCGAAACAACTGATAGTTCGTGTTGTAGAAACCCTCGCCCGGGTCTGCGCCCGGCATTAGGTAAGGGTGCGGGGCGGAGTCATCGATCTTGTAAACTTGAATCACCCGGCCGGTATCGTCGGGATTCGACTCGTTGCCGGTTAATCCTTCGTAAGGTTGATTTGTTGGACTTTTATTGCCGGTGCTTTCATAGAGAAAGCCGAGCATCTGATCGAAAGACCGATTTTCCAGCATAAGCTGGACGATGTACTTTATAGACGAGAGTTGATTGGCCATTGGCGGCCTCACGCGAAAGAGTTTGTTGATTGGTCAGCGCCGAAGTTTAATCGTCCGGCGCGCTTTTGGGAACGATAATTTTTGGCGCGTTACGAAATCCGAACAAGGTCTCGCGAACTGGATAGAGTAAGGTCACTCTTTCGATGAGCTCACAGAATCAGCGCCTATCCAAAATTACCCCTAATAACGGCCTGATGTTTCGCTCCCCTTATGTAATTGTTTACAATAGGAGTTTCGTCTGGCCTCCGTGGCGGGATCCGGGGCGCGGGCGACTTGCATTTTGGACCAGTCTAATCACAATTCGAGCGTGGCGCCCTGCGTTTACTGGCGGGTGGAAGGAAGCCTGCTCGACCTGACTGTGGTTGAGCCAGTAGCTTTTTTCACCTGGAACGCCCAGACCTTCGCCGAGCGGTTCCGGCGGCGCGGGCTAATTTTTCTGATGGCGGCGTTGCGCCCCTTTCTTTACTCCACTAATCGAAAGTTTGCCACGCGGGTGGTGCATGCCGCTCTACGCGGCGTTTCCCGCGACCGCTTGGATTTGCTTGGGGAGGAATATTTCCAATACAAGCTGAAGCCGAAGCTGAAAGAACGGGGTGTTTCCAGGGTGCAGGATCTGGTTCGAGCAGGCGCGGATGTAGTTCTGGTGAGCCAGGGATTGGACCACGTGATGCGCCCGCTGGCCCAACATCTCGGGGTAAAGCGGTTGCTGGTGAACCGCCTGGAATTCCGCAATGGCATTGCCACGGGAAGATTGCTGGATCCAGTGATCCGTCCGCGCGGAGCATTCGCGCGTGTTCGAGAGGGAAGTCCCGACGGCCGCCGCGCACCGAAAACCCTGGCCCGGCAGTTGGATATTTCTCTGGAAGCGCTGCGGGCGGCGGCCATTCCCGCGGAGCGGCAGGGATCATTGCCCGAGCGCCCCGTAGTACATTTTGATGGCCGGCGGCAAGAGCGCAATTTTTCCGTTCGTCGCGCGTTTGCGGGGAAGCACGCGATGCTGATTGGCGTCACCGGATTTATAGGCAAGGTCTGGTTGGCCAATACGCTGATGGAACTGCCGGACGTGGAGCGAATCTACCTTCTTATTCGGCGGCAGAAGTCGAATCCGGCGGAACGGCGTTTCGAAAAAATGGTGGAGGATTCGCCGGTCTTCGATCCCCTGTTTGAAAAATACGGAGATCGCTTCTCGGATTTTTTGCGGGAGAAGGTCGAAGTTGTGGAAGGCGATGTCACACAACCGGGGCTCGGACTAAAAGCCGACCTGTCGCGCAGATTGCAAAAAAACCTCGACGTAATTATCAACAGCTCCGGGCTGACGGATTTTAATCCCGATTTGCGGGATGCCCTGGCTACGAACACGGACGCGGCCCTCAACATCCTCGAATTCGTTCGCAGTTCCGACCATGCGGGACTCGTCCATCTTTCAACCTGCTATGTAGCCGGCGAGCAGGATGGCCGAGTCAGCGAGACGCTAATTCCGAATTACACTCCGCGGCGGGTGCCGGGCTTCGACGCCGAGCAGGAAGTCCTCGCGCTTAAGAATCTCATCAAGCAGGGCGAGTTGCAGGCCGAGGGGGAGGCTGTAACCGCGGGCTTGCGCATGCAATCTCTATCAAAGGAACACGCGGCCAAACATCTGCAAGGAACGGCGCTGGAAAATCAGATCCGCAAGAACCGTATTCGCTGGCTGAAGACATATCTCACAGATGAGGGAACCAGACGCGCCAAGGAACTGGGGTGGCCGAACACCTACACGCTGACAAAAAGTCTGGCGGAGTCACTGATCGTTAAGTATGGCGCGGGCCTCCCGGTCGCGGTAGTACGTCCAGCGATCGTTGAAACGTCAGTATCTAAGCCGTTCGTGGGGTGGAATGAGGGCATTAACACTTCGGCCTCGCTCTCCTATTTATTGGGAACGTACTTTCGCCAGTTGCCCTCGAACGAGAGCAAACGTCTCGATATTATTCCCGTCGACGCGGTTTGCAACGGTATGACTCTGATTGCAGCCGCAGTCATGGAACGGCGGCATGATTCGCTGTATCAGCTTGCCACTTCGGTCACCAACCCATGCGATATGGGACGGTCTATTGAGTTGACTTCACTCGCGCATCGCAAGCATTACCGCGCACAGGAGGGATTGGAATCTTGGCTCCGTCTTCGCTTTGATGCGATTCCAGTTTCTAAGACCCGCTACAACCGCATGTCGGCGCCCGCACAAAAAGCGATTGTGAAATCGATTCAGCGGGTGATGTCGCCTTTGCCGTTGAAAAAGACTCCATTGGCGAAAACGGAACGCAACCTGGAGCGCCTGGAAAAATTGATTGAGCTGTTCGAGCCGTTTATTCTGCTAAACGAACACGACTTTGCCGCCGACAATATCGAGAAACTTTCCTATGCTCTCTATCCCGAGGAGCGTGCTCTGTTTGCTTATGACACGCGCTCTCTCGACTGGTGGGAGTATTGGATAAATATTCATATTCCGGCACTGCGGCGCTGGACATATCCTTTGATCGAAGGCCGCCCGCTGGAAGCGCGTGCCCCGCGCAGCTTGCAACTTCCAACTGCGGGCGATGAAACCCTGAGAACGGGAACGAACGGAGCAACGTGGCGATATTCGTAACCGGGGGAACCGGATACATAGGCGCGCACGTCGCCGCCAATCTGCTGGAAAGTCACGGCGTAGCTTTGAACGTACTCGTGCGCGCGAAGGATTTGCAGGAAGCGCAACTCCGCCTGTGGCAAGGTCTTCAGTTGCATCTGGAATTCCCGCGCTTCTTTGAGTATATGCAGACGCGGGTCAGGATCTTCCGTGGAGATCTGACGCTGCCGAACTTCGGATTGTCGCGTGATGAATATGACCGGCTCGTTCACACGACCGATTCGGTCATTCATTGTGCCGCCTCGTTAAATAGAAAGTCGGAAAAGAGCTGCCTCAATGTGAATTTGCGCGGAACCCTGGAAGTGCTCACGCTGGCCCGCCATATCGAGCATTACCACGGGTTGCGGCGCTTCAGCCAGGTGAGCACCGTGGCAGTAGCCGGACGCCGCAGCCATGAAGTGGTGACCGAAGACCGATCGATCGAGTGGGACCGATCCGACTACGACCCTTACGCGCGCACCAAGAAGTTCTGCGAGCATATGATGCGTGAACTTCTGCCGGATTCTCCCACTATGATTTTTCGCCCGAGCATTGTTCTCGGCGACAGCCGCCATCCGGAGACGACACAGTTCGACATGGTCAAGGCCTTCGTGTTCCTTGCCGGTCTTCCTGTGCTTCCGTTTCGCTCGACCGACAAAATCGACATCGTTAACGTAGATTTTGTCGCTGACGCTATTGCCACTTTGCATCAGAAAGACCGGCCACAGCACGACACATATCATCTTTCGTCAGGAATCGCTTCGCAGACCTTTCGAGAACTGACCAGTGCATTGGCGGCGGCGCAAAACAAGCGTGGTCCGTTATTTGTTCCTGTGCTGGAAGCGCCATTTTCCAGTGCGGTGAACTTCGCCGCGAACCGCAAGGGCGCCATGGCGAAAGGCGCTTCGTTGATGAAAGTGTTTATGCCTTATCTGGTTTGGAATACCGTCTTCGACAACACGCGCGTTACGACAGAGCTGGGACGCAAGCCGGTTCCATTTTCGCAATATAGTTATCCGCTGCTCAAATTCAGCCGCGACCACGAGTTCGAATATCCCTACCTTCCTTGGCCAGCAGCCGCGGGAGGTACCGCTGCATGATGGATTTCATTCTTGAGGCCTGGGTCAGCAGTTCCATCGAGCGTGCCAAGGTGGGTTGGATGCTTGGCGCAGGGACCTCATGGGAGCCCGGCGAAAAACTGAAGCTGTTGTTTGCCGGGTACAATGGCACGCGAAACATGGGGTCGGATGTTCGGGTCGAGGAAATGTTGCGGCAGATCCGGCACATCCTGGGCACCGAACGGGTCGATTTCAGCGTGATGAGCCAGAATTTCGATTTCTCGAAGGGATACTTCGCCGGTACTCAACAGGTTCATCTGCCTGATATTTTTCCACCGTTTCTGTCGGACGAGGTCCCCAAACACCACGGCGTCGTTGCTTGCGAAGGCTCCATGTTCAAGAGCAAGTTCGCCAATGCTCTTACGACGATGATGATAGGGTCGTTGGGAATTGCAGCGGCCCAGAATAAGCTTTCGGTCGGTTATGGAGCGGAAGCTGGGCACATGGACCCGCTGGTAGCGAAAATGTGCGGGCGGTATTGCCGGGAGTCGCTGGTGATCACCCGCAACGAGGAATCGCGCACGGTGTTGCGCGAGTTGGGTGTGCCGACAGAATTGGGTACCGATACAGCGTGGACCTTCGAGCCCCGAGATGCCGAATATGGACAAGGTATTCTACGGCAGGTTGGCTGGGATGGCCGCACTCCGGTTTTAGTGGTTTGCCCGATAAATCCATTCGAGTGGCCGGTGAAGGCGTCAGTGGCGAAGTATGCGATTCGCAGTCTCACCGGCGCTTATAAGGACAGCCATTACCGGACGGTTTACTTTCACAATTCCGGGCCGGCGGCGGAGAAAAAATATCAGCATTACCTGTCCTCGATAGCGAATGCGGTCGATGCATTCCGCAAACGCCGGAACGTTTTTGTCATTCTTGCGGCAACCGAACGTCTCGATGCGCGCCCCGCGAAGCGAATTTCAGAAAGGTTGGGCGGGGTTCCCGTGCTGAGCTCCGATGAATACAGCATGTATGAACTGGCCAGCATTTTGCGCTGTTGCCACATGATGGCTTCGTCGCGCTATCACGGCATTGTGACCTCGATGCCGGCACTGGTTCCTTCGGCCGGAATCACCATGGATGAGCGGATCCGTAACCTAATGCGGGAACGTGGACACGACGATTTGCTGATGAACGTGGATGACCCGAACCTGGAGGCGAAGCTGCTCGCGGCGTTGGAAAAGCTCGCCACGGAAGGCGAGCGCATTGCCGATGGTATTGCGCGGACGGTGGTGAAGAATCTGCGAGTAATGGCGCGCATGGGGGTGCTGTTTGAAGAAGAAGTGCAGCGGCGATATCCGGAGTTCCCGACACGCACCGGAGAGTGGAGTTGGGAGGACTATTTGCCGCCGATGAATGCCGGCTTGCGGCAATTGATCACCGCTTATTCGTAACCCAATTCGCATTCAGTACGATCATGTCTTTTATTCAAGATATATTCACGCAACTCGAGGCTGCCGCCGACCTCACCGTGCTTGAGGAGATTCGCGAGAGCGGCAATACCACGGTAAGTGGCGCCGAGTTGTTGGACTTGGTTGCGAAGGCGCGCGCGTTCTTGGCGAGTTGCGGACTGAAGAAGCGCGATCGTTGCGGATTGCTGACGCCGAACAGCATCCGCTGGGTGGCCTTGGATCTCGCGGCCATGGCGGAAGGTCTGATTGTCGTTCCGCTTTATTCTCGGCAGGCCCCATCGGAACTGATCGCGATGATGAAGGATTGCACGCCGTCTTTGGTTTGCTGCGGCGATGCTGCTTTACGGGACAGTGTTGCGCAAAACTGGGCGGAAGCGCCGAAGTTCGCTTTACTGGAGGATGTATTTTCCGCGCCGGCCACGGTCGAGCGGCGAAGCGTGACAACACACGACACCGATCCCGTCACGATCATTTATACATCCGGAACTTCCGGTGAAGCCAAGGGTGTGGTGCTGACGGCTGCGAATGTCGGCTTCATGCTGGGCTGCACCTCAGCGCGGCTGGAGCAGTTGATGCGGGGCAGGCAAGGGCAAGACCGCATCTTTCACTACTTGCCTTTCAACTTTGGCGCGTCCTGGATAGCCTTGCTCACGTTCCTGCAGCGACGAAGCCGAATTTCTCTGAACACAGATCTCACGAAGCTGGCCAACGACATGCGGGCCTTGGCTCCCGATTATTTCTTGAACGTCCCCCAACTGCTCGAACGAATGCGGCGCGCCGTGGATGAACAGCTCTGGAAAACCGGCGGCGTAGTGCAGGCGATCTACTCGCGAGCGAAGGCTGCGTGGGCGCGGAAGCAAGACAAGCAGACAAAATCAGGCGATGATCTATGGCTTTGGCTGGCCAATAAGCTGATCTTTCCTTCCATTCGCAAAAAGATGATCGGCGCAAATCTGAAGGCGTTGATCTGCGGATCAGCTCCGCTCAATCCTGAGACGCAACTGTATTTTCTGATGCTGGGTATTCGTGTGCTGCAGGTCTACGGGCTGACGGAGACAACAGCGATCTGCACTATGGACAATCCCGATCACGCGGAGCCGGGCAAGGTGGGTCCGGCAATTCCGGGAATTGAAATGCGGTTGGGCGACGGCGACGAAATTATTGTAAGAGGGCCGAATATATTTCCCGGTTACTGGGAACGCCCCGAGCAAACCGCCGAGGTTTTGCGCAACGGCTGGTTCCACACTGGCGATCAAGGTGAAATGGATAGTTCCGGAAATTGGCGAATTACCGGGCGCGTCAAGAACCTTATCATTCTGGGGTCGGGCCACAAGATTTCGCCGGAAGCGATCGAAGACGAAATCGGAAAGAGTCTTCCCCAGGCGCAACAGGTCGTCGTTTTGGGCAATGGACGCGGATTTTTGTGCGCGGTTGTGACCGGAGATCTGAAGCCTGAAACAATCCAGGCGGCGCTGGATGCGGTGAACCAGAATCTTCCGCACTACAAACAAGTACGGGCTTTTTGCGTTCATGCGGAGCCTTTTACCGTGGATAGCGGCTTGTTGACGGTGAACGGAAAGCTGAAACGCGATGCGATTGCAGCCCGGATGAACGGCGAAATTGAAAATTTGTACCGTGTTAGGCAGGCAGTATGATCGGGCCAGCTACAAATGTGAAATCATCGATTCAGCCAAGAGAGTCGGCGCTAAGCATGGAACAATTTCAAGGGGAAACACTTTCGTGGAACGTGAAAGACGGAACCATCGAACTGGCTCTCCACCGCGAGCCCCTGAATGAAATTGGATCATTGACGCTGGGAGAGTTGGAGAAGTTTATTGCTGCGCTTGAGGAGCTCGGCGGCGAAGCGCATGCGCTCATTGTGTACAGCACTTTGAAATCAGGTTTTTGCGCAGGCGCCGACTTGCGCGAACTTTACCAGTGGATAAAGCAGTTTGGCAGGTCGGAAGTGGCGAATCACGCCCGAACCTACCTGGAACGCATTCATCGCGTGATGAACGTGATTGACGCTTCCCCCCTGACGACGATTGCAGCCGTTCACGGCGTAACTTTCGGCGGCGGCTTCGAACTGGCTTTGGTGTGCGATTTGATCATTGCGGACAAGATGGCGCGTTTCTGCTTCCCCGAACTGCGTTTGGGCTTAATCCCCGGCTACGGAGGGATTCCGCGACTGAAGCGCGACTTGGGCAATGCGGTTGTGCGCGACCTGCTACTTACTGGACGAAGCTTTAACTCGAACAAAGCCCAGCAGATTGGGCTGGTGAGCCAGGTCGTTGGAGAAGGAGAAGCTCTGCGCGTGGCGCGAGCGACTGCCGCGCAATTGGGAAAGTTTGATCGCACTACGGCTGCGGCCGCGAAACGATTTATAAAACCGATTCCCCATGAAGAACTGCAGAGGGAAATTGATCTTTTCTGCGAATTGATTGCACGGCCCGCGGTCGAATTAGGACTCAAGAAATTTGTGGAAAGCACAGACACACAACCCTACTTGGCCTAGCAAATTGCGAACGGATATGTCCAACACTGATCAAGTTCTCGACGAAGTCATGCAACTTGCCGCAAGCCATTTCAAGGTGCCACCGGAGAAACTCTCTCCAGATGATGATTTCTTCAAAGCGCTGGGAATCGACAGCCTGCAAACGCTCGATCTCTTGACCAAGCTCGAGAATCACTTTCGGGTGGAACTGCCTGACTATGAATTGCAGGGAGTCTCTGATTTCCGGACGTTGGCGGGCAAGATTCAGGCGCGGTTGTGACCCGAAGCTAGAAGTGTTTTTCCGTTCGCTTAAACCGGACTGAATACGTCATCACTTGATAACTAAGCTTTTCTCCGTGTCTCGATGCGTCTGTGTTGAAATAAGTCTCTAATGCTTGATCTCGGTCAATATTCCTGTTTGGGCGCAGCTCTGCGCGACGCGCTCAATCGCTTCGGCGGAGAAGTCTGCCTGATCGAAGCCGACCGCGATCGCGAGAAGGTACGCCTCACCTATTCCGATTTCAAGGAAATTGCCACGCCCCTCACGCGCGCGTTAGAAGACGCCGGTTTTGACCCCGGCGAGCGCGCCGCCATCATAATGACGAACCAGTCGAAATGGCTGATCTCGGCCTACGCCATCTTTTATTGTGGGGGTGTGCTGGTTCCGCTGGATTACAAACTGAGTGCGGACGAGCAATTGCAGTTGCTGGCGCATTCCAAAGCAAAAGTTCTCATTATCGAATACCACTTGTGGCGCGCGATCACGCAGTCTGCCGCATTTCAGAGCATTCAAACCAAGATCGTTTTGGTGACCGAAGCTCCCGTAGGCGCGGATCTTTTTGGAGGATATCGCTGGGAAGATTTCAAGCGCAAGGGTGCGCCCGATTTTGTGATGCGACAAAAAGATGACGTGGCTTGCATCGTGTATTCGTCCGGAACCGGCGGGCGGCCCAAGGGCTGCGTGCTCACCCACGAAAATTATCTGGAGCAGTGCCGGGCGCTGACCGCTTGGTATCCGTTCTGGCCCGGAGTTCGCTATCTGAGTATCCTGCCCACCAATCATGCTGTCGATTTTATGGTCGGCTTCATCGGGCCGTTCGTGTGCGGAGCCTGTGTCATTCACCTGCGTACTTTGCGTCCGGACTATGTCCGAGACGCTTTCGTGCGCTACAAGATTACTTACGTCGCGCTGGTGCCGATGATCCTGAAGAATCTGGAACGAGGCCTGCGCGCCAAATTTGATGAACTTCCTCACGTTAAACGGTGGCTTCTCGATCGCATGGTCGCCCTGAACAGACTGCTCACACTCAGGCGTCCGAAAGTGAAGTTAAGCCGTCTGCTCTTGCCGCAAGTGCATCAGGGTTTTGGCGGAGAATTGCTCGCTCTAATCACCGGCGGAGCGTTTATGGAACCGTCAACTATGCAGTTCTTCTATGATCTGGGCATTCCCGTCGTTAACGGTTATGGCCTCACAGAGGGAGGCACTGTGCTGACTCTGAACGATCTCAAGCCCTTTCGCGCCGATTCTGTCGGCAAGCCTTTACCCGGAGTCGAGCTTCGCATCTTGAGTCCCGACGCGGAGGGTGTTGGCGAAGTTGCGGCACGCAGCAAAACGGTCATGTCGCACTATCTCGACGATCCCGAACTAACCGTGGAAACAATCGTCGATGGATGGTTATTGACGGGTGATTTAGGCCGCTTCGACGGCAGCGGGCACTTGCAGCTCCTCGGGCGCAAGAAGAACATGATCGTCACCGAAGGCGGCAAGAATATTTATCCGGAAGATATTGAAGCTGCGTTCGACGGGCTGCCGGTCAAGGAATACTGCGTGTTTGCGGAGAACTATATTTGGCCGCGCAAAGAATTGGGGCCGGAATCTCTCATCATCGTTTTGCGGCTGGAGCAGAATCAGCAATTTGATGCGGCGCTATTGGACGATTTCGTGGCGCGGAATCGCCGGTTGCCCGATTTCAAACGCGTGGGCAAGTATTTAATCTGGGAGAAAGATTTTCCCCGCACGGCATCAATGAAGATCAAGCGGCAGGCATTGGCGGACGAAATCGCCAAAACTGCGAAGCGCGAGGGATTGATGAATTGTTGAACGCGAGTGTTCTTTCCGAAAGTTGTAGTTGGTTTCAGTCTGAAAAATCTATCAAGCAGTTATCAGAGAAGGGAATTGCCGCTGATCGATTCTGCGGCGGCTCGTGAGCAGATCTTACCTGGCCATTGTGAATCCGGCGGCAGGCGGGGGAAAAAGCCGCAAATTGCTCGGTCCTGCCCTGGATCGGTTGCGCGCCGGCGGCCTCGAAATTGAAGTCACTGAGACGGGTGCACCGGGAGATGCGGCGCAAGTAGCGCGCGAAGCATATGGGCGCGGCGTTCGGGATTTCATCGCTGTCGGTGGCGACGGCACTTCGTATGAAGTAGTGAACGGCCTCTACCCCGAAGCCCTGACTGGCGGCACTCCGCGGCTGGGGCTTCTGCCCCTCGGCACAGGCAATTCCTTCCTGCGCGATTTCAGTTCTCGCGGAGTGGAACATGCGATCGAGTCACTGATGGCGGGCCGCAGCCAGTCCTGCGACGTCTTGCGACTGAGGCATCGGAGCGGAACACTCTACTATATCAACCTGCTAAGTGTCGGCTTCGCGGCGAATGTGGCGACCGTGCGTGCGCGCCGCTTCAGCACCTGGGGGCAATCCGGGTATTTGCTTTCGATTTTTCTGACTCTCGCGGTGTTCGAGCGGCGGCCTTTCCCGGTGCGTTCCGATGATCAGATTGAATTCGATCGCCGGCCTTGTCTGTTCTTGACCTTCAATAACAGCAAATTCACCGGCGGGACGATGATGATCGCACCTCAAGCAGAGGTGAACAGCGGATTGATCGAATACGTGCGCTGGGGGCCGATTGGGCGCTTGGGACTCATCCGGAACCTGCCCGGATTGTATGACGGGACGCACGTGACGCATCCGCTGGCTGAGCGCAAGGCCGTGCGGAAGGTCCAATTCGATCTCGGCACGCCGGTCGATGTGATGATCGATGGCGAAGTGATGACCCTGCACCTGGAAGAACTCGATGTCCTTCCCGGCGCGTTGAATGTGATCGCGTGAAAGCCGTGATATAAGAAATAGGCATGTCTGAAGAACGGCGAAAGCGACAGCAGGAGCGCGATGGCGGCAAACCAAAGTCGTCACGTTTTTTCCTTTGGATTGTCGTCGTTGTATTGCTGACGGCGGCGTATGGTGCCGGCTGGTACTACAAGAATCACCGTTACGATGCCTTCGCGAAATGTGTTGCATCGAAGCAAGCGCGCATGTACGGCCTTTATTGGTGCCCACATTGCGCCGAGCAAAAAGAAATGTTCGGTGCATCATTTCGCTATATTCCTTACCGGGAGTGTGCGATCCAAGGTTCGCCGCACGAATTGACGCCGGAGTGCAAAGCCGTGGGCGTGAAGCTGTTTCCCAGTTGGCAGTTTGGCAATAATCCGCCGAAAGAGGGCGTTCTTTCGCTGCAAGAGTTGGGTGACAAAACAGGATGCAGTCTACCGTGAGCGTGCCGTCTTCTCAGTCCGGATCTGCGGGAGGAACGAAACTCCTAAATCTGATGCTCACGATTGCGGTTTTATCTTTCGCTGGAATCGTTTTATCGGTGATTTCGTTGCAACGGCACTATGCGCGATCGGCAACCACCTACTGCGATTTTGGCGAACGATTTAATTGTGACATAGTCAATCGCAGTGAATATTCCAGTGTTGTAGGCATTCCAGTGGCTGGGATCGGCGTGGCGGGCTACGGAGTCCTTCTGGTTCTGTCGGTGTTCTACCGGGACCAGAAAGAAACTCCTTTGCGCCTCCTGATTATGGCCTGCGTTGGCTTGGCGTTTGCTTTGTACCTGACTTATATCGAGGCTTACGTGTTGTCGACGTGGTGCATTTTGTGCCTGAGTTCGCTGGCGGTAATTTGTTTGATCACTGCCCTGGCGGCTGTGACAGTTGTCGGACGGCTAGAGGCTGAATAGGCAAGAACGAGTGATATCCAACTTCTGCAAAGTTTCCTGATGGAAGAAATCTCTACCGGGAGCCATCAAATCAACTCCGCTACGGACGTAATCCGGGCGACGTCGGCAACCGGCGATCTTCGCATACATCCGTTTCGCAGTCGCATCTTTCGCAACTTTCGATATCTTCGCGTGTGGTTGCCCCCCGGCTACGATGACCCGGACAATGCCGGCCGCTACTATCCCGTGCTGTACTTGAACGATGGTCAGAATTTGTTCGAGTCGTCCACTTCCTTTACCGGAGTGGAATGGCAGGTGGACGAGGCTGCCGATCGCCTGATCCGGGAGAACGCGATTCCTCCGTTAATCGTCGTGGGCATCGACAATGCGGGTAAAGAGCGTCTTCGCGAATACATGCCGCACCGATCATTGCATCCCAGGATGCTGCGCGTACGGGGCACTAAATATCCGACATTTCTGCTCAAAGAAGTAATGGCATTTATTGCCCAGAATTATCGTGTAGCTGCAGGGCCCGAAAATACCGGACTTGGCGGGTCTTCGCTGGGATCTCTAATCGCGCTTTACACTGCAATGGCGCATCCTGAGTTGGTTGGGCGGCTTCTGTTGGAGAGCCCGGCGCTTTGGGCTGCAAACCGGCAAATCATTCGCGAGAGCCGCGACATAACGCGGTGGCCGGAACGTGTGTTTCTTGCGATTGGGACGGCGGAGGCGGGACGCAAGGATCGCGATCAGAGTGCGGTCGACGATGTGCGCGAACTGGCGGGAATTCTGCGCCGCTCCGGGCTGAATGATCAGAGGCTAAGACTGGTGATTGACGACGGTGCTCCGCACCATGAATCTGCGTGGGCGCGAAGATTTCCGGAGGCTCTCGGGTTCTTGTTTGGATCTTAAGAAATTCCTCAAGTAGGGAAACACTGAAGATCAAATTGTTGGCGCGCAAACGTTTCGCCGCCAGCCATGAAGCAGAGTTTCCTATCCCTACAATGAACGCCATGATACCGGATCATCGAAATCCCGGCGGTACGCAGAGCTATTCTGGTTTGGTTGGAACTTGCAGATTGCGGTCCAGACGGATTTCCAGCGCGGTGCCTTTGTCGAGGATCAGGTCGTGGCCGGATTCGAAGGCGGAGAAGGCGCTGTTAGCTGCGCCTTCGCTGGCTCCGGTGGCGGCCTGACGTTTGTCGTTGTTGTGAACGCCTGGGCCCGCGCCTTCGCCCGCGCCGACTACAACGGCTTCGGCGATTTCTTCTTTGGTCATTCCTTTGCGGCCGATTTGGCCTTCCTCTCCGACTTGTTGCAGGCCGTGTTCGCCGGGCACTCCGGTAACAGTGGCAATCAGTGGAGTCCATCCATGCTGAGTTTCGATTTCGTTGAAGCTTAGCAGCAGGCGCGTGTGCAGGCCGGGTTCTACGGCGCTGACGTGGCCTTTGATTTTCTTGCCCTGGTCAATCATCAAGCCACCCGCCGGAGAGAGAAGCGGCTCGGCGAGGCGGGCGTGGAAATGGTCTCCAGCTTTCACGGTTTTGGTGTCGAGGCGGTCAGTAAGTTGGATGAGGAAAACAGTACCTTGGGGAATGACGTTGGGAGGCGCGGACGGGGCATCTTGCGCGAGCAGAAAAGAGGGCATGAATGAAGCAACGAGAATGGTCGAACAGAGTACGCGGTTAAGCATAGCAATACCTCGGAATGTAGCCTTGAGTTCTTGGATGTGCCGGGAGCCAGGAATGGCTGCCTGAGGAAACTCGGCGAAATGGCGTGGCGAAATTAAACTGTATAGCCGCTAAACTTTGGCAGCGGCAGAGTAGGTGATGCTTGAGACCTGGCCGTCAATGTCTTTGCGCAGGCCTTCCCAGAGTTGCTCGGGCATTTCGAGAAAGACCTTTACCACGTCGGGATCGAACTGCTTGCCCGCCCACTTCTCGATCTCGGCTCGCGCCGCTGAAAACGGTTGCCGGGGACGATAAGGGCGATCGGACATGATGGCGTCGAGCGTATCGGCAATGGAGAAGATGCGCGCGCCGAGGGGGATCTCTTTGCCCTTCAGGCCGCGAGGGTAGCCGGAGCCGTCGAAGCGCTCCTGGTGGGAATAAATAATGTCGCACGCGGCGGAAAGGAAGGGAATTTTCTTGACGATCTGGTAGCCCTTGTAACAGTGCTCCTGCATAGTAGCAACTTCGTCAGGCGTAAGTTTTCCCGGCTTGCGTAGGATTGCGTCAGGGATTGCCATTTTGCCGATGTCGTGCAGGAAGGCTCCGCGAGCGATAATTTCGATCTGTTCGCGGGGCAGGCCCATGGCGCGCGAGATTGCCATAGTGAAGGCGGTGACGCGGCGCGAGTGGCCTTCGGTCTCGGCGTCTTTCAGGTCGAGCGCATCGCCCAGGGCTTGCAGTGTGATGTCGTAGGATCGTTCCAGTTCCTTCAGCGCGACTTGCAACTGGCCGGTGCGGGCTTCGACCAGAGATTCCAACTCCGTTTGGTATTTGCGGTTTTCGATTTTGAGGCGACGATTCTCCAGAGCGCGGCTGACTGTGGCTAAAAGTTGTTCGCGCTCGAAGGGTTTCAACAGATAGTCATAAGCGCCGTTGCGTAGCGCTTGCAGGGCTACGGAAATATCGTGAACGGCCGTGACCATCACGACCGGCATGTCGGGATATTTTTCTTTGGTGCGTTCAAGCAGGCCAATGCCGTCGAGGTCGGCCATCATCAGGTCGGAGAGCATCAACTCGAACTCTTCGTTGGAGTTGAGCACGGCAAGGGCTTCCATGCCGGAGGCGGCCTGCTTGCAGGCGTATCCGGCGGAATTGAGCATGGAGGCTACGATTTCGCGGATAGCTTCTTCGTCGTCGACAACGAGTATGCGATCAGGCATGGCTTCCCAGGTAGTCTATCGGCGATTGTAACCGAATCACGAGATGCCGAAAGTAATCAGTCAGGTCCGGAAACCCGATTGCGAACCGGCTCCAACGTGGTATTCAAAAGGCAAAGGCATAACTATGTCTTTCCACCGATGAGCACTACAGTCTGGCCGATCTGGAACACGTTGATCTGGCACATTTCGATCTGGAAGTGGTTGATCTGGAACAGGTCGATCTGGAATGCCATGCTGCGGACTGAATTTGCCCGGCCAACTGTCACGGATTGGGCGTTGCTAATCCTGCTGGGAGCTTCATTGCTCGCGTTGCGAGTCTCTCGGACGCGTTATTTCACAATCTGGATTGCGGGCTGGGGCGCGTTTGTCGCGTCGCGCCTGATGGAACACGTGTTCGCGGCCAATATTTCCGCGCGCTATGTGCCGGTGGCGGCACAGGCCGGGTTTGTTTTGGCGGTGGGACTTCTCTCGAGTGGTGTTCTGTTGTATTCGCGAAGCCGCGAGTTGCTGAAACCTTTGGCGGTGATTGCGCCGCTGCTGGCGGCTTTTGCGGGGGCGCGAGTGCTGCTGTGGCCCGATTCGTTGCCGATGCGAGTGGCGGTCGAGGCGGGTTACCGGATCATCCTGTTCACTGCAGCCATTGCGCTGCTTCGTGCGCGTAAAGGGCGAGTAGATGGCGGCGCGGCGATGGTGGCGTTCTCGCTGCCGTTCTTGCGCTTGCCTTTGTCCCTGCCGCTTCTGTCTTTGCCGCAGACATGGCCCTTGCTGGCCGCGCCGGTGACAGCATGGTTTTACATGTGGACCGAAATCGAAATTGGGCTGGGGATGCTGCTGATGGTTTTTGCCGACGTGCGAGCGCGCGAGCGGCGGCTGCAGGTGGCACATGCGCTGACTGCGGGCGCGGCCCACGCACAACAGAGCGGAAACCTGACACAAACGGCCTTGCAGGAGTTGCGGCGGCTGACGCGGGTCAAGGCGGCTTGGTTCCGGCTGGTGGAAGGTGGACATCTGGTGGCGACGCATGCCGAGGGCGGTTCCCCGGACTTCTTGCGGGATGCGGGAGTTGTAGAACTCAGCGAAGAGCTGAGCACCATTTTGCGAGAGGGATATGCGCAGGCCGTGGGCAGCGATCTTTGGGTCGAAAACACCGAATTCCTGAGAAAAGAGAAGATACGCCAGGTTGTCATGCTGCCCGTGGTAGGAAAGAAGTCTACTATTGGTCTGCTCATGTTGGGGAACACGAGAAGTTTTCAGTGGACGCCGGAAGAGTTGGAGTTTCTGCAAAGTTGCGCACAGCAATTGGCGTTGGCGACAGAAAATCTCCGCCTGCTGGAGCAGGTTCTGCGCTCACAGCGGCAGTGGGTGAATACGTTCGATTCCATCCACGACATCATTTTCGCGCATGACGCGGAATTCAAAATTATCAAGGCCAATCAGGCCCTGCTGGAACACATCGGAAAATCGCCGTCCGACGTGATGGGAAATGTTTGCGAGACCGTGCTGCCCCGCGAGTTGGACAAATGGGCGGAGTGTCCGTATTGCGGACTGGGCCTGGACGAGGAATTTACCGAGGGCGCGGACCCGTGTTTTGGCGGATTTTCGGCCGTTTCTACTTCTTCTTATTTCGAGCAGGGAAGCCAGCAGCGCGGCGTGATTCACGTCGTCCGGGACGTAAGCGACCGGCGTTCGGCGGAAGAAAAATATCGTCTGCTCTTCGAGCAAGTTCAGGAAGGCGTCTATTTGGCGACGCCGTCGGGCAGGTTGCTCGACTGCAACGATGCTTTCGTAAGCATGCTGGGCTACAGCCGCCGTGAAGAACTGATGGTGTTGAACCTGCATTCCGATATATGTGCGGATCAGAAGCAGCGCGAGACCTTCCGGCGCGAAGTCGAAATGCATAATTTCGTGCGTAATTTCGATACTACCCTGCGGCGCAAAGACGGAACGCTGCTGCTAGCGGCCGAGAGCACGTTCGCGACCAGAAACGCCGCGGGAAAGATAGAGCGCTATCAGGGATTTGTTCTGGACATGACGGAGAAGCGGCGCGCCGAAGAGGAAATGCGACGGCGCAATCGCGAACTGAATGCGCTGAACGCCATGGCCGTGGTGGCGACGCAATCGTTTGATCTGGACGAGATTTTGAATTTGACTCTGCGGCAGGTGGTCTTGTTGTTCGGAGCCGAGAGTGGTTCGGTTTATCTTTCCGATACATCCGAGCCCACCTATCGCCGCCGGGCGTCGTGGGGACCGCGCAGCCGCGACAAAGCGCGGCCGGCGGAGATTTCCTTGCCCGAAGGCTTTGGCGATCTGGTGATGCGGTCGCGCACCGAGGTGATCACAACCGAGTACTTGCCTCATTTGCCGGTGCGAGTGGCGGAATTTATTCGCTCGGAAGAAGACCGTTCGTGGATCTGGCTTTTGTTTTGGGGAAAAGACAATCCCATCGGCATCATGGGGTTGTGCAGCCATCTGGGCTATGAGTATTCGACGAATGAAGAAAGCTTGCTTGTAGCCATCAGCCGGCAACTGGCGACGACAATCGAAAAGGTGAGGTTGTACGAAGAGACTTGCCGTGCCTATGAAGACCTGCGCAAGACTCAGGAGCAATTGCTCCAAAGCGAAAAGATGTCGGCTGTGGGGCAGTTGATTGCGGGTGTGGCGCACGAGTTGAACAATCCGCTGACTGCGATTCTTGGGTATGCGCAGCTGCTGGAAAGCGAGGGGCTCGGTGAGCGTGCCGCGGACTATGTGGCGAAGCTGTTCAAGCAGGCGCAGAGAACACATCGCGTGGTGCAGAATCTGCTTTCATTCGCCCGGCAACGGAAGCCGGAGCGCGACGAAGTGGATCTGCGGCGAGTGCTCGATGAAACCCTGACTCTGCGCGACTACGACCTCAAGATTAATAATATTCGCGTGGAGAAAGACGTTCCCCAGGAGTCGACACCAGTCGTTGCCGATCCTCACCAGATCGAGCAGGTATTTCTGAATATAGTCAATAATGCTGTGGATGCGATTCTGGAGACCGGCCGGGCGGGCAAACTGAGAGTCCGGGTGTTCGCGGAGAACGGCCAGGTTTGCGCACAGTTTGCGGATGACGGGCCAGGGCTAAAAGATCCCAAGCGAATTTTTGATCCGTTTTATACGACGAAGAGCGTGGGCAAAGGCACCGGTCTCGGACTCAGCATCTGCTACGGCATTGTGAAAGAACATGGCGGAGATATTACGGCGCACAACGGCCCAGAGGGCGGAGCGGTTGTGGAGGTGCGGCTGCCGCTGGCCATTCGAGCCGTGGTTCCTCCGGCCTTGGTCCCAGCCGTTCAGCGGCGGCGCGAAGAAGTCATCGGCGGCCGCGTTTTGCTTGTGGAAGAAGAAGAGGCGGTGCTGGAGTTTGAACGCGACGTATTAGCCGGCGCGGGAACTGAAGTTGTGACTGCGAAAAAAGGCGAGGACGTGAGGATCCGCCTGCTATCGGAACCGTTCAATGCGGTGGTCATGAATGGCCGGATGGGGGGCGATTGGAGCGCGAAAGACGCATACGCTTGGCTCATGCAAAAATGCCCGGGGATGGAGATGCATGTTCTGTTTACTTTCTCGACCGCGCTTGAGCCGGGAGATACCCGAGCATTCCTACAGGAAAATAATATCCCTTATCTGGTAAAGCCGTTCGAAGTGGGGGATCTCATCTCACAAGTGAGAGGCTTGGTGCGGAAGGAACTCGCGGCGGCTGCTTCGGCCGATTAGAAGTCTACTTGGCGCAAAATCTAAATCCTGGTGCGCAGCGCCTTCAATAGATGGCGTACTGCGGACTGATTGCGGCGGTACCAACGCCATTGTCCTTGCTTGTCGGCCTCGACCAATCCAGCCTTGGTGAGAATGGTCATGTGATGGGAGATCGTTGGCTGCGAGAGCTGGATGCGCTCTTCGATGTCTCCGGCACATAGACAGTGTCCCTTCTTGTTTTGCCCGTCCGGCCGAGCCTGCGGTGCATCTTTTGAACTCGCCGGGCGCTCTTTGAGTGCCTCCAGGATTCGAAGGCGTGTTGGATCGGCGATGGCGTGCAGCAGGCGATTGAGATCCAGTTGGCGGTTGGCCATGTTGTAGGAATAGATCGTAAATCGACGGATGTCAATACAGAAGCTGCTCACACTCTATACTCTCCCAAACTCTCCCAATATCTTTGAATTATTTCTTCAGGATGGGATTGTAGCCGTCGCTGATGAGGCGGGCACGCTGGGCTTCGGCGTCTTTGACATCCGCGAATGGTCCAAGTTGAATGCGAAACAGCTTGTCGTTGGGTGCGCGGCTTGCGACGAAGGCCAGGTACTGCTTTTTCTTGAGGGCATCGACCAGCGCTTCGGCATCGTCCTGCTTGCTGACGGCGGCAACTTGCACAAAATATCCGCCGGTTGCCGGCGTGGAAGAGGGCTCGGCTGAATTCGTGGCGGGTTGCGATGCGGCAGCGGCCGGCGCGTTTGCAGCGCTGTCAGACTTGGCGTCCGCGGCGGAAGGAGTCAGCTCGGCACTGGCGTCTTTCTGTTCCACGGATTTATAGAAACTCATGGGCGCCTGCTGAGCCGAATCTCCGCTTGCCGGTTTTGTTGCGGAAGCGGAGGTTGGCGGCGCGGACGCTGCACTCGCCGTGGTGATCCCGTCCGATTTGCGGCCGAGCGAGTAGCCCAGCGCAAAGAACAGCGAGCAGATGCCGACCAGAAAGAAAAACAGAAACAGCAGCTTGCCTGTACCGAGCGTGATTTCAGTGTCTGTAGACGAAGTCATAAGTCAGCTCCAACAGCGCGGCTATGCGATTTTTGCCGCCGGCGCCTAAATTACATCATCGGCCCTGCCCAGCATTTTCTGGAGTCCCGAAAAAAAGTCCACCGGCACGGGGAATATGACCGTCGTGTTTTTTTCCACGCCGATCTCGGTAAGTGTTTGCAGATAACGCAACTGAACACTGACCGGTTCCGTAGCCAGAAGATGAGCGGCATCGACCAACCGCTGCGCCGCGGAAAATTCGCCTTCCGCGTGAATGATCTTGGAACGCTTTTCGCGTTCGGCCTCGGCCTGCTTAGCCATGGCGCGCAGCATTGATTCCGGCATATCGACCTGTTTCACTTCGACGTTGGTGACTTTCACGCCCCAGGGCGAAGTGTGCTGGTCGAGAATACTTTGTAGACGCAAATTTATTTTCTCGCGGTGCGAAAGAAGTTCGTCGAGCTCCTGTTCGCCGAGAACGGAACGCAAAGTCGTTTGAGCGAATTGCGAGGTCTGATAGACGTAGTTGGAGACTTCGACGACTGCTTTGTTGGGATCGATGACTCTTAGAAAAATGACCGCATTGACCTTCAGCGTGACGTTATCGCGCGTGATGATGTCTTGGGGCGGAACTTCCAGAGCTTCCTGGCGCAGGGAAACTCGCACCATGCGATCGACGGGTGCGAACACAAGGGCGATGCCCGGACCTTTTGCCGCACTGAGCAACCGGCCCAGGCGAAAGATGACGCCACGCTCGTATTCGGCGAGAATCTTGACGGAACTGAGCAGGTAGATCGCTACGACGACGATAACGATGGTGCCGAAGCCAAAGCCGATTTCCATAACTGCCTCCGCGCCCAATGCCGAAGGCGCTCCTTACGCGGATTGTATCGCTATAGAGCGCGAGTTGCGGCGTAATTCGCGTGCGACGTTGCTTGGGTTGATTCGTCACGCTGGATTTCGACTGAGTCATGCGCGTGAGTCACCCACACACTACACGCGCTTACCTCGGCTCAACGCGCAGGAGAAGGCCTTCTACTTCCCGCACGATCACCGACTGGCCGATAGGGACCTGGGCGGATGAGACTGCATCCCACAGTTCGCCATGTACGAAGACTTTGCCTTGTGGCGAGAGCGCGGTTTGCGCGACTGCGGTCTGGCCGAGCAGTCCCTGCGCTCCGGTGACGACTTTGTTGCGGCGGGCTTTCAGAGCAATGCTCATCAGAAACGCGGTGATGAGACCCAGCGGGATACTTACAGACAACGCGGTCAGCAGGTGAACGCGCATTTCCGGGATGGGTGAGTCCACGAGCAACAATCCGCCTAGCGTTAGCAGGGCGATGCCTCCGATGGTGAGAACGCCGTGGGAGGCGAATTTGGCTTCGGCGGCGAAGAGCGCAAACGCACCGACGATCAGCACCAGAGCCGCAAAGCGCGTGGGTAGAAGATTGAGCGCGAAGAGCGCCAGCAGAATAAAGACGACGCCAACAGTTCCGGGCAGCACCGCGCCCGGATGGTTGAATTCGATATACAGCGACAGCGCCCCGATCGCCAGAAGCAGGAAGGCGATGTTGGGATCCATGAGATAGGCGAGGATGTGCTCTTTGAGCGTCATGCCAAAAAGAGCAACAGGCTGCCCTTCGAGATTCAGAGTGGCGGTCTCACCGCTGAAGCGCTTGAAACTCTTTCCCTGCATTTGCCGGAAAAGATCATCCTGGCTCGATGCGACGTAGTCGATGAGGCGTTGCGAAAGAGCCTCCTGCTCAGTAAACGATTTGGATTGACGCACTGCGCTCTCCGCGACTTCAACGTTGCGTCCACGTTTGGCGGCCACCGAACGCATCAGAGCCGCGGCGTCATTTTCCATTTTTTCCTTCATCACGTCGTCCATCTTGCCGCCGCCGAGCACTACGGGATGAGCCGCGCCGGCGTTGGTTCCGGGAGCCATTGCGGCCACGTCGGCTGATTCCAGAATGAATATTCCTGCCGAACCGGCACGGCTGCCGGGCGGGGCGACGTAGACGATGACAGGAACCGGCGAGGCAGTGATCTTTTCGATGATCTCGCGCGTGGAATCGACCAAGCCTCCGGGTGTATTGATCTCGATCAATATGGCTTGATCGTTCCGGCGGTGGGCCTCGTCGATGCCTCGGGCGATGTATTCCGCAGTGATGGGCTGGATGGTGTCGTTGACGACGACTTTGAGGACTTCGGCGGAAGCGGCGGCGCAGACAAGATAGACCGCTACGAGACAGAGGAACGCGCGCCGAATCACAGCATTTTTCATGGCTAAACTGCGGTTCTACATCCTCGGGAAATTCGGATCTGCTTTCACACTGCGGATTCCAATCTTAATCCTTTTACTTGCGAGTAGCGGCGGGAATTTCGCGTGGGCCGGACTCGCTGGCTCCTGTTGCCTCAGGCCCGGGACCAGGCCAACCGGGAAGATAAGTGCTGCCGGTGATCAGGCGGGCTCCGCGTTCATACGTGACATATGACCAAGCCCATTGAATGAAAACGAGCAGCCGGTTGCGGAAGCCGATGAGAAAAAGGATGTGGACGAAGAGCCATGCCAGCCAGGCGACGAAGCCGGAAATGTGAACCTTGCCGAACTCGGCGATAGCTGCCGCGCGGCCGATGGTGGCGAGGCTGCCTTTGTCTACATAGTGGAACGGCGGACGGCGCGAGTCAGAACCCCCGCCCTCTCGCGAAGAACGCGAGAAGGATGGGGCACCCGTTCTTGATTCGATCTCTTTGCGAATTACTTTCGCGGCGTAGCGTCCCTGCTGCATTGCGACTGGGGCAACTCCAGGCAACAGTTTTCCATTTTTATTTTTAAGGGATGCAAGATCGCCGATCACGAAAATTTCGGGATGGCCCGGCAAAGTCAAATCCGGTTGCACGAACACGCGCCCTGCGCGGTCGACGGGCACGCCCAGGTTCTTGCCTAGCGGCGAAGCGGCGACTCCGGCGGCCCACAGAATTACTGCCGCGGAAAGCCGGGTTTCACCGACATAAATTGCACCGGCTTCGATGTTGGTTACCATGGTTGAAGTCCGCACTTCGACGCCGAGATGCTCCAATTGTTGTTGAGCGCTGCGAGAAAGGTCTTCCGAATACGCTGGAAGAATGCGCGGCCCGCCCTCCAGCAACAATATGTGCGCCATCTTAGGATCGATGGAGCGGAATTCGTGCGCGAGGGCGTGGCGGCTGATTTCGGCAAGCGTGCCCGCAAGTTCGACGCCGGTGGGTCCGCCGCCAACGACGGTGAAATTCAGCGGCGTGCAGGCTTCTGCGTGAACGGCCTGGCGTTCGGCAAGCTCGAAGGCCAGCAGGACACGTCGGCGAATCTCCAGCGCATCTTCGATTGTTTTGAGACCGGGCGCGAACGGCTCCCAATCATCATGGCCAAAGTAGGCGTGGCTCGCGCCGGCCGCGACGATTAGATAGTCATAGGGAATGTCTCCGTCGGGCGTTTCAACATGGCGGTGTTCCAAATCAAAGCCCGTGACTTCGGACATCAGAACTTCAATGTTTTTTCGGCGCCGTAGAATTGAACGGATAGGAGCAGCAATTTCTCCTGGAGATAGTCCGGCGGTTGCCACCTGATAGAGCAGCGGCTGAAACGTGTGGTAGTTCTTGCGGTCGATCAGCGTGAGCTTGACGGGCGCCGTGCCCAGTGCTTGAGCGGCGGCCAAGCCGCCGAATCCGCCGCCGACGATGATCACGCGCGGCATCGTATTTTCTGTCGCCGTCTTGCTGTTCATGGCTCTCACCTATAAGATTCAGCGCGATGGCAGAAGTTTCCAGAACTTCGGTAAACCAGCGGCAGCAACCTGCGTGGGCGCGCTTTGCGTTGCCGTCCGTGAGCGATCTGATTTTCATTGTGCTGCTGGGAATGCTGCTCTGCACGCCGCTTTCGGTGAAACTGCTGGGAGACGGAGGCATCGGATGGCACATCCGTGCGGGACAAATGATTGCCGCGACGCAAACCATCCCGCGCGTGGATTCGTTTTCGTCGACCATGAGCGGGCAACCCTGGTTTGCCTGGGAGTGGTTCTATGACCTGGCTGTTGGGCAACTAGAGCGCGTAGCCGCTTTGAATGGAGTCGTGTGGCTGACTGCGGTGACCATTGCGATGGTGTTTTCCTGGATGTTTCGGGTGCTGATCCAACGGGGCGCGAGTCTCGTGCTGTCGTTAGCATTGATGCTGCTGGCGGCTTCGGCCTCGATGCTTCACTTTCTGGCACGACCGCATGTGATCAGCTGGTTCTTTACGCTGGTGTGGTTTTGGATTTTGGATGCCGGTGAGTTGGCGACCATTTCCGAAGGCGGAGGCGTTGGCAAGCCAGGAAGAAACAGGCTGCTGTGGTTTCTGCCTCTTTTGATGTTGGTGTGGGTGAATGTCCACGGCGGTTTTCTAGTGGCATTCGCGCTGCTGGCGATTTATTGGCTGAGCGCGGCTTACACCTGGTTTGCTCTCCCGGAAACGCGCTGGGAAGATGCCATGATCAAGCTGCGAGCCCGCAAACGGACGATGCAGCTTTTTCTTGCAGGCGGGTTAACTGTGCTGGCGACCTTTTGCAATCCTTATGGCTGGCGGCTTTACGCGCACATTTATCTGTATCTGACGAACCGCTTCCTGATCGATCACATCGATGAATTTCAGTCGCCGAACTTTCACGGCGCAGCCGAACGTTGTTTTGCGGCGCTAATGCTGATCGCATTGGTCGCGCTGGCGGCAAGAAGGCGAACTCTGCGTCTGAGCGAAGGATTGGTCGTGCTGTTTGCCGTTTATTCCGGGTTGTATGCGGTGCGCAACGTGCCGGTGTCGTCGCTGCTGCTGGCGCTTGTTGCGGGGCCCTTGCTAAAGGAAAGCATGCCGCGGTTCGGCGCCTCCGTTTCCGGATTCTTTCATCGCATGAAGGAAATGGAGTTGAGTCTTCGCGGCCATTTATGGCCTGTTGTATTGACTGTCGCTGCGCTCTGCGTTGCGCTAAACGGTGGCAACGTAGAAGCACATCGCCTGATGGACGCCCATTTCAGCGGGCGGCGCTTTCCCGTAGAAGCGGTCAATTATCTCGAACAGGGCGAAGCTTGGGGGCCGATTCTTGCTCCCGACTACTGGGGTGGATATCTGATCTACCGGCTCTATCCGAGGACACAAGTGGTAGTGGATGACCGGCACGATTTCTACGGCGAAGGTTTTCTTCGGGACTACGTGACGATGATTCATGCGGAGCAGGATTGGGAGAAATTTTTGACAGAGCACGACGTGTGCTGCGTATTGGCCCCGAAGGGCTCAGCGATGGCAAATATCCTGACGCAGTCCAAGGATTGGAAAGAGATATACAGCGACGATGTCGCGGAAGTTTTCGAAAAATCTCACTGACGGTTGTTCGTGTCGATGCCGAAACCGAGAATGGCATTCACTTCCACCGGCTGTTTGCCCCGCATGGCCGGACGGAACTTCCAGCTAGGCAGAGCCGCCATAACGTTGGCGGTCATCGCAGCCGGGCCGGGTTCAAGCACGCGCAGATTTTTCAGATTTCCGGAAGCATCGAGTGCGCACGAAATCACGAGGCGCGCGTGCGGCAGACCGGAGGGCAGGTCGGAGCGGATCGCCTGCGGTCCGGTGATCGTCCCTGCGAATGGATGCGAGGCCGAAGTCGGATCGGCGAACTGCATCACGACCGTGCCCGCCGAAGTATCCACGTAGACGGTGTAGTTGTCGCCGGGAAGCTTGCCGTAGAAATCGAAAGCGCCGCCGGAGCGCGAACTTGCGACAATCGTGATCGCCGGACCTTGTTGCTCTTTGATCGAAGTGCGCCCGGGAAGATTGGGATTGCCACTTCCGCCGCCATCGGAGCCGAAGCTGGGCAGCGTGACGATGGAACTGCCTCCGCTGACCGAGACGCCAGGGATGGGCGGATTGCCGCTGGTCGCGTTTCCTGCGCCGCCCGGGCCTGCCGTCGGCGAGATTCCGCCGCGCGCGCCGGGGTCGGACCCGTGACCGGCTCCGGTTTTTCCCGCACCTGCTCCTTCTCCAGTCATGCCGCTGCCGGGACCGTTTCCGCGCCCAATGCTCGTGCCGCCACCGGAGCCTCCGAGGCCGGGATGATCGCCACCGGAAGGAGACATGGCTAATGCGCCCGCATTGTTGTTTGGCGCGCCGACTTTCGAGCCGGGATCGGTCGATATGACCGCGCCGGAGCCACCGCCGCTGCCGCCTCCAGTCGGAGGTGCGAGCACGGAACCGGCATCCAGCGATCCGCCAAAGCCGTTGCCCTGAGATCCTCTTCCAGAGCCGTAAGTGGCGTTTCCACCCCCGACTGAAGGCAGTGGAGGAATAACATTTCCCGCTACGAGCGTGCCGCCGGGAGATCCTTGACTGCTCCCGGAGCCGCGTCCTGAACCAGAAACTGAAGGCGGCGGCGGGACTACATTTGTGCCGCCAGTCTGACCGTTGGCCGCCGAACCTGAACGTCCCGAGCCTGAAACCGAAGGGGGCGGAGGCACCACGCTAGTGCCGATTGAGTTGCCCGAGCCGCCGCGTATTCCGCTGGGATTGCCCGAAGAGCCGGTGTTACTTACTGAAGGCGGCGGCGGTACGACGTCTTGAGTTCCGAAAATCTTTCCAATCAAAGTGCTGACCAATCCTGTTTGCGGCGGAGGCGGCACGACTATTCTCGACGGATCAGGAACGGTACCGCTCGCCATGCGCCGCATGTCAGGAGAAACATCGGTGGAAGGCGGTGGCGCGATGACCGAAGGTGCCGGCAAAGTGAGCCGAGCATTCCGAGAGGTCTCGCGTTCGGGCGAGGTCACTGGCGGCGGGATCACCGCCGGGTTGGTCATTTGCACAGCGGAGCGAGAAATGTCGTGGTTAACTGCGTCGGGCGCGGGCGGAATGACGCTGGCGTTCATAGCCGGTGCGGAACGGGATCGATCGCGCGAAAGATTCGGCGCCGGGGCGACCACGGACGGAGCCAGTAAAGGAGCAACCAGTGCGTGATCGCGAGACACGCTAGGCGCGGGAGCAATAACCGAAGAATTAAAGTCGGGCGCAGTCAATGGCCGGTCGCGGGAAACGTTCGGTGCGGGCGGAACGACGGATTCCACCGAAAGACTGTTGCGTGTGTAATCCCGGGTGACATTCGGCGCGGGAGCAACCACGTTGGGGCTGACGTTCGGAACGGATCGCGAAGATCGCAGTCCCTCGGATGGCGGCGGACCCGGGTTAGGCTTGACGGCAAGCAGATTGGCCACGGCATCGCGGGAGGCTGGCAGCTTCAGGTTCGGCGCATCGACAACTCGCGCGACCAGCGATCCGCCGCGGGCGATCTTGATGGTCTGAGTGCGATGGTGGGCTTGATTCCCACCGGCGCGGCCTGAGGATCCCGATTCAGAGCCGCCCAGATCTTCCGTGCGCGGCAGTTCGTCTCCCGTGTAGTAAATAATGTCGTGACTCGCAGGCTGCGGCGCGACGTAAGGACGAAGTTTGGCAACTTCAAATGGAATAATGATGACCGCGAAAATCAGAAGTGCCTCGGCCGCCAAGGTGACCAGCATCTTCTGGTAAGGCGGTACTCCAATTGCAGCCTCTCCGGCAAGGCGCGCCGTAGACCGGGCCATGGCAGGGCGGATGGAGGTGACGAAATCCTCCCAGCGTGGAGTCCACTCGACGAGAAGCTTGGGAGCTTCGTAGAGGTGGGTCGTTTCTTCTTCGAGTTGGAGCGTTTGAGTCACGCTGGCAGTTTTGTTTTTTCCTTTCCCAGTTCGTCCGCCCCCAGCTTGATTTCAATTTTATCGCCCACGGCGGTCGAGGTTTCCACAGCCTTGCCACTCGGAAGTTCCAGCACTGTAGCGGCCTGCATGCGGATCGGAGCGAAGCGCCAGGGCTGCAATCCCTGCTCAATGTGAACTACCGCTCCGGCCTTGCTCAGGTAAACCACATCAATGGGGAAACGCATGGCGATCGTGTGGACGCCACGGCAGGGAACGATCCAAAGTCCACGTCCGTCGCCGAAGTCCCGCTCGGAAGCTCCCATTAAACCGCGCAGTCGCGACCAGTGCGTATCGGCGAGCGCGAGTTCGGTCGCGAGATACGCCTGACGGGTGCGATTGAACGCCTGTCCCTGCGGGGAAAATACAGTCATGACTACAGCGGCTCCAGAAGTTTCTGCCCTTTTACTTTCCCGACACCGGCCCGAGTTCCCGGATCAGTTCAATCACGGCGGGACCGATAGTCACGAAAATAATCGATGGCAGAACAAATAACACCAGGGGAGGAATCATCTTAATGGTCGTTTTTGCAGCCTGTTCTTCGGCCCGTTGCCGCCGTTCCGTGCGGAGGGAGTCGGAATGCACGCGGAGGGCTTGAGCGACGCTGGTACCGAAGCGGTCGGTCTGTATCAGTGTACCAACAAGAGAGCGGATATCGTCAACGCCGGTGCGTTCCACCAGATTACGCAGGGCTTCCACGCGCGGCTTGCCAGCGCGCATTTCCAGGTTGACCAGGTGAAACTCGTCGCTGAGGTCGGGATGAGCATGGTGTAAATCCTCGCCGACGCGCATCAACGCCTGGTCGAGAGCCAAACCGGCCTCCACGCAGATTACGGTGAGATCAAGAGCGTCAGGCAGGCCAAGGGTGATGCGACGCTGCCGATCCTTGATCATGCGCTTCAGAACAAAACGCGGGATGAAGAAACCGAGGCCAGGCACACCCACCAGTAAGAATCCGCTGTTGAAGCCGGAAAACAGGACCACCCCGGCGAAGCCAACCGCGGCCAGCAGAAGACGAGCGCCGAAATAATAGTTGACGTCGCCGGCGTCGCGGTAACCGGCCTGAATCAGCCAGGCGCGGGTCCGCGAAACATCGGCGGGAGAAAGCGGAATCGCCTTACTGATGGGGTCGAGGGCCTGCTCGAAGCGTTCGCGCAGCGCCGGTTTTTCACTGACCTGTTGTTGACGTCCGCCCAAAGCGCGCAGACGGGCGCCCAGCACAGAACTGGGGGTTACAACCGCCGCGCCAAAAGAAAAAATCACCAGCACGATGGTTACGAATACGATAATGGTCAGAATCAATGGCAACATCGATACACGTCCCAGCGGCTACGGATTTCTGTTGTTAGGCGTCCTTCCGGCAAACATCTCTCCGCTACACATCTCTCTGTTAAACCTGAATCTTAATAATCTTGCGAATCACAAAATAGCCGATCGTCTGCAAGCAGATGCCGGCGACCACCAGCGTGTGGCCGATGGGGTCGGCGAAAAGCGGGTGAATGAAGCTGGGATTCAACACCACCATGACCGTCACGATAATCGGCGGCATGGCCATCAACAGGCCCATGGTCAGGCGTCCCTGCGCAGTGTAAACCCGCACTTGACGCTGGATCTTGAAACGTTCCCGGATGACATACGAGAGATTATCTAAAATCTCCGCGAGATTGCCGCCAGTTTCACGCTGCAGCATGACGGCAGTCACGAAAAACTTCAGATCCACCAGGGGTATGCGGTCCGCGAAGTTCAGCAAAGCATCGCGGACGGGCATGCCGAATTTCTGCTCTTCATAGAGTTTGCGGAACTCGCTTCCCACTGGTTCGGCAACTTCATCGGAAATCATCTCCAGAGCGGTGGTGAATGCATGACCGGCGCGCACGGCGCGGGCCAGAGTGTCAATAGCCTCAGGGAAGAGTTCCTCGAATTTTTCAAAGCGCTTGTTCCGGCGAAAAGAAACGTACGAATAAGGCAGAATCAGGCCCACCAGCATCGCGAACCAGGCGACCGCAGGATTGTTCTTGCTCACCATGAGCGCCGCGATTCCGGCGACGATTCCGGTCAACGCGCAGACACCTAAAAAATTTCCGGCGCGCAACTTCATTCCGGCCTGGGACAGAGTCTTCTGGATTGCCGAAATGCGCGGAGAGCGGCGAAGGAGACTATCAAGCGCGGGGATCTGGCTGAGCTGCTGATCGCGGAGAAGCGCAAGTTCTTCTTCGGGGGCTCGCTCCGGAGCCTTCTGCACGTTGGCCAGACGGTCTTTTATGAGCCGGGCGCGGCCCTGGCGGTCGTCCAGAAGCGAGCCAATGGCAAAGGCGGCGAGTGCGACGACGAGAAAGACGAGAAGTGCAAGGAGAGCTGCCATGGAATAGTCTCAGACCTCCACTCGCGTTTCGAAGAGCGCGGCGCGCAAGCGAGCTCCCGATGTAGCCAGGCGCTCGGCAAATTTTGGCCGGACGCCCGTGGCACGGAACGATCCGCGCACCTTGCCATTTTCGTCGATGCCGGTCCGATCGAATTGAAAAATATCCTGCATGGTAATCATCTCGCCTTCCATGCCGACTACTTCCGAGATGGTGATAACTTTGCGCGTTCCGTCAGCCATGCGGGCGATCTGCACCACCGCGTGCAAAGCGGAAGCAAGTTGGTGACGCACGGCACGCTCGGGAATATTGAGATTCGCCATGGAAACCATGTTCTCCACACGGGCCAGAGCGTCACGGGGCGAGTTGGCGTGAACCGTGGTCAGCGAGCCTTCGTGGCCGGTGTTCATGGCCTGCAACATATCGAACGCTTCTTCGCCGCGGACCTCGCCGACCACAATGCGATCAGGGCGCATACGCAAACTGTTGATCACCAGTTGCCGCTGCCGTACCGCGCCCTTGCCTTCGATGTTGGGGGGACGCGTTTCCAGACGGACGACGTGTTCCTGCTTCAACTGCAATTCAGCGGCGTCTTCGATTGTGACGATGCGGTCGGAGTTGGGAATGTACCCCGAGAGCACGTTGAGCAAAGTGGTTTTGCCGGCGCCAGTTCCACCCGAGACCAGAATATTCAGCCGTCCCTTGACCATGGCTGAGAGCAATTCCAGCATGGGTTCGGTGAGGGTTTGGTTCTCGATCATTTGTCTTGCGGTTAGGGGCTCGCGTCCGAAACGCCGAATCGACAGGCACGGGCCGTCAATCGCCAGCGGCGGAATGATAGCGTTGACGCGGGAGCCATCGGCGAGGCGGGCGTCCACCATCGGCGAGGATTCATCTACACGCCGGCCCACGCGCGAAACGATGCGCTCGATGATCTGCATCAGGTGCGAATTGTCTTTGAACGACAGAGACGTTATTTCGAGTTTCCCCGCGCGCTCAATGTATACGCGATCGAACCGGTTCACCAGAATGTCGGAAATCGTGTGATCTTTGAGCAGAGGCTCGAGCGGCCCCAAGCCAAAGATTTCATCGAGAATTTCGCGCGAAAGACGTTCGCGCTCGGCAAAACTGAGGGGGACAACTTCGCTGTTAACGGCATTGCGAATGACGACTAGGACTTCATCGCGGGCGGAATTTCCCGCGGCCCGGCCGAGCTTTTCCAGGTCGAGGCGGTCGAGGATTTTGCGATGCAGGTCGGCCTTTACCTGCTGGTACTCGACCCTCTCGAAGCTCTGCAAATTCGCCATGGGTGGTTACGGAATTATGTTCTTCTCGGCGGTCTTTGCGAACTCGGCGTAAATCAGTTTCAACGCAGAGATCGCCGGGAACGCGAAGAAAACTACTTTACTTCCTCTTACAGCCTACACGGTCTTGAAAAGAGACCATGTGGCCCGCTTGGTTTCGACATCATTGCGCGTGAGTTCCTGTGCCAGCCCGGCAAAGCATCGCGCGATTTCAGTGTGGCCCTGCTCCATCAAAGGCACGCCGCGGTCAATGGCAGTTGAGACGGCGAAATACTGATTTGGTACCCGCCACAAAAGCTTGGCTCCGGCTGCCGCCTCGGCATCGGTTTCGCTGAATCCTGGAACTTTGCGGAAGCGGTTCAGTACCAACCTCACGCGCTCGCGCCCTCCGCTTTCTCCCAGATATTGCTGCACCCGGGCGGCGCTCCACAAAGAAGCAACATCGGTGCAGGCGACCAGCAACACGCATTCAGAGAGATTGGCGACAAGGCGGCTGCTCGCGTCAAAACGGGTCGAGACATCCACGACAACATACCGGTAGTGGCTGACCATCATGTCGAAAAGCTTGACGAACTCCGCTGTGGATGTATCCATCGCCGCAGGGGTGCTGGTCCCCGCGAGCAACTGCAAGCCACTATTGTGCCGCACCATGAAACTTTCCAGCAGGGAAGCGTCCATGCGGTGCAAATTGCGAGTCGCGTCGGCCACCGAAAACAACGGCTTCACGTTGAGATGCAGCGCGGCGTGCCCGAGAGGCGCAACGTCGACCATGGCAGTTTGTCCATGGGAGGACTGCAAAGCGAGCGCCAGATTGACGGCGACCGTGGTCGCGCCGCTTCCTCCTTTGGCATTGATCACGCAGAAAACCTTGCCGCGCGGCCCTTCCTGTTTCACACGGCGTTGAGCGGCGGTGAGGCGGACGAAAGCCTCCAGCAAATCGGTGGTCGTGGTGGGACGCTCAATGAACTCTCTGGCGCCAGCGCGCATAGCATTCACGATCACTTGCGGCTGAGTGAGGCTGCCGATGGCAAATACTGCGGATTCAGGAGCTTCCTGGTGCAGCAATTCGATGGCTCGCAACGCGGTTTGTGAGTTGTCGGGCGGGATGTCAACCAGGGTTACATCTGGATTCGCAGCACGAACCCGGCGGGTGACAGGATCGGAAGCCGCGAGCGGGTAACTCGCGCAGGTGTGGACGGTGCGGGCGACATTTGTTCCATCGACCAGCACTTGGAGAACAGTGCGCTGCTCACTGTCCGGGGCAACGATGACGACGGAAAGCTCGGGCATAAACTGCAACTCTCAAAAGCGTGCGCGGTTTCTCTACTTATGTCCCTTGTCGAACTTGTCTCTGTCCAGGAAGGGTTTTCCTTCCTTGGGCGGCGGCGGCGGTTCAGCGCTGGGCGAAATCCGCTTGACCGTGCACAGCACCATCAACTCGGAATTGCTCTTCTGTGCGCTCTTGCTGCGAAAAAAATTACCCAGGATGGGGATGTCTCCGAGTCCCGGTATTTTGTTGTAAATGTCGGTCACGCGATTATCGATAAGGCCGGCGATGACAAAACTTTGCCCGTCCTGAAGTTCAAATTCAGTTTCCGCCTTGCGTGTGCTCAGCGCGGGAACTGTGAAGCCAGAGATGGTGAGTGCATTGCTGAAATCGAGCGCACTCACTTCTGGCGCGACCGTCAGGTGAATATTCCCGTTCGGCATGATCACGGGAGTGAACTCAAGTTTCACGCCGAATTCTTTAAACGAGATGGTGACGGCGGTGAAGCCCGCTCCGGGTTGCACAATGGGGAACGGAAACTGGCCGCCGGCGAGGAAACTGGCTTTCTTGCCATTGACGGCAATCAGGTTGGGCTCGGCGAGAATTTGCAGCAGGTTCTTGGTTTCCAGGGCCTCGATGACTGCGCCGAAGTGAATATCCGGGCGAAAGAGGAAAAGATTAAGAACATTGCTAATCGTGTCATTGGACTGGAACGCGCCGCCCGAGCCTGTGGTTTGGCTGATCTGCTGCTGGCCGAAACCGCCGAACTGCCCGGTTCCCGTAGTGCCAATCGTATTGGCCGCGCCAGTGGAAAGGAAGTTAACCCCCATCTGGGTAAGCGCGGTGCGGTCCACTTCGGCGAACCGTACTTGCAGAAGCACTTCCTGCGAGCCCACTGGGCCAAAGGTGAGTACGTTCACCACGCTCTTCGAATAGGCGGATGCGAGTTCGCCCGCGCGTTTGGAAACGTCCTCTGTGGAAACATGGCCGGAGAGCACTACGGCCGAGCGGGAAGGAGTAACGGTAATCTGCTCGTCGGGAAAAACGCGGTGTTCTTCGTCCGCCAGTGTGCTGACGTCGACGTCGACTCGCAGGTCGAAACTGCGCGAGCGCTCCAGTTCATCCCAAATCAAAAGGGAGACTTCTCCCGCCGAGCGGCCATGCACCAGAATCTGGGTTGGCGTGATTACCGTGGGATCGGCAATTGTGGGATCGGTAACCGCGACGCGCTTGAGACGCTCGGTAGTGTTGATGAGAAGAGATTTGCCAACCATGACGCGCAACGGAGCCGATCCTTGAGTTTGTTGCGCTTGCGGCGGCAAGGTTGTGGTCTGGGTGCCTGTAGGCAGTCCAGGGTTCTCGGATTGTCCGGCCGCGGCCTGTGGGCCGAATGTCTCTGGCCACGCGGACGGCGAAAACGCGATGGAGAGCGCGAGTATCCCGACGAGCGGGGTGCGAACTTTCATTTTCGAATTCCTCTCCCTGTGAGGAATGTGTTATGCGCTTCTTCTGGAAATTGCAGGGTAAAACTTTTTCCGGTCACTTCGCTTCCAATCACTTCGAGGTGCAATTGTCCTCCGTACAGTTGACCACTTCCTGTTTCTTGTCGCCCTTATAGACCTCAATGCTCAGAACGGAAGGAGCAGGAGCAGCAGACGGCTCGACTTTCTTCTTGCTCGCCGCATGATGCACGGTTGGAGGCGCAAGAGTCGGCGGGGCCATGCCGTACAGGCCTCTCTCGTTGGAAGAAGCCACTTCGTCCTGTCGGGTATCGAGCGGATTTCGCAGCGAGAGCTGAATGTGGCCTTGGGCACTGGCCAGGGTTAGCCGCTGAGCGTCGTCCGGCGAAACTAGAAGAGTGATGACCGGCGTGCTCTGGGCCTCGCCGGTAGAGGTGCGCTCCAATTTATTGCCGGCGGCGATCACTGCCACGTTCTTCAGTACGGTCGTCGTTTGCGGTCCGTTACCGCCGGTCGGTGTTCCCGTGAGCAACACATCCACACGGGTTCCCGGCGTAACGAATCCAGCCACCGACACGACTTCGTTGACTCGCACCGACACTGCCCGCATTCCCGGTGGAATCAAAGAGGGCAGACCGGAACCGGCGTTCTCCGCGGCCAAACGGTTGGGGAGAATGAATTCGCCCTTATAGATCGGCACGACGACGCCGCGTCCCATCACCTGGGATCTCTTCGTAAGAGCACCCGGAGGCACATCGGCAGGCGGAAATTTTGCGATGCGCACGTCGTGTTCTTCAATCCTGGCGCCTACCTGAATGTCATCGGAGGCAACAACAACGTCAGCTCCGACAACTATGCCTGTGTTTCTTGATTGCAAACTCTTGTAGACCATGAGGCTGACGAAGCCGCCAAGGCCCAACGCCACGAGTCCAATCATCAATAAACGCGAACGATTCATAATGGTCCTTCAGAACGAATCCGCTCAGCGGCCTGAATCTTATTGAAGCTCCTGGCGCCGGTCAATCCTCAGATTCTTGGCCGCGTGCAAAACATTCAGGAGCACAAGTATCCGCCGAGGCTTGGCCCAATTAGCCGCCGAGAAAACCGAAAAGCTTTCCTATATTTTGTGTGCGCCCGTGAATTGCAAGGGGAGGCAAGGCCCACTTCGTAACCCACATCATAACCCGCAAACCGAACCGAAGGGTGTAATTTCTTGCACTCTAGTAAGCACGTGTCAGATGCATGTCGGGGATTTGTTTCGGCGGCAAGCTTGCAGCGTTAGTGTAGAGATTTGATTGTAACGCGCTGTAATTGAATGATTTCGAGAAAATTGCGCCTACCGAATCCTGGTAGCTCAGGGACCAATCGCGCGACTCCCGTAACGCCGATGCCAAAGCGGAGTCGGGCGGGACGATTACAGTAGTAACCTCCCACTTCAAAAGTGGTTGCTGCCAGCTATCTTGCAAATAGTAAGCGCGGACAAACTCCTGCATCATGCTTTCGCCATAGACTTCCGTGCGGCCGTCAGTGAACACACGAGTCTGCGGGTAGAGCTTGAAGATCAGGTACCCGCCCCAGTCGTAGTGGTTGAAGATATTTCCCGCAGGAGGATATTGTTGCAAATAAGCAGCTGCGGCCGCGGGGAAGTGGGTTGCTTCTGCCTGAGGCTGGCGACGAATTACTTGAGATGTGTGGATGGCCGCGAAGACGATCATCGCCACAACGATACCCACATTCAAGAAAGCAAATTGCGAGCGTGGACGAAGCGCGGCAGAATTGCTTGCGGCGAGCCAATCTCCCAAGGGACGAGCGACAATAGGCACGGCGATGAGCACGAACAATGGAATCATTCTCACTGAAGACAGAGCAGCAGTTAATGTTGCCAGCAACAAGATGATGTCGCGAGGTCTCACGCGCCGCCGCGAGACGATCAACGCGGCGAAGGTTGCGAGAAGAAGAAGAAAGAATGCGGCGTAATCGGCACTGTGAAAATTGGGAGAAGCCCATTCGGAGATGTGGCTCTGCACGCGCATCGTCTGTGTGGGATACCAGAGAATGGAAGCGCCATTGGGATTCATCGTAATCAATACCAGATCGGCAACAAGTGCCAACGAGAGCCAGCGCAGGCGGATCGTGACGTGCGGATTCGGCGGGAAGAAGGTCTCAAGAAATTCGCCCGCAATAAATAAACCTAGGAAGGCCGGTCCGAGGATTACGCCACCGTGCAGATTCACCCAGAGGACGGTGAGAGGCAGAGTCAACCAGAGCAGTCTCGGGTTTTTTTCGGAGCGCTCCAGAATGAGTAGCCAAACGCTGAGGAGGAGCAAGGAAAGAATCTGCGGACGAACTCCCCAGACGACAGCAGTTGCCAGCGCACCCCAGGCAGTCATCGCCGCGGAGGCAACAGGACCGGCGCGGCAGCGCAAGTAAAGCGGAAAAAATGCGGCACTGATAATGGCGGCAAAAGCAATAATCAAACCGGTGTAACCCGTCCACCGAAATAGGCCGTAGATGGCCACTTGGCAAAGCCATTCGTGTACAGTCCAAGGCTGGCCGGCACGCGTGTACGAAAATGGATCCGTATGCGGCACAGCCCGGTGCTGCACAATCCACTCTCCGGTCTTCAAGTGCCACCAGACGTCGGGGTCCAGGACGTTGCGCGCCGCCATGGCAAACAGACCGATGAACAACACGATCACGAACGTACGACGCAACTGAAAAAAATTTTTCACCGTCGGCATGATACCGCGCTAGTTGTCTGGCGAAAGCTATAATCCAATCTCTCTCATGGCGACTGCAATCATGGCACGAGCATGAATAGCAAGACTATCGAAAAGGCCGCCTATGCTCTATTGACAGGAACGTTGCTCATTCATGCGTTTTTGTTTTGGCAGGAGAGATCGCTCATCGCCAAGGGTTACCCGGATTTCACAATTTTCTACTCCGCCGGGTTGATGGTTCGCCAGGGTCTGGGACATCAGTTATACGATGACGTACTCCAATATCGAATTCAGCGCGGTTTTGCGCCCGGTGTTGAAATCCGGCATGGGAATTTGCCATATAACCATCCCCCGTTCGAAGCATTGTTCTTCGTGCCTCTGACCTTCCTGCCTTACTTGCCTGCGTATGTCACCTGGAACCTGCTAAATCTCGGCATGCTGGGGCTGATTCCGCGATTGCTGCGTCCGCACATCGCGATCTTGAAGCAAAAACCGGTGGCATTGTGGGTATTGGGCCTGCTCGCTTTTTTCCCTATCTCTTTTGGTCTGCTGCAAGGGCAGGACGTAATTCTGCTGCTGTTATTGCAGACCCTCGCCTTCGCGGCGCTAAAACGAGATTCGGATTTTCTCGCGGGCTGTTGGCTTGGGCTGGGCAGCTTCAAGTATCACTTGATTCTTCCTCTGATGGTCGTCATTTGGTTGGGCTGGAAGCGAACGAAGGTTTTTCTGGGCTTCCTCGCGGCGTGTCTGTGTTTGGGAGCTCTGTCCGTCGCCATCGTCGGCTGGAAGGAAGCCGTGAGCTATCCGGGCTATGTTCTTTACCTGGAGCGGGTGATGGGCCACGGCGCGATCACGCCCGCCAATATGCCGAATCTTCGTGCGCTGCTCGAAGGCTGGAAGGTATCACAACGATTTCTCAATCCCTTGCACATGATTATTCTCGCCCTCTCCCTTGCTTTGTTGCTGGGGGCAATTGCAATCTCGAGGAAGCATTTAGACCGGCAAATGGATTTGCATTTCGCCCTGGCGACGATAGTTGGGGTGCTGATCAGCTATCACACGTTTTCCTACGACCTAACTTTGTTGGCGATTCCTTTGCTTACGGTGGTTAGTCTAATAGCCGGGAGCGACTTTCAATGGCAGCGGGATTGGACATTTTTCATGCCTGCCGGACTTTTGTTGCTGACACCTCTCTACATCCTCCTTTCATTTCGGCTCCTCCACTTGAACCTGCTCGCAGTGGTTTTGTTTTCCTGGCTATGGGGCATTCAGCATAGGATCAAAGCGGAGCCGTAGTTAAGGCGGTCAAAGGTACGTCCGGCTTGCGCCCGGTCGTAGCCCAGTCATCCTTTAGAGAAGGAGATCCAACACCATCTTGCCCAGACTGCAGGGTTGGCTTATCTCTGTGTTGTTCTGTCTCATGGCGGTTGTAGCCGCGGCGAGCATGTGGTTCTACGTCGATGCGATTATGGCGCGCAACCAAGTTGCCGACGCAGCTGTGCGCCACATTCCTCGCGGCAACCTGTCGGATCTTTACCCGCGCTGGTTGGGCGCGCGAGAATTGCTCCTGCACGGTCGAAATCCTTACAGCAACGAGATCACGGCTGAGATTCAGACGGGATATTATGGCCGTCCTCTTGATCCTTCGCTCCCCAATGATCCGAAGGATCAACAGGCGTTCGCCTATCCGGTTTACGTAATCTTCGTGTTGTCGCCTGCCATTAAGCTGCCATTCAACCTGGTGCGATTCTGGTTTCTCTGGGTTCTGGTGGGCCTTTCTGTGGCGGCCATGTGGTTGTGGCTCCAGGTTTTGCGTTGGAGATTGTCGTTCGTTGGAACATTTCTCTGCGTAGTGCTATTGCTGGGTAGTTTTCCGGAGGTGCAGGGAATCAAGCTGCAGCAGCTAAGTTTGCTGGTTGCGGCTCTGCTTGCCGCCGGCACGGCCTTGGTCTCTGCGGGCCAATTATTCCTAGGCGGTGCGCTTCTGGCGCTGGCGACCATCAAGCCGCAACTGGCTTTGCCTCTAATCGCGTGGCTGCTTATTTGGACGGCCAGTAATTGGAAAGTTCGCTGGCGCTTCGCCGCAGGCTTTTTCGCCATCATGGGCCTGCTTCTGGCCGCTTCGGAATTTGTGCTGCCCGGATGGTTGAGAATGTTCTGGCAGGCCGTCCGAGAATATCGCGGGTACACCGGAAATCAGTCGATCCTTGATCAGCTCGCGGACTGGGGGCTGGGGCCCTGGGGGGGGTCGATTCTGGCCGCGATTGCCGCGATGGCTTCCGCTGCGCTGCTTTGGCGAGTTCGCACAGAAGCGGCCGCTTCCGAGAATTTTGGAAGAGCCATTGCGTTAGTGATGGCTTTGACCATCCTGATCATTCCCATGAACTCTCCTTACAACCAGATTTTGCTCTTACCCTCAATTTTGGTGTTGGCGAGAGAACGCAGAAGCTTGATCTCCGACTCTGCGGTCGTGCGGATCGTTTATGTCGGTGGAGTTTTTGGTCTGGGTTGGGCTTGGCTGGCGAGCGTGATGGTCATGCTGATTTGGTGCTTTTCTCACACAATGGCGATGGGTGCCTGGAAGACTCCGTTGTATGCGATTTTCACTATGCCCGTACTTGTGTTCATGTTGACTTTAGTCAGCGTGCGGCAACATACGGTCTTGCGGGTACCAGACGCCACAAGGTAGTCTGGAGCAGCGATCGGGAGCAGCGATCGCCACTCGCCTGCACTGCGGGCAACCTGCACTAGTCGAATTCTCATGGCACTCAGCGCACTAAGTCGGTCCGGCTCCGGTTCTGGCGTGTTTCCTGCTCTGGTGTTTGTACAGGGAAATGAGCAGAAGAATATTGTCTTGAACCACTCGCCGTTCAACGTGGGCCGCAAGGTCGATAAGGATTTGGTGATTGCCGATCCTCGAGTCTCGCGAGATCACGCCCAGATCGTGATGGAAGAGGGCGATTTTTTCCTGGTCGACCTGGGCAGCAAGCACGGTACCTTCGTCAACGGAGAGCGCATCCAGCGGCAGAAACTCGAGCGCAATGACCGCCTCGAATTCGGCGCCCGCGATTCCTCATACGTTGTATTCAATCCCGCGCATGGAAGTTCCAATACTGCGCGTGAATTCTTAAGCCAGATTTCCGGTATTCAAATTTCGCAGGAATCGACTGATCTCGAGAAACTGACTTTATTCCTGGAAGCGGCGCGCAAGCTGAACACTGCCGGCGTACTCGATGAAATTCTGATGACCATGCTTGATGTGACCTTGCAGTTGACGCGAGCCGAGCGGGCATTCGTTTTTCTTAAGGATGAAGAAGGCAAGCTGCGGCTCGCCGCCGGACGCAACAGCAAGAAAGAGCCCCTGCTCGACGACAAAACGATTTCACACTCGATTCTGGAAGAGTCGATGCGGTCGAATTCGGAATTTCTGTTGACCGATACCAGCCAGTCGCTCGATCTCTCCGGACGGCAGAGCATTGTGGCTTACGATTTGCGCACCGTCGTCTGCATTCCGTTACGGAAGATGCAGGTGCAGGCCACGCGCGGCGCGCAGACGCCCGCTCCCGCAGCGAACACGATTGAGGTCATGGGTGTCCTTTACGTTGATTCCCGCTTTGCTTCCCGAGATATTTCCGGAGTAGGCCATGACATCCTGCACGTGATCGCGACCGAAGCGGCGTCACTGATCGAAAATGCTCGCTTGGTGCAGGCAGAGGAAGAATCCCGTCGTTATCAACAAGAGTTGGCTATCGCAGCATCAATTCAGCAGCGGCTGATGGAAGTGAAAATCCCCGAAGTGCCGTTCGCCAAGCTGCGGGGTAAGAACTTGTCTTGCAAGGAAATCGGCGGAGACTTTTTCGATGCGGTCAATACCAAAGAAGGCTTGGCCGTGGTGCTCGCCGACGTGAGCGGCAAAGGAGTCTCGGCGGCTCTGTTGGCTTCGACCCTGCAGGGAATGATTTATTCGCATTTAAGCGCCGGAATGCCCTTGCTGGAAGTGGTCACCGCGGTCAACAGGTTCTTTACGGAAAAGCTGGTTGGCGAGAAATACGCGACCGTGCTGTTGGCCCGCCTGCGCCGTGATGGCGACCTGGAATATGTCAACTGCGGCCATGTGCAACCGCTGCTGGTGTGCGGCGGTGAAGTGATGCGCCCGCCGCATGGCAACGTTCCCGTGGGACTTCTACCAGACGCCACATTCGAGAGTGCGCGTTGCCAAATGAAATCCGGCGACCGCTTTATTATCGTCACAGACGGGGTCACCGAAGCCGAGAATCCGATGGGCGACTTCTTCGAGGATTCGCGGTTGGAATTGGCTGCGGCGAAAACGCCAACCTTGGAAGGAATCTTCTCCGCCGTAACGGAGTTTTGCGCGGGCAATCCTCTGAACGACGACTGCACAGTCGTGGAAGTTATCTACTCCAGCACCGAAGCACAGGCCTGAATTCAAGCCTGCTGATCGTGTTGCCGCTCAGCGCGCGAGTTTCAAGGGACTCGGGTGCTTTGGCTCGTAGATGCCGATTTTCCCCCCGCCGGGTAAGGTGAACGTCGCGAGTCTTCCCCAGCGCTGTTCGTTCACATCCGAGACCTTCACGTTCTTCGATTCCAGGTCCTTCAATGTCTCCGAGATGTCGTCGCACATGAAGTAAAGCTCCTGCCGGTCGTTGTTGTCGGAATCATGAAACGCGGCTTCGGCAGGAGGCATGGCAAAAATCAACCAGCCATGGCCCGCGTCAACCGAAGAAAGTTTAAGTACATCGCGAAAGAATGCCCGGTCAGCTTCCGCATCCTTCGTATAGATGACAACGTGCGCGCCGTTGATCATAGGAGAACCCTAGGTTCCGTGGAGTTGACACGATCTGATTTGATCGCTCACATTCTATTCCACCGTCACTATGTAATCCTCGCCCTCCCATCGGTGATCGTTCTCCCAGAAAAAGGTGAAGGCAGCCTGCCCGCCGGTAGGCAAGGATGCCGTTGGTAGATCGAGAACATGAGTTCCTAATCCTGTGTCGCGGGTGTTGGTATCCTGCGCGCTCTTCCAGCCGTCGACCGTCCAATGCACGACCGCAGGCGAAAGCAGGACGATGCGAAGTGTCTTGTATCGCGGAACGGTGCGGGCTTTGTTGTTAAAGCGCCAGCCAAAGAACTGCCGTGTCGGTTTTTCCACCAGATAGCGCCGCACGGTTTGCGGCGGCTGGTCGAAAACTTTGCCGTCGCGCAAGGAACGGCGAAGCTTTACATACTCGGAGTGTGCCCAAACCAGCGGGCAGGCCGAACCCGATGGCTTTCCGCGAAATAGTTCGAGCGATGGGATATCGGCAGCGTCCCAAACCTGTTCGGGCAACAGGTGTCCGTGACCGGAAGTAGAATTCTCGATCACCGCCAGCAGCGATTCGGCTTCGTCGCGATGGCCCGCGGCTAAAGCATAGTGAGCGCGCTCGCCTGCCAGCAGGGGCCAGGGGCGGCCAATGCCGCTGCCGTCGAAGGGCGATCCGTCTTCATGTTCGCCGTAGCCGTCGCCGTTGTAACGGTACCAGCAAGGACCTTGCGGCAGTTCCACCGCCAGCAGCGCATCGATTGCCCGCAGCGTGTTCAAGATGCGCGGATCATCCGGAGCCCGCAGCCCAAAGCGCACCAGGGCAAGCGCATCCGGACTGATGATGTGATAAGCACGCTCCACTCCCTGTCCCGGCGGCCGGTTCTTGATGGGAACAAAACCCTGCGTGGGCGATACGGCGACATCCGTCAACGGCGGCGACAGGCGAACGTAATATCCTTCAATCCCCAGTTGGTGCGCGAGATCTCCGCCCGTGGCATACACCCAGCGTTCAATGTTGTCATTCCAGGCGTCGGCGGCGTCGCGCAGGAACTGCGCCTGCTCCGCGTGTCCAGTGAGATCCGCAATCTCCGCCGCAACAAGCAGCGCAGAAATTTCGGCCGCCAGAGTAAACGGAGAATACCCCGCATCTTCCTCCCAGCGATCCTGCTGCGTGACCGGTCCGTTCCGCAGAATAAAGCTGGCTGCGTTGCGCACCATCGGCCACCAGCGCTGCAAGTTGCCCAGCGATTTCGGCGCTTTGCGGCGCAACAGGTCGAGCAGCAGGACCGGGAAGGCAGTCTCATCCATCTGAATGCCGCTCCAGTAGGGCCGGCCGTCGAGCCACAGATTCTGCGCCCAGTTTCCGTCGGCTTCCTGTGTCGCCTCCAGATAGCGGAGCACTCGGGCCGAATCCGTCACCGCGCCCGCCGCCAGCAAAGCGCCCGCCGTCTCCACCAGATCGCGCGGCCAGATCAGGTGATAGCCGCCGAGATCTTCATCGCCTTTATTGAATCCCCACGGAATAGAGAGACTAGCGATGATTCCGCCCAGAAAATCCTTCGACTCGTGCGTGCGCAGCACTGCGGTCGAGGGGCGATAAAGATCGTTCTCGCGCGGCGGATCGTCCAGTTTGAGCAGACTGTCCTGCCAATTCTTCCACTGCACAACATAATGACTGCGGAGATCCTGGGCATCTTCAAACAGGCTGGAGCGCACTTGCTGACCGGCCTCTGACCACATAGAACCAAAGCCGAGAGCCAGTACGAATTGCCCGTTGCACGCTGCCAAGTCAATCTCGCCGGTCAAAGCGATGTTGCCATTTTCCGCGCGCTGGTACTCCCACTCCATCTGAAAGTGCTGCGACAGATCTTGCCAGCCGTCGGATGTGCCAGCGAAGCCGACCGACATTTTCTTCCACGGAACCGACGAGGCAAAAGCCAGGCTCGTCCCGTCGCGCTCGGCGAAAAACATGGGTACGCCTTTGTAATCTCCACCCCAGCCAGTGTTGTGGTATCCGCAATTCGCCAGATGCGGCGCCAGCAGCGCATACAAACGATAATCGGCCAGCGCCCCCTGCAAAGGCTCAAAGCGGATATTCTGCAAAACTACGTTGCGGTAGGGATCGGTAAGAATTTCTTTATGAATACGGTAGCGGCCATCGTTCTCGGTGTTGATTAATTCATAAGCGGGCACGCCGGGCTCGATGGGCTGGCTTTCAAATGTACAGTGGCGCTTTTCCTCGGAAAAAAATCCGCGCCCATCGGTGACGATGAATCCCATGTCGCGAGTGCAGGCCTGATCCACGCGAGGGAAATAAATCTCGTTCAGAATTCCGTGGCTCATGGTGAACCAGACTTTGCTGTGCTGGTTCAGCGCCGTCCCGATGCCGCTTTTTGCACTCGAGGTCCAGCGTGGTGGGATGCCCGGCCATCCGGGAGCGAAACGTGCGGATGAATCACTCATGAGAGCTTTCCTCTAAAATCGCAGCAGGTTGTGACTGGTAGAAACCGCAGTCGCAAGAGTTGCTATTGCCTGTCACAACTGTGGCAAGTCAACGGCACCTCGCACGAAAGGTTGACATCAAAGTTACATCTTAACGTGGCGATTGTGCCGTTCTCCTGAAACCCACATATACAATAAAGCAGGCACACTGTGATCAATGTGAAGACGATATTGAGATGTTGGTGTAATACAAGAGCGACCCGTCGATCGGATGCCTGGCCGTCGTGTGCGGTTACACTCTTATGTTTTCTCTTGCTGACCGGTTTTCCCGCATGGGCCGCGCCAGCGGCGGGCGTGGAGATGCCATCGCTGTTGGAGCATGGCTTCTCCGGTCTCTACAATCTGGATTTCGCGGGAGCGCAAAAAGATTTTTCTTCCTGGGAAGCCCAGCATCCCGATGATCCGGTCGGGCCGGTAAGCCAAGCAGCCGGATACCTGTTTTCGGAGTTCAATCGATTAGGCGTGCTGGAATCGCAGTTCTACCAGGACGATAGTGCGTTTTCCGCACGGTCCAAACAAACGCCTGATGCGGCTGTGAAGACACTCTTTGAATCCTCGCTGGACCGCGCGGAAAAACTGGCAAACCTTCGCCTGGCGAAAAATCCGAACGACCACGATGCTCTTTTCGCGCTGACGTTGTCGAACGGCCTGCAAGCCGATTATGCCGCGCTCATTGAAAAGCGCAATCTGAACTCCCTGCATTACACGAAAGAAGCTTCCGCCTGGGCGCAGAAGCTGCTTTCCATTTGCAATGACTGCTCCGACGTGCTGGTGGCCACAGGCTTCAGCAAATACATTATCGGAAGCATGTCCGCGCCGGTTCGCTGGATGCTCCGTATGGGTGGATTGCCCGGAGACAAGCAGGCTGGGATTTCAGATCTGCAACTGACCGCCAACCGCGGCCACTACTTAGCTCCTTTTGCGCGCATTCTGCTGTCGATTGCATATGTAAGAGAGAAGAACAAGACACAAGCTCTGCAACTTTTGAGTGGTTTGCGAACGGATTTTCCCGGCAACCCACTTTTTCAGCGAGAAATCTCCCGCCTCGAGACTTCGCACTGAATTTGCTAAGAACATTCTCCAGGAATTGCCATTCACCAGAAATTCACTCCTTTGTAACCGTCCTGTAACATAACGCCGATAGAACGGGAGCATCTAATTTCAGGAGGATTCATCTTGGCGATTCGCAGAGCCGTTCTGCTTTTGCTGTGCCTTGTTCTGTCTCTGGCCGCATTCGGGCAGACTACTTTGAATGGAGCCGGGGCCTCGTTTCCCAATCCAATGTATTCCAAGTGGTTCAGCGAATATCACAAGGTGCATTCCGATATTCAGATCAATTACCAGCCCATCGGCAGTGGCGGCGGAATTCGCCAAGTCATCGCCGGCACCGTGGACTTCGGGGCCAGCGACATGCCCATGACCGACGATCAGTTGAAGGACGCGAAGTTCAAGGTGCTGAATATTCCCACCGTGCTCGGAGCCGTCGTTCCCGCCTACAACATCCCCGGAGTCAGCGGGGAACTGAAATTCACTCCGGATGCTCTGGCGGGAATTTTTCTAGGCAGGATTACCAAGTGGAATGACAAAGCCATCGCGGGTGTGAATCCCGGAGTGAACCTCCCGGACAAGGACATTATCGTCATTCACCGCTCTGATGGCAGCGGAACCAGCTTCATCTGGACCGATTATTTGTCGAAGGTGAGCAGCGATTGGAAAAGTCAGGTGGGCAGCGGCACTTCGGTAAAGTGGCCGATTGGGCTTGGGGGCAAGAACAACGAGGGCGTGGCGGGTTTGGTCCGGCAGATGCCGGGCTCGATTGGTTACGTCGAGCTTATCTACGCTGTGCAAAACAACATTCTCTACGGCAGCGTCAAGAATTCCTCCGGCGCGTTCCTGAAAGCCTCGCTGGAAGGAGTGACAGCCGCTGCGGCATCGGCACCGAAGATGCCGGCGGATTTCCGGGTTTCCATCACTAACGCTCCGGGAAAAGACGCCTACCCGATTTCCAGCTTTACCTGGCTACTGATTCCGGCCCAATCCAAAGATGCAGCCAAGGGCAAGATCCTGGCCGACTTCCTGAGTTGGATGGTGACCGATGGCCAGAAGATGACAAACGCGCTCAGCTACGCACCGTTGCCTGACAATGTCGCGGCCAAGGTCAAGGATGCGATCAAGCAAGTGAAATAAGCGCTGCGACACGGAAAGCCCGCACGCAAATTAAGACCGTGCGGGCTTTTCCGCATCCGCAGGCCAGATGTTCTATACTGACGTTTCGCTGCTGCTCGGGGAAAGGCTCTCTTCCGCTCTTCACAAGCCTGGCTAAGATGCAAGTGGCAGCTTTCTCTCATGGCTCGTATTTCGCTGGAAAATCCTCAGTATTACCTCAATCGTGATACCTCATGGCTCGCGTTCAACCGACGTGTGCTCGAAGAGGCGGAAGACGAGAGCAATCCGCTGCTGGAACGCTTGAAGTTTCTCGCCATCTCGGCCGGCAATCTGGACGAGTTTTTCGAAATCCGTGTGGCCGCCTTGGTGCAGCAAATTGAAGACGGTTTCAACGAAGCTGGTCCCGATGGTCTGACGTTGATTGAGAAGCGCGATGTTCTGGCCAAGCTGTCCCACGAATTCGTGGACGAGCAGTACGAATGCTGGAGCGATCGCCTGCGTCCGGCTCTTGCGGAAAATGGAATTCGGGTTCTGGGATTGCACGAACTCGATCCGGAAGCGCGCAGATTCGTCGACGAATATTGTGAAAAAGAACTCGATCCTCTGTTGACCCCGGTGACGGTCGATCCCGCACATCCATTTCCTCGGGTGGTGAACAAGGCGCTTTGTTTAGGATTTCTGCTGCGCCGCCGACGACGTTCCGCTTTAACCTACGTTGGAGTTGTGGCAGTGCCACGCGCTTTGCCGCGATTGGTGCGGTTGCCTTCGGACGGCACGGCTGACTTCATCTTCCTTGCCGATCTTGTGGCTCATCACGCGGTCAACATGTATCGCGGCTACGACATCGTTTCCTCCGCACCGTTTCGCGTGACCCGCAACAGCAATCTCTATTTGCAGGAAGAAGAAGCGCGCAGCCTTCTGGAATCAGTACGCGCGGAGTTGCACAACCGGCGCAAAGGAGACGCAGTGCGCATGGAGATCGAAGCCGAGGCCGATCCCGAAATTATCGACCGTCTGCGCACGGTTTTTGAATTGGACCCCTGGCAAGTCTTCCCTGTGAATGGGCCGGTAAATCTCTCGCGGTTGTTCAATGTCTATGAGCAGGTCGAGCGGCCGGACCTCAAATACCGCAACTTTTCTCCGCGCGAGTTGCGGCTCACGGCCAAGTCGAAGGATTTTTTCGAGGAACTGCGCCGGCACGACGTGCTTTTGCATCACCCATTCGATTCCTACGATGCGGTAATCTCGTTCATCGAATCGGCGGCCGAAGATGACAGGGTGCTTTCGATCAAGCAAACGCTTTATCGCACGAACGAGCACTCATTGATTGTGCCGTCTCTTATCGACGCTGCCGCGCGCAAGGAAGTCACCGCAGTGGTCGAGCTTAAGGCCCGCTTTGACGAAGCTCATAACATCCGCTGGGCGCGCGACCTCGAAGATGCCGGCGTTCAAGTGTTCCACGGGCTCGTAGGTTTAAAGACGCACTGCAAGCTGTCACTGCTGGTGCGCCGCGATCCCGACGGGGTAACGCGCAGTTATGCGCACATCGGCACCGGCAACTACAACGCAACCACTGCTCGCATTTACACCGACCTAAGCTTGTTCACCGCTGATCCTGAAATCACGCGTTCTGTACACGACGTGTTCAGTTTTCTTACCGCCTATGCGGAAAACCCCAGCTATGAGCCGCTTCTGGTGGCCCCGCTGGATCTCGCGGAAAAGTGCATCGCGCTCATCGATCGCGAAGCCGAACATGCGCGACAGGGAAGAGAATCCCGCATCATCGCCAAGATGAACGCTCTGCTCGACAAGAACATCATCCAGGCTTTGTATCGCGCCTCGCAGGCGGGAGTGGAAATCGACTTGATCGTGCGGGGAATTTGCGCGCTTCGTCCCGGTGTTCGTGGAGTGAGCGATCGCATCAAAGTCCGCAGCATCGTAGGCCGTTTTCTGGAGCACAGCCGCATCTATTATTTTTCCAATGGCGGCGAAGAAGAGATTTACATGGGCAGCGCAGACTGGATGCCGCGCAATCTCTACGAACGCGTCGAAGTGCTTGTCCCTCTGCGCGATGAGCTACTACGAGAGCGGGTGCGGCATGAAATTCTGGATGCCTATCTGGCCGACAATCGCAAGGCGCGAATTCTTTTGCGGGATGAAACGTACATTCGCGCCTGGCAGCCCATACGTGGTGCACGCCGCCGCAAGCCACCAATCGGCGCGGCTGCATTCAATGCTCAAGATTTTTTAATCAGCGTCGCCGAAGGCAAACAGCCAGCGGCGCTTCCTCCGCCGGTAACCGCAAGGCGCAGAGTGTCCGCAACAAGAGTACTCGCCCATGGGAGCGATAACCGCAAATGATCCTCTACTTTTTGCGCCACGCCAGTGCGGGCGAACACCTGATGAATCCCAAGAAAGACGAAAAACGAGCGCTCGATAGCGAAGGCATCGAGCAATGTGGCTATGTGGGCCGCGCTCTGGCCGCCATCGAGGTACAGGTGGACGCCATCATTTCGAGTCCGCTGAAGCGCGCCACGCAGACCGCCTTCCTTGTGGGCAATGAACTGGGATACGAAGGCAAGTTGCAGCTTGATGTCAACCTGCGTCCCGGCGCGGTTCTTGCCGACTTCCGCAAACTGTTGGAAAAATATGCGCGGCAGGAGGCGATTATGGTGGTCGGCCATAATCCCAACCTCAGCCAGTTTCTGGGATCGGTGATTAGCGATTCGGGATGCGAGGCATCTGTGGAATTGAAAAAGGGTGCCGTGGCCCGTGTGGAGATGCGGCGCAGCTCTGGAACCTTGCACTGGTGCCTTACGCCGAAAGTGGCGCGCACTCTTTACACGGCGGCGGTGGAAAGCTCGCGACCGAATACTTCCCCGAAATAAGCGCGATCTTTTTCAATCGACCATAATTCCAGATCGACGCCCATTCGCGCACGCGGCAATAACGTCAGCCGAACTTCGGCGGCGCGCAAATTCACCCGAACCTTCTGCACTGCCCGGCTGCGACCCAGGTTCAGCGAACGCGCCAGACGCAGCAGCAGAATCGCTTTCTGCGCGTTGATGCGGTCCGCAGGCTCCAACACCTTTATTGCTCCATCCTCCAACAGCGGGCGCGATTTTCCTAGATAACGCGCAATCGCAGCAATAATGCGCCGTTGCTGCGGCGTGTATCCCAGAATCTCGGAGTTCGAAATAATGTAGTGCGCGTGGCGGTGTCGGCCGGCGCGATTGACATAGTCGCCGATCTCATACAACATCGCCGCGGCCGAAAGCCATTCGCGATATTCCGGCGGCAAACGGTGAACGGAGCGCAGCGCCGAAAACAAAAACATCGCCGATTCGCGCACGTCCAAAGCGTGTTTTCGGTCGATGCCGTAGTGATCAACAGCTTTAGTGATGGATTCCCAGCGTTCGGACTCGATCTGCCTGCCCGATCGCGTGCTGCGATCGTATTCCGCCGCCATTTGCGCCAGCAGTCCATCCCGAAGCCCGAGAGCGGAGTAACGAAAGCCCTTGAGGCGGCAGCGGTCCAGCAGTTCCCGGTAAACCGTTGCCCCTGCGACGATGATTTCCGCGCGCCGGGGTCCAATGCCTTGAATTTTGCGGCGCTCCGCCACTGGAGACCGCGCCAGCAGTTTGGTAATTTTTGCCATCTCGGCGCGTGAAACGATAGCCCGGTGCGCGCGACCGTGCTTGGCCAGGTGGCTTGCCGTTGCTGCCAGGGCCTCCGCCGTTCCCGAGGTGGCGATCACATTGCCGATTTTTCCCGAAACAATTCGAGGCGCGATGCGGTTCACTTCTCGCGTTACAAAGCCGCCCAGGCTTTTCAGTTCTCCTTTGCGCGGCGGGTCGTGATGCAGAAATTCATTGGTGAGCCGTACCGCGCCCAGGGGCAGGCTGACCGTGTCGCGAATATGGCCGCGATGGGAAATAGTGAGTTCGCAACTTCCTCCCCCCAGATCAATCATTAGCGCCGGACTGCTATCCACGCGAAGAGTGGAAACCAATCCCAGATGGATGAGCCGTGCTTCTTCCACCCCCGAAATGATTTCAACTCTCCATCCCGTGGCCGACCTCACCCATTCCAGAAATGCCTGCGAATTGCGTGCATCGCGCAAGGCGCTGGTCGCGACCACACGCAGATGATCCGCAACCAGTTGCTGCGTGGCGCGATGAAAGCGCCGCAACACCTTCACGGTTTCGGCCATGGATTCGGGAGTGAGAAAGCCGGAGCGGAAGACTCCTTCGCCCAGTCGCGTGACTTCGCGGTCCTCGTGCACCGCGCGCAAACGTCCTCTGATCAATCGCGCAATTTTGAGCCGCACGGAGTTCGAGCCGATGTCGACCGCGGCAAAGGTGGGCATAGAAGAAACACAGTTTACATGCAGAACGGAAAAATCGTCACGGAGGAACAGCGTGCAGTTTCAGAGTGCGGCCGAATCTCCCTTTTGCACACTGGTTCTCTGCGAGCGTCGCGGCAAATTTCTTGCAGGATCAAGCTGCCGAAGTCGCGGCAATAGTGGTAATAGAAGACGTGTCAGGGCTCGCCTGATTTGCGCTCATCTCAGCCTTTCGGGCGGCTGCGGGTTTTGCATTCGCATGGGCCGGACGCGCAGCCGCCAGTGTCGAGACGGCCTTGCGGAACTTTGCCCCGGTCAGATTATGGAGGAGCGCAACCAGAGGAGACTGGTGAACATCGCCTAAATGCTGCACGGAAGTTTGGGTCAACATGAGCCAATCGTGCCAGTCACCGAGAGCGTCCTGGGCGTGCTTGAGCTGCGCGATCAGTCGGTCGGCTTCGGGTGACTTGGGGGCAAACTCGGCGACATATCGAGCGTGTTTCGTGACGATACGCTGCTGGTGCAAGACTTCTTCAGTTAGCGATCCCTTCGGGTTCGCGGTCTGCGACAGCATCTCTCGCGCTACCTCCAAAGGATCGTGAATTTCCTTCGGCTGCAAGTCCTTTCGAGCGCGCCGAAGCCGTTTTCGGACTTCGCGAACCGCCTCTTTCGTCAAAGCTTTGCGCAATCTCTTTTCATTCTCCGCGCGAAGTTCAATCAGCGCCTGCATCAGTTGTGTCTTCCGGCGAGGTTGCTGCAAAACTTTCAGGCTGCGCAACGCTGCCAATTGCGCATCCAGGTCGCGTATCTTGCCTGCGCGTTTGCGCATGCGGGACAATAACTTCAACAATTTTTTCTGGTTCCGGTCGCGCTCCGGCAGCAGTTGCTCACATAAAATTTGCAACCGTCGCGCTCCGGTGCGGAAGCTGTGTACACTGGCAACGGTCTGTTTGGAGGAGAGCTTGACTAGATCCCTCTCAACCCTCTGGAAAACAAACGTAATACGCTCTGGCGCGACAGGCATGATGAGCAACTTGCAGATGAACGAAGAACGGAAGATACAACCCAGTGTCCGAAATTTCAAGCCCGACGATGCTCCAACGCCATCGTCAACCACCGGCAACCCCAAGGAAAAGCACACGTATTTTAACATCTTTGTAACAACCATCTGCTACGGTTAGCTGCGATGGCCAATCCCGCCATACATCGGCCAGACATGCCAGGTCCGCAACCCGTTGAGCAGACGAAGGTTACGTCCGGCGATGCATCGCATCGGACGGCTCCCTTGCTGCAGGCGACAAGCGGAGAACTGCCCGACCGCGTCTTCAAATACGCCATGGTGGCGTGCGGCCTCGCCGTCCTGGGAATACTCGTTCTAATCATTTATCAGCTAGTGGCGAGATCCAGCCTTTCGTGGCACTCCTTCGGCTTCAAGTTTTTCGTGCGCAGTGATTGGGATCCGGTCAACGAGTTGTTCGGCGCGTTGCCCTTCATCTATGGCACGCTAGTTTCGTCGCTACTCGCGTTGATCATTGCCGTGCCGCTGGCGATTGGAGTGGCGGTATTCACGACTGAGATGTGTCCTCCAGTGCTGCGCGGCCCACTTTCGTTTTTTGTGGAACTGCTGGCTGCCATCCCCAGTGTGATCTATGGCTTGTGGGCAATCTTTGTACTTGTCCCTTTGCTCAGCGGATATGTCCAGCCCTTCCTGGCGAAAACTCTGGGGTGGACGGGACTGTTTGAAGGTCCGCCTTATGGCATCGGCATGTTAGCCGCCGGAATCATTCTGGCGATTATGATTGTGCCCATCATTTCTTCCATCGCCCGCGAAGTCCTGACGGTAGTGCCGCAGCATCAGCGCGAGGCCGCACTAGCTCTGGGCGCGACGCGCTGGGAAATGATTCGGGTGGCAGTTCTGCGCAACGCTCGGGCAGGCATTGCCGGCGGAGTAATCTTGGGCTTGGGTCGCGCCTTGGGCGAAACCATGGCTGTGACAATGGTGATCGGAAATCGCCCCGAGATTGCTAAGTCTCTATTCGCTCCGGGATACACCATGGCCAGCGTTCTGGCCAATGAATTCAGCGAAGCCACCGGTGATGTTTACCTTTCCGCGCTGATCGAAATTGGTCTGGCTTTATTTCTCGTGACGATTGTAGTCAATGCTTTGGCGCGGCTACTTGTGTGGTCGGTGACGCGCGGAATGCCATCGGGTGCGCGTGCCTAATTCTGCTTCCAACCCGGCCTTGCATCATTCTGTAGAGCCGATCAGTCTGCGGCGACGAGTGACCGACCATGTCATGACCGGCGTCGCGGTACTCACCGTAGTGCTTGTTCTTGCGCCGTTGATCGCCATCTTCGGCTACCTGGTTTATAAAGGCTTCGGTTCGATCAACTGGGCTTTCCTCACGCAGACTCCCAAGCCTGTCGGAGAAACCGGTGGCGGAATGGCCAATGCCATCGTCGGCTCGGCGCTCATGCTCGGTATCGCCAGCATCATTGGCGTGCCATTGGGTATAGGCGCGGGAATCTACCTTGCCGAATTCGGACGAAACCGCCTCGGCGACTCCATTCGTTTTACCGCCGACGTGTTAAACGGCGTGCCTTCCATCGTGATCGGGATCGTCGCATATGCCATCGTAGTCCTGCATCAAAAGCATTTTTCCGCGCTCGCTGGCGGAGTAGCGCTTGCCATCATGATGGTCCCGACGATCTGCCGTACGACAGAAGAAATGTTATTGCTCGTACCGCAGGCGTTGCGCGAAGCGGCATATGGCCTGGGCATTCCGCGCTGGCGAACTACGCTTTCCGTCACTCTGCGCACAGCGACCTCCGGGGTAATTACGGGAGTCATGCTGGCTTTCGCGCGGGTTGCGGGCGAGACGGCTCCTCTGCTGTTTACCGCCCTCGGCAACCAATTCTGGAATTTGCGTACCGACCAGCCCACTGCGGCCTTGCCCTTGCAGATTTACACCTATGCGCTATCGCCTTATGATGACTGGCATCGTCAGGCATGGGCGGGAGCGCTGGTGCTGATTGTTTTGATCGTTAGCGCTGTAGCGGCGGTTCGCCTTGCCGTGCGTCGCGGCACCTTTGGGGCGGCTTAAAATTCTATGGGCGTTGGAATTCAGGTCGAAACGTTGAATGCCTGGTATGGCAAAGGACAGGCGCTCTACGATATCAACATCAGGGTCGCCGCTAACCATGCCACAGCGTTGATTGGGCCCTCAGGTTGCGGCAAATCCACGTTCATCCGCTGCCTCAACCGGATGCATGAAACCATTCCCGAAGCGCGAGTTACAGGGAAAGTCCGTATCGGCGAAATCGACGCCTACAACGGCACATCGCCCACGCAGTTGCGTCGCCGCGTGGGCATGGTTTTCCAAAAGCCAAATCCGTTCCCCACGATGTCGATCTACGACAATGTGGCGTCTGGGCTCCGGCTGAATGGCTTCAGCGACCGGCGCAAGCTCGATGAAGTGGTACGACACTCGCTCGAAGTGTCGGCTCTGTGGGACGAAGTGAAAGATCACATCCACAAAAAGTCCGGCGCCAGCCTCTCCGGTGGGCAGCAGCAGCGGCTGTGCATCGCCCGCGCACTGGCCGTCGAGCCCGAAGTTCTTCTCATGGATGAACCCTGTTCGGCGCTCGATCCGATTTCCACCGGCAAGATCGAAGAGTTAATCTTCCAGCTTAAAGAGCGTTATACCATCGTGATCGTGACCCACAACATGCAGCAGGCGGCGCGCGTCGCTGAGTTCACCGGTTTTTTTCTGCTGGGCAAGTTGATAGAATTCGACAAGACGGAAAAAATCTTCACCAAGCCGTCGGACAAAAAAACGGAAGACTACATCACCGGCAGGTTCGGATAAGGCAGCTTCGGGCAGGGCGAGGATTAGGTCGCGGCAAGGATTGCGCAAAACCCGAATAGGGCAGGAAAAGGGTTCGGGAAGGGCACGACTTCAGCCGTGCCACAAAGAGCCGGTAAGCCGCGGGCTTTAGCCCCTGGGGAGTCGCAAGCATCCCGAAACACGAAAGGTTGGAATAATGCGCACGCGTTTTCAGCAGGGCCTCGACGATCTTCGCGAACGGTTGCTTCGCATGGGTGGACTGGCGGAGCAGGCGGTGGATCGCGCCCGCCAGGCCTATACCGACCGCGACCTCACCCGTTGCCAAATGGTGCTCGAAGGCGAAAGCCTTATCAATACCGCTGAGCGCGAGATCGACGAAGCCGCATTCGACTTGCTCGCCATGCAACAACCCATGGCCGTCGACCTGCGATTCATCCTTGCCGTCACAAAAATCAATTCGGATCTCGAGCGCGTCGGCGATCAGGCCGTCAACATCGCCGAGCGTGTGATGGACATGATGGACCTGCCAGCCGCCGATCTGCCCGTAGATATTGCACGAATGGGAGCGGCGGTAAGCGCCATGGTTCGCAGGGCGTTAGAGTCATTTATTGAAGGGAAAGTTGAGCTTGCGCAGGCCGTCTTGGAAATGGATAACGTGATCGATCGCATGCGCGATGAAGCCTTCATCCAACTGGTCAAGACCATGAACCAGCGCCCGGAGGCAGTGCGCCAAGCTCTCGACGCATTGCTAGTCGCCCGCAACCTCGAGCGAGTCGCCGACCACGCCACCAACATTGCGGAAGACGTAATCTTCTGGGTGCAGGGCGCCGATGTCCGCCACAACGTTCCGCCCGATGCTCCTGAACCTCGCACAGGAGAACACCAGCCCACCACGCGAGCCTCGGGAGCGTAAGATCGCAACTTGCTCCCGAACAGTTTCCGGATTTACCCTGTGATCCTCTGTGCCCCCTGTGATAAAGATTTTTCTCGCCGGCCAAGTAAATCTCGTGCTCTCGAAAGCGCAGTCCAACGCGGAGGCCTCATGACTGGTTCAAGGCTCAAGCTCATTTTTGTCCTCATCCTTGCCATTCTGGCCCCCTCTCTCTACGCTCAATCGCAACCCCCCAGCGACCGCCAGCCCATCCCTCTACCCACCAGCAAAATGCTCAGCGTGCCATCACCGGGACGCATCGCCGATACCAACAGTTTTCCCGCCACCATCGCCATGAGCCCCGATGGCCGCTATGCGGCGTTGCTCAACGACGGTTACGGCACGCAGGAAACGCTCGCCCATCAATCCATCGCCATCCTCGACTTGACCAACAATCACATCTTCGACTACCCGGACGCTCGCCTAAGCGACGAAGCTCACCAAAGCTATTTCCTGGGATTAACATTCAGCTCTGACGGCGCCCATCTCTACGCCTCGGTCGGTTCGATCACCGATCCCACCGGAGAAAAATCCGGAGACACTGGCAACGGCATCGCCGTCTACAAATTCTCCGCAGGCAAAGTCACTCCAGAGCGCTTCATCCCCATCGCACCGCAAAAGGTCGCCAGCAGGAAAAAAGTAGCCATCGGCTTGCAGAAGACGCCGCCTGGCACGGCCATCCCCTATCCCGCTGGCCTCGCTCTTATTGCAAAAGACGGACACGATCAACTTTTAATCGCCAACAATTTATCCGACAACGCTGTACTTCTCGATCCAGCAACTGAAAAAATTCTACAAGCCTTCGATCTCAGCACGAACGATTTAATCCCGTCATCATTCCCCTACACCTGCGTAGCCACGCGCGACGGCAAGCGCGTCTGGTGCAGCCTGTGGAACGCTTCGCAGGTGGCCGAACTCGATCTCACCAGCGCGAAGGTTGCGCGCTGGATCAAGCTGAAAGTACCAGACGATCCCATCGCTCCCGGCTCGCATCCTACGGCCCTTCTTCTAAGTGCAGATGAGAAAGCTCTCTATGTCGCTCTCTCCAACGCCGATGAAGTAGCGGCTGTCTCCACCTCCGATGGCCAGCCGTACCGCTATTTCCCTACACAGGTCCGCGGCCAAAAATACTCTGGAAGTTTTCCCACGGCTTTAGCGTTATCTGCCGATGGCAGCCACCTGTTCGTCGCCGATTCCTCCCTCAATGCGATCGCCGTCTTCAACACATCGCCGATTCACTCGTCGGAAAACACAGCCTCAGAATCTCAGCCGCCGCTCGGTTTCATCCCTACCGACTGGTACCCCAGCGCCCTTGCCGTTCACGGCGACGACTTCCTCATCGCCACGGCCAAAGGCGAAGGCACGCGCGCCAACAAAGACATGGGCAAGACCACCTACGAAACCAAGCACCACGATCATCCCTACATCCCCACGCTGCTCAAAGGCTCCATCGCGCGGTTGAATATTCCGTTCGTTCTCCAGCGCCTGCCCGAACTCACCCGCACCGTCGAGCAGGACAATCTCTTGCACAACGATCCCGGAACTATCCAATTCGCCAGCGGCCAGAATCCCATCAAGCACGTCATCTACGTCATCAAGGAAAATCGCACCTACGATCAAATTCTCGGCGATCTCGGCGTGGGTAACGGCGACCTGAGTCTCACGCTCTATGGCGCCGACATTACGCCCAACGAACACAAGCTCGCCCTCCAATTTGGAGTGCTCGATAATTTTTACGATAGCGGCGAAGTCTCTGGCGATGGCCACCAGTGGTCCACCGCCGCCATCACCAGCGACTACAACGAAAAAACCTGGCAGATCGCCTATCGCGGCCACGAGCGCACCTACGATTTTCAAGGCACCGTCGCCGACGAATATCCTCTGGATCACAATCAGCCCGACATCGACGATCCCGCCACCGGCTTTCTCTGGGATAACGTCGCTCGTCACGGCCTCAGCTACCGCGACTACGGCGAATTCGTCAACGCCGAATGGTGCAACAAGAATCGCAAAGCCTCGACACCAAAGCAGGGAACACCTTCCGGCCTAGAAGCGCAATGCCCGCGAACCGAATTTCATCAAGGCGATTCGCTCGCGCCGAACGTCGGCGATCCGCATGGCAGTCCCAGCCCGTGGCCTTGGTCCGTTCCCGCACTTAAAGGTGTAAAGCCAACCAAGGTATTGTTACGCGATCACTTCGATCCGCTCTATCCCGATTTCAACACCGATTATCCCGACCAGCTTCGCGCCGACGAATTCCTGAACGAGTTCGCCGCCTTCGTTCACGCGCGCGAATCGAACGAAGGCCCGGAGTTTCAGTTGCCGTCCTTCGTGCTGCTCTACCTGCCCGACGATCACACCGGCGGCACGCGCCCCAATTTCCCTCGCCCCGCGGCAAACGTAGCCGATAATGACCTCGCCCTGGGCCGCCTCGTCGATGCCGTTTCTCACAGTCCTTACTGGGATGACACCGCCATCTTCGTCGTCG
>DATBZH010000094.1:0-5420 GCA_036513255.1 Candidatus Sulfotelmatobacter sp. | reverse complement strand
ATCCGATCACGATTCCGGGGCTTTGGGGGATCGCGTTCGGCAACGGCAATGCCGAATCCGGACCAACCACCACGCTCTATTACAGCGGCGGCGGCAACTACTCGACTGGAGTGTTCGGAGCAATCACGGCGAATTAACGCGCCGTGGCGAAAGGAGTACCGCACTTTTCTGCAGCCCTCCGGCCCCGTGGCTTTCACCCAAGGTGAATGGCGAACTACGGCTGGCTGCAGGTTGGTTATGGTTGCGCATCCAGCGAAGGATTACGCAATATTTCGCCGTACCGTTACTGAGGACATCTCTAATTCGTCGTGTTCTTTTGGCATGATCGCCTGGTAGGAATATTCGGGCAGAATTTCTTTGATTTTGGCGCGGATGCTCTCGGCGCCGTTTAGGAACAGCGTCTCTTCCAGTTCTTCCAGTTGACTTCTCAAGGCGTGCCACTCGCGCGCATGGCCGCGCGCTCTTTTGATCTTCGGAAATGAGGTCAGCCCAACGTCTTCATTCTCGTAGAAAAGTTCCTCGCTCAGTTTTTCGCCGTCACGCAAACCCGTAAACCGAATAGCTACATCATTTTCGTTCTTGCCCGAAAGCTGGATTAGAGTTCGAACCAGATCGAGGATTAAGATTGGCTGTCCCATGTCGAGAACCAGAGTGTCGCCTTTTTCTCCGATGACGGATGCCTGAAGAACCAGCGATACGGCTTCGCGGATCGTCATAAAGAATCGGTTCACTTCGGGGTGGGTGACGGTGAGAGGCTCCCGGTTGCGGAGTTGCTCTTGCAGCGTGCGGATGACGCTGCCGCTCGATCCCAAGACATTGCCGAAACGGACGGACAAACAACGCATACCGTTGGTCGGCTGATGAGCAATGATAAGTTCACCGATGCGCTTGGTCGCGCCCATGACGCTGCTGGGGTTTACGGCTTTGTCAGAGGAGATGAGCACAAATCGCCGGCAGTCATTTTCACTGGCCGCTTCCAGAAGATTCATCAAGCCGAAAACATTATTTTGCACAGCGGCGGAAACATTTTCTTCCATCAAAGGAACGTGTTTATACGCGGCTGCATGGAAGATTGCTTCGGGGCGGACCTCGCGGAAAATCTTGTCCATGCGCTTGCGGTTGCCGACGTCAGCGACATGACACCGCAGGCTGGTGTGGCCATTGCGCGACAAGAGTTCGCGCTCAAGATAAAACATCCCGGTTTCGCTCTGATCGACACAGACCAAAGTAGCGGGCTCGTGATCGAGAAGTTGCCGGCAAATCTCTGACCCGATCGATCCCGCAGCTCCGGTTACCACGACCGAGCGCCCACAAATCTCGCTGCGAACGGAATGCAGATCGATCTCAACCGGATTTCTTCCCAGCAAGTCCTCCACATTCACATCGCGGAAATCGCTGATGCTTACCCTTTGAGCGATTACGTCGCGGAGAGCAGGAACCGTGCGAAACTTCACGCGCGCACGCTCGCAGATTTCCACAAAGCGCTGCATCTGCTGGGAAGAAGCGGAGGGGACCGCGATCAGAATTTCGTCGACTGGATAGTGAGCAACCAAGCCGGGGAGCCGATCTACGGCACCGAACACCGGAAGGCCTTCAATCTTGAGCCCATGTTTGGACTGATCATCATCGACGAAGCCGAGAGGGGCATATTCGCTGCCGGGGCGGCTGATTTCCCGTACGACCATTTGCGCGCCGACACCGGCACCGATAAGCAACACCTTGGTTGCAGCGGCAAGATCCTGACGAACCGATTCCGCCAAAACGCGCGAGAAGATACGTACGCCAATCAGCATACCGGCCGTGAGCAGAGGTTCTAAAAGATAGATGGCGCGCGGGAAGGCCTGTTTATAGATGGCGCGGGAGAGAATGATGAAGATCACCGAACCCGAGAACACGCACTTCGTGACGTCGAAGGCGTCGCTCAATCCGGTATAGCGCCACCACCCATGCAAGAGGCCGAAGGCGCCAATCATGCTGATACGAACGAAGATGAGGAGACAGGCGGCCCCAACCAGCATCCGCCGGTCGGGCAGCGTGAAGTCGAACCTCAGAAACCAGGCCAGAATGAGCGACACAAAAATCAGAAGAGCTTGAAATGCGCCGACAAACCACGAGTTTCTGCTTAGCAGCGCCCGTGCCAGATTAATGATTTTCATTTGATTTTGTAGAGGCGATTCGAATCGACGGCGATAGAACTTAGGCCCCGTGGAACTTCAGTCAAATGTTCTAGAAACGGTTCGCAAAAGAACTCCCAAATCCGACCAGAACGTGCGGCTTTTCTGATAATTCATGGACAGCTTGAGTTTCGCCGGAAGAATCTCTTCCACGTACTGCTCTTCAATCCGGTCGGCGGCTAAGATCTTTTCTTCGTGGCGATAGGCGAGAGATGCGGGATCGGTGATGCCGGGACGATCCTGCAGGATCATGGCGTATTCCGTGCGAAACATCCGCACGTATCGCTCCACCTCGGGGCGCGCACCGACTAACTGCATATCCCCCTTGAGCACGTTGAACAGTTGCGGCAATTCGTCGATCTTGTACCGGCGAAGAACCTTCCCGACCCGCGTGAGGCGGGCATCCCCAAGTGCGGTGAGGAGAGAAGCACGGTCGGCTCCGGCAATCATGCTGCGGAACTTGCAAAGACGAAAACTCCGGAAGTGCCGACCAACGCGCGGTTGCAGATAAAGCACCTGGCCGCCGTCATCCAGCTTTATGGCGATCGCAATGACGCAGAACAACGGCGACAGCAGCAATAACCCGGCGAATGCGCAGCATGCATCGAAAACGCGATGCAGCCCGCCAGAGGCGAGCGATGCCGACGAGTACTCGTCCGCGAGTTCGGGTTGTCTAGGCGCTGACGACATCGGGAACTCTGGTTGATTTTACAAATCTGACGCTATCAAGAATGCTGGTAGCCGCATCGATTACATCCTCCACGTCGCGATCGCTCAATCGGGCAGACAACGGCAAAGATACGATTCGCTGAAATTCGCGCAGCGCCACCGGAAACTGCTCAGGCTTAAAACCGTATTTCTCGCGATAGTAGCGGAGAAGATGAACTGGAATGAAATGGACGGAACAACCGATATTGCGGCCGCGCATCTCGTCGATGAATTGGTCGCGTGTACCTGAGGTCGAGTCTGGATTCAGACGCAAGACATACAGATGCCATGCGTGCTCTACGTCACTGCGTTCCGTGGGCAACTGCATCTCTTCCCGTGAAGCGAATGCAGCCTGATAGCGTTGCACAATGGCGCGTCGGCGCGTGTGAAATTGGGACAGTTTTTTCAATTGCTGTAGCCCAAGTGCAGCCTGAATATCCGTCAGGTTGTACTTGAATCCGGGACGGTCCACGTCATAGGACCAGGAACCGCTTGCGCCATAGCGCTTCCACGCATCGCGGCTCATGCCGTGCAGGCTCCATCGGCGGGCTTCGTCGAGCAGGCTCTTCGGTCCCGTCAGCATGCCTCCTTCGGCGGTAGTGAGATTTTTAGTCGCGTAGAAGGAAAAACAGGTCAGCACCGGAACATCGTGGTAAGCCGATAGAGTTCCGATGATATGACCTTTGTAGTGGGCGGGCAGCGCGTGCGCAGCGTCTTCGATAACACCGAGGTGGTATTCAGCGGCAATTTTCAGGATGGCATCGCGGTCACAAGGGTGGCCGTAGAGATGGACCGGCATGATGGCCTTCACGCGGAGGCCTGGGATCTTGCTTGTGCGTTCAATGGCTTCACGAACTCTTGCGGGATCGAGATTCAGCGTGTCGGGCTCAACATCGGCGAGAATCGGCGTAGCCCCGACGTGCTCGATAACGTGAACCGCGGAACAGAAGGTGAGCGGGCTCGTGATGACCGCGTCTCCGGGGCCGATACCGAGAGCCAGCAACGAAAGATGCAGCGCGGCCGTACCCGAGTTAACAGCCAGAGCGTCGGGCGCGTGTACATGCTGGGCAAACTCTTCCTCAAAGCGTTTGACCTTCGGGCCGGTGGTGATCCAGTCGGAGCGTAAGGTATCAACGACTTCGTTGATTTCCTCTTCGCCGATCAATGGCGGGGAGAATGGCAGGAATTTATCGCGCATAGGTTTTTGTATTCTGATCGCACAAATCCGATGGCGCAGGTCCGTAAAAAACGATTTTCTGATTACGAAAAGCCTTCACCATTCCCAACAAGAAGCCGACGTTGGCCAGACAAAATGAGAATGGATATCCGAAGATTCCGGCAGGCCGGTGGGTTCTGGCCAGCCCCCAGCCGATGAGTGCGGATATATAGAAAGCCACCTGCAACCAAAACAACGCAGGCGAGCCGCCTCTAGCCGCCAGCGAGGCGCTCGAAAGAAACACCGCGCCCAGGAAAAAGGGCGTCAGCCAGCGCAGGAGCTTATGCGAGACCAAACTCCAAGCCGTAAGCGGATATAGAAACGGATTCAACAGCGCGGGACGCGAAAGCGTGCCGGTCCAATTACGGGCGGTCATGCGAATGCGCGCGCGCAACTCTCCCTCAATGCTGTGCGGCATGGTGTCGTAGACGATTGCATCGCGATCTTGCACGACACGGTAGCCTTGCAGTCGGATATCGAGGGGCATGATGCAGTCGTCGCCGTAACGGGCCGGCAGAGGACGGAAGAGTTCACGGCGAACCAGCAAAGCTTGCCCGCTGGCGGTAGCGAGAATTCCTAGATCGGACTCGGCGTGGCGCAGAAACAGTTCGTAGCGCCAATAAAATCCCTGGCCCTTTTCGACGGCGTCCTGCGGATTGCCGAAAAATACTGTTGCTGTGATCAAGCCCACCCCGGGATCGGCAAGGTGACGCGTCATGATCGCAAGAGTTCCGGGCGGCATGCCCGTGCCGGCATCGGAAAAAAGCAGAACTTCTCCGTTCGCTTGAGCGGCAGCCAGGTTCTGCACGCCGCTCTTCCCTGCCCGGCCTTCACTTTCAAGCCAGCGGATTCGCGGGTTGTGTGAGGCAAATTGCTCGACGATTTCCGCCGTGCGGTCGGTGCTTGCGTCCGAAACTACGATGATTTCAAGGCGATCCAGCGGGTAGTCGAGTTCCAGGCAGTTTTGCAGCTTTTCCGCGATCGACTCCTGCTCATTGTGCACGGGAAGAATGATGGAAACGGTTGGAAAACCCTCTACGCGCGTTGCTGCTTGTGCCTTCGGACGAACAAGAAGCAACAGGCGCAACAGCAAAGGATAAAGAAGCCACGTATAGATAACCAGACTTGCGCTGACCAGCAGAAACTTAGACGCCACGGCTGGCCTCCAGATATTTCCCCAGGGCATATTGCAAGCCTGCCTTCTGCAGCCGGTAACTGTTGCGGGTGAGAGTGCGTCCTAAGGTCTGGCTGTCGCGATGGGAAACTTTGAGTTTCGGATCGTGGATGACTGGCAAGCCGAGTTGCCAACAGGTCTCCGCAAC
>DATBZH010000093.1:0-2160 GCA_036513255.1 Candidatus Sulfotelmatobacter sp. | reverse complement strand
CGTGAGAATCGACGAAGCCTGATGGTGCCCATGTCCATCGCGCGAAGTGCCGGAAAAGCGCGCCACTAGCACATCGGGACGGAACGTTCGAATCACGCGCACCATATCGCGAAGGGCCACATCGTGCCCATCCCACTTCTGAAATGTCTCTTCAGGACTTTTTGAGAAACCAAAGTCCGCTACGCGCGAAAATCTTTCTTGCACACCGTAATACTGATCGGCGGCCAGCAACTCCAAAGTTCGCAACACGCCGAGAACGTCCGACAAATTGCTGCCGATTTTGTTTTGCCCACCTTCACCGCGATTCAGCGTCATCAGTAAAGTGCTGACCCCATGGCCGCGCGACTCGAGTGTCAACATGCCGCCATCTTCGTCATCGGGATGCGCCACTACCTGCATCAATCGCCCAGTGGTGGCCAACCGGCGCAGCTCGAGTTGCAACCCTACATTGCCCTGATCCTGAGACAGTGCTGCTGGAGTTCCCTGATAGAGAAGGCCCGGCGGATCCGCAGACAGTGTGGCATCGGCGGAGGAATCGTGCGCGGAGTGCAATGTGTTCGCTGTCTTCCCGCCGTGGGCAACGACCTGTGCCTGGACCGGTATGAGAAAAGAAATGATCAGGAAGCATGCGAAAATTCGAACGAGATGAACGAAGGGACGAGTATTTCGATCAGCGGCGGGACGAATGGGCAGAGCTGAGCCTGCGGTTTCCGGTAGGTTCACGCTACAAGGATGGGGCCTAACCGGACTTTGACGCAAATTCTTTCTCGCTCCTGGCATGAGGGATCGTGCAGAATTTTCCACCGCCAGACCCTTGTTGCTCGCCGCGATCTGTTGGAACCCTACGGTTCTAGCTGTACGTCACGCCAGCTGCATACCTTACCAAGTTGTGACCACCCTGCAAGGGTTGTCCGTTAAAGTGTTCACAAGAAACGGCTGGTGCGGAAAGCAGACTGCTAGTTAAAGACCGACGACATTATTTGGCACGCTGGTTGCTTCAATCTTCTGGAAACGCCGCCACGTCTCCGGAGGATTCATGAAGAACAAGTTTCATCTGCTTTCGTCCCTATTTGCCGCAGCATTACTTATTGGTGCTCTGAGTTGGGGAACATCGCTGAGTGCTCAGGACGCGCCGCAGGCGCAACCGCAACAACCACAATCCCAATCAAGTGAGGCCCCTGATTCATCGGGCCAGGCAATGCCGAGCCAATCCACACTAAGTCAAACGCCGAGCCAACCCGCTCCGAATCAACCCGCTCCGGCACAGCAAGCGCCAGACGCTCAGACGCAATCGACTCCCGGAGTGCAAACATTCACAGGCACAATCGTGAAGGCAGGCGACAAGTATGTTTTGCAGGACGCTGCCAGTGGAACGACTTATGACATCGATCATCAGGATGAAGTGGCCAAATTCGATGGCAAGAAAGTACGCGTTCACGGCACCGTTGACGCGAGCGGAAAGATGATTCACGTTCAGTAGGTGGCTGACGTCACGCGTTTGACCCGCAACAAGTATCTCTAGCGGCGCACATCATAAAGCCCACCTTGGCAGAGGATGCCGGGGTGGGCGTTCCCGCAACAGGCTGGTTTACCTGGGAGGCAGGAGTTTTCACCGCGCTTTTCAGGCTGCGATTCGGCGGTGATTGGCGGATCGCAATGGAGCTTTGCACTTTCCGCACGAAACCAATTTCATTCGCGGCAATGGCGCTATATGGATAGTGTAGGAAGAGTAGAAAACGTTTCGAGGACAATCACTGGTGAAAAACGCCGCCTACTGGATCGAGAAGTTGCAACTGGAAGCGCACCCCGAGGGTGGCTACTTCCGGCAGAGCTACCGCGCCGATCTGATTTTGCGGAAAGAGGCTTTGCCCCCGCAGTTCACAGGCGCTCGCGCAATATCGACAGCGATCTATTTCTTGCTGGACGGGGATAATTTTTCCGCCTTCCATCGCTTGCATTCCGACGAGATATGGCACTTCTATCTCGGAGGGTCGCTGGCCGTACACGTAATCGACGAGAGTGGGCACTATTCAGAAATTCAACTCGGAAGCGACCCGGAATCGGGCGGAACTTTGCAGGCAGTAGTGAAGGCCGGATGCTGGTTTGCTTCACGAGTGAAAGATCGGAACTCGTTTGCCCTCGTCGGCTGCACCGTGTCGC
>DATBZH010000092.1:0-3572 GCA_036513255.1 Candidatus Sulfotelmatobacter sp. | reverse complement strand
CGCTTCCGCTGGCTGCGGGTTTCGGCGGAGAGTTCACCGGCTTGCCGCACTTCAGGCAGAATTGCGCGTCCTCCGGCAACGCGGCGCCGCATTTGCTGCAAGCCAAATTCGCAAGTGGAATGTCCGTTGAATTTTTGTTGGTGTCAGAACTCACGAAATTTTCTATTCTCCAAACTGCGACCTGAGGCGGAGTTTGCCGTGCAAGTTGAACCCTTTGGAAGAGAGGGATTTTAGCATAGGCACAGTGATGGGTTCGTAAGCTTCGCGCAGAAGCAGCGGCGCAGTTTGGCTGACGCGCCAGGCCGACTAAGCGGGAGATCCTTCGCTGCGCCTGAAAAACGGCTCCGCTCAGGATGACGCCAATAAAGATTTTGAGCTTGCGCGCAAGGTACACCACTCCGAGCGAAAATGCGATGCATATCTAGTCGGGCGATTTGTTTACGCCGGCTTCGCGGCGCTGCCGTCTAATCCCAGTTCTTTGGCGACGGGCTTTAGGGCCTCGATGCAGAAGGCGATGTGCTCGTCGAGGTCGACGCCGAGCGCGGCTGCACCCTGAATGATGTCGTCGCGATTCACTTTGCGGGCGAAGGCTTTGTCTTTCATTCTTTTTCGCACAGACTTCACGTCGACTTCAGTAAGCGACTTAGACGGTTTAATGAGAGTAACGGCGGTGATAAATCCGGCAAGCTCATCGCAGGCGAAGAGAGCTTTTTCCAAGGGCGTATCGCGCGTGACGCCTGTGTATTCGGCGTGCGACATGATGGCGCGCGAGATGTTCTCGGGCCATCCGCGCTCTTTCAGGATAGCGTTGCCTTTGTAGGGATGGTCTTCGAGGCTGGGATAGCGGTCGTAATCGAAGTCGTGTATTAGGCCGACGATGCCCCAGAGCTCTACGTCCTCAGGCGATCCATCGCCGAATTTTCCAGCGCAGGCGCGCATGCAGGCTTCGACGGCGAGCGCGTGCTTGCGCAGGCTTTCGGACTGCGTAAACTCGGTGAGAAGATCCCAGGCTTGTTCGCGTGTCTTGATCTTTCCCTCCTGCCCACATCAGAATTGAAGCGCGACATGGCGATATTACCCTAATCCCCGGGCAATATCTGCTCCTTGAAAAATGTTAAATTCGTCACAAGTTTATGGCTAACGGGGTGATGCCGATTCAATTGCGGCGCGATTCACCGGCAGTCCTGCCTTGAGCGAAGTGTCTGTTGGCTCGAGGTTCTGTTGTTGGAAGCGCGGGCTGTGGTGAATATCGACTTGCTTCAATACTTGTTCGCCGATATTCACGAATCCGTGGGGCGTGTGCGCCTTGATCACGAGGATGTCTCCGGCAACGGCCTCACGAATTTCGTCTCCGGCGACGAATCGGGAGCGCCCCTCCTGAATAATGACGATCTCATCGTATTCGTGGACATGAAGCGGCGCGCCGCGCCCAGGCTGAGCTTCCAGCAGAAAGATCGAGACGGCGACATTCTGATGATCTGCGCCGACGAAGTTGTACGAACTGCCGATCAGCGGCAGATCTGTTTTGCGGATGGCGTACATGGTTTCCTCTCGGCTTGGTAGATGCGAGGGATGGCGGACTCGTCGCACAACTATGTGGCGGCGAATATTTGTTAGACTCGGTGCGAACAGGGGCAGCTCATGACTCTCAATCGAAGACAGTGGTTGCAAGGAATTTCTTACGCAGGGGCAATTGGGGCAACCGGCAAGGCATCTGCTCTCGCGTCGAGCGCTGGCAGATCACAGGCTAGCTTTAGTCCGGCAAGTTCGCTCCCGATGCCGCGCGACTTGGGCAGTCCAGTGACCCCGAGCCTGCGGCCAGTCATCGAAGCCTCGCAGGATGTGCATACGCACTACGAAAAGATCGTGGAAGTCGCCGGATGGATGGCCTACGAAGACTTGCCCCTGCCGAACCTGGCGATTCCCTATGGCCTGGAAAAAACTCCCGACATCGCCATGGATTTCGTGATGGTGGCCAACACCATCGATACGGCGTTCACCGACTTCAAGACCCACGTCAAATTCCAGATCGATTACGCCGGCGCGCACCTTTCCGATTCAGAGGCGATGTTCGCGTGCCTGAAACGCGCCATGGATAACGGCATTCCGATTCTGGAGGGCAAGTTCCTGGCCACGATCTCGCGGCAAGACATGGACAAGATTTTTGCGGGCAATATGGAAATGCCCATGGTCGAGGAAAAGATTGCCGTGTTTCGCGAAGCGGGCAAGGTGCTGACGGCAAAATACGGAGGCCGCTACCACAACTTCATCCGGTCGTGCCCGCCGCGGCTTTACGACAATGGCAAAGGACTGGTGGAAAGGCTTGCGGCGGAGTTCCCGCGCTATAACGACGTGAGCATGTACGAAGGCCACGAAATCAAGTTCTACAAGCTGACCCAGCTCGGTTTCTGGCAAATTTATTCCGGATTGCACGAGACCGGGGCCTTCAAACTGGAAGATCCGCAGAAGATGACAGCCTTCGCCGATTACATTGTGCCGGTGGCGCTGCGCTTGATGGGCATGACCAGCTATTCGCCGGCGCTGGAGCAGGCGATTAACTCGCACCAACTGATTCCGCGCGACAGCCGGCAGGAAATCGAAATTCGCGCGCACTGCCTGTATGCGACGGCATTGCTCACCGACGAGATCAACAAAATCCGCGGACCGGAAGAACAGATCATCATCCCGCAGATCGACGCACGTCTATGGACGCACTATCACACCACGTCGTGGCCGCATCATTTGACGGAAACGATCATGTACTAAATACCCGCCGGAACTAGGTCTTCCCAACCAACTGACGGGCCAGTGGTCGTGCAGTTTGGCTTACGCGTCAGGGCAGTTAAATGGGAGATCCTTCACTCTGCCTGAAAAACGGCTGCGTTCAGGATGACGCCGTGCACACCATTCGCGAACCCAATTAGTTAATACCCGTACAGCAACGGGTGTATGTTGTCTGGCCTTGGCATGCCGCTTATTTGCGCGCTTTGAATGCATGCGGGCCATGCGTTTTCACAATTGCCGCATTTCTTGTGCATTTTTCTGTTGACTTCCACAGGGCGTATGCCGCAGATTAAGCGGCAGTTGGAACCTTTCCCCCAGAAAGTTCCTGCTGGAGAGCCTTGCTCTGGCACTCCCACATCTCGAATGGCTACGACTCTTGCCCCAGTAGATTCCAGGGAAGTCGTTCGTTGCGATCACTGCCTGCTGGTTCAATTCCGTACAACCAACAACAACTGCCGCCGCTGCCACGCGTCTATGGACGAGGAGCCCGAGCCTGAACCTATTGTGATGGTGCCACCGGTGATGATGCCGATGCCCGGACATGGGCGCGGGCACCTGAACCTGGCATCGTCAATTCGTTCGCTGCGGCTGCGAAACGGACTGAGCCAGCGCCAACTCGCGGGACGGATGTCTGTACCGCGCACCTACGTATCGAAAATTGAAAATGAGAAGGCCACGCCTACGCTTTCGTCTCTGGAACGGCTGGCGCGCGCACTGGAGGTTACTGTGCCCGATCTGCTCAGCGGCGGAGAACGTACGCGCCAGGAAGAAGTCAACGAACTGATGAA
>DATBZH010000091.1:0-2066 GCA_036513255.1 Candidatus Sulfotelmatobacter sp. | reverse complement strand
CAGTCCTGCCGTCGGTCGTTGGCCTGCTTGTTCCAGAACTCGCTGGTTCAGTTGTTCGATCTCCGCTTCGAACCTGGCGTACATCGCTTGCAACTCACTGCGCCGATGAGCGGTATGGGTGGCCAGTGGTAGCGACGCGATAGCCCGTTGTCCGCTTTCGCTCCACAGCGAACTTCCGCGCCTTAAACCATGCGCCAGCGCAATGGCCTGCAACGCGTTCTGTATCCGCGTACGCAGGCGCACCCACTGATGACGGTGTAAGAGCAACCCTCGCAGATCCAGCAGTTCCTGCGACGGCTGCCAGATCGACGGAAAACGGTTTTCTACCAGCAGCTTTAGAAGTAACTCGGCATCGCGCTGATCATGTTTCTGTCGGCGGGGTTCGGCCGCCCGAATCGTCGCGGGATGACCTACCTGACAGTCGATTCCCAGCTCTTCCATCAGCTGCAAAAACCACTTCATCGACCCGGTCGCTTCGATGCCTACGCGCACCGGTCTGGGAAGCGTGGAATAAAACTCCCGCACGCTGTTGCCTTCGTGCGGGAGCGTCTTGTGCACAACTTCTCCCGTCGCGGTGTCTAGCATCGCCAACGTTTGCTGGCGAGCGTGCAAATCACATCCTATAATTCGCATCTCGGCCTCCTTCTCCTTCGGTCCGAGCACTGTTGGGGTGAACACCGAACAGTCTACTCGGGCCGTCGCGAGGCCGGCGTCGTTATGGCATCAATCAGGAGTTGGCACGGATACGTTAAGGAGTGCGCCAAGGCCAGGAAGGGGATATTTCTAAAAAGGGTTTGACGCTCCTATGTGTTGGGTTGACCGACGATATGTTTCCCTTTACCATGACGGCATTCAACCCATCTTGAGGCTCTCATGACCGGTCGGCGTGTTTTCTTTTCAAGTCTATTGTTGCTGCTCCTTGGTACCAACCTATTCGCCCAAAGTCAGCAACAGCGGGGGCCGTCCACTCCGGAAGAGCGCGCGAAGGCTGTACAGATCGCCCATGCCCTCGAAGCCGATCCATTGCAGCCCGGTAACAAGGACATGCGGACTTGGTTTACGCTGTGGCTGGTCGAGGTACCCGACATCACCATAAAGGTTTGCGGTGAAGAACTCGGGCCGGTCTTTCACGCCTCGAGCCGTGACAAGAATTTTGTAAGCGACATTTTTGGCCAGAGTATGTTTTCCGCTACCAGTTTCGTTATTGAGCATCCGGAGCAAGCCAGCGACAAGGTAGCCGTCTACACAGCCGGCGTCGAAGGATCACTCAGGGCTTACCAGTCCATCCTAAAAGTGCACCCCGAGGCAAGGTGGCCATTCCTTGATGACCTGATCCTGAAGCAGCAATCCGGCGAATTACCGAAGTACGTCGAGAAAGCAACTGCCAAATGCAGGAAGCGTGGCTAGATGCCGCCCATTATAGCCTCAGTTAGACAGTTTTTCTGATGAACTCTGGACTCACGTAGATGAAACGGAAGTCTGCACTCCTGTCTTTAAATTCAACCTCGATCCTTCCATCTTCGCCGTGTCGCGTTACCAGACATTAGGAATTGGCGGATCGGCACATTTCCGTATCAGAAAGCCGTCCAGCATTTCTGTGAGCGACGATTCGAAGAGGCGTCCGCGCTTTTCGCTGAAGCGCTCAGGCAGCGAGAGACCAGCGAAATCTGGTGCGACTGGGCCACGGTACGGCTGTTCTGCAATGATACAGCCGGCGCGGAGCGCGGATTTCGCCGCGCGCTGGATTTAAACGCCGGCAACGACCTGGCGGCGCTGAAACTTGGCGTGTTGCTGATGAGACTCGAGCAGCACGCGGACGCTCTTCGTTATCTTGAGCAATCTGTTTCTCGCCAGAGCGAACCTCAGCGAACTGAAGTATTGCAAATGCTCGCCACTTGCCGGTCCAAGCTCGCGGCTATCGCCCCTTGTGGTGTTTCAAGACATTTATGACACTAGGGCTTGGGCGAAGTAGGCTTCTCGTCGTTGCACCGGCGTGAGGCCGCCCAAACTGAGATGACGCCGCTCATGATTGTAATGCCACAGGAACTGCTCCAAGACCCGCATGC
>DATBZH010000090.1:0-45819 GCA_036513255.1 Candidatus Sulfotelmatobacter sp. | reverse complement strand
GCGCATCGTAGCCGCCAATGCTGGCCAGAGAGTCTTTTCGAACGACGGTCGTTGGGCCCAATCCAAATTTCATTCCTTCCAGCAGATTCGCGACCAGCACTCCCGCGGTCATTTCCACCGACATGCCAATGGCGGTAAGTCCGGACCAGAAGCCCGCCGCGTTCTTGCCGCGATACACGCATGTCACCATGCCGACTTGCGGATCGAGCATCGGAGGGACAATTTCACGGAGATAAGTCGGAGAAACCTCCACGTCACTGTCGGTGGTGACGAGAATGTCGTGCGCCGCCACCTGCGCCATGCAATGGAATGAGTGAACGACGGGATTGGGCCAGGGTGCCCCCGTAACCAATACGCGGCTGGGGATTTGCGGATAGCGCGCACACACCTTGCGCACCACTTCCAGCGCTGGATCGTTCGCTTCGTCAGCGGCAAACAGAATTTCGTAGCCGGGATAGTCCTGCAGAAAAAAACTCTCGATATTCTTTTCGAGTTGCGCTTCGAGGCCATGTACCGGTTTGAGCACGGAAACGCGAGGTAGGTGCGCATCGTCAGGAATTGAGCGCAGTTGGCGGCGCGCTTCGGCGTGAAAGCGGATGACTCCCAGCAGCGCGAGGCCGAGAAATACCGCCGAAGACAGCGTGCCCGCCACGGCCACGGCCAGCGCGAAATATAGAATCAGCGACATCCTTCCGCATTGTACTAACTGCGCGCGCCAGTCTGTGGGGTAGGATTATCAACGCTGATGCATTCCTTGCGCATGAAACAGAGATTCCACAGGACCAAAACCAAATGAAGATTGTCGATGCGAAAACGATTGTCTGCTGCCCCGGCAGGAACTTCATCACTTTGAAGGTCACGACAGAAGACGGAGTCTACGGATTGGGCGATGCGACCCTGAACGGGCGCGAGCTCGCCGTGGCCAGCTATTTGAACGATCACGTCATTCCGCTTTTGATTGGACGCGATGCGCGGCGGATCGAAGACACCTGGCAGTATTTGTACAAGGGAGCGTACTGGCGGCGCGGGCCGGTGACCATGTCGGCGATTGCGGCAGTGGACACGGCGTTGTGGGACATCAAGGCGAAAGCGATGAACGCGCCGCTGTATCAGTTGCTGGGTGGGGCGTCTCGCGATGCGGTGCTGGTGTATGGACACGCCAGCGGCGCAGGAATTGAAGAGACTGTGCAGGCGGTGGCGCATTACATGAAGAACGGGTACAAGGCCATTCGCGCGCAGTCGGGTATACCCGGATTGCCAAGCACTTACGGAGTGGGCCGCGGCGTTATGCACTATGAGCCGGCGGAAAAAGATGCTCCACCGGAAAATCGCTGGTCGTCGGAAGCGTACATGAATTTCGTTCCGTCACTGTTTGCGCGGTTGCGTAAAGAGTTCGGCAACGAAGTACACCTGTTGCACGATGTGCATCACCGGCTCACTCCGATTGAGGCGGCGCGTCTCGGAAAAGAGCTAGAGCCGTATCACTTGTTCTGGATGGAGGATCCTACGCCGGCGGAATTGCAGGAAAATTTTCGTTTGATTCGCCGGCACACAACAACGCCGCTCGCCGTCGGTGAAGTGTTCAACACTATTTACGATTGCCAGCAACTCATGCAGGAACAGTTGATCGACTACATTCGCACGACGGTGGTGCATGCGGGAGGAATTACTCACCTGCGGCGGATTGCGAATCTGGCCGAGCTCTATCAGGTGCGGACAGGTTCGCACGGAGCCACTGATCTAAGCCCCGTTTGTATGGCGGCGGCGTTGCACTTCGATTTAAGCGTACACAACTTCGGCATTCAGGAATACATGAGGCACGCGGAAGAGACCGACCGCGTGTTTCCGCATTCGTACACGTTTGAAAACGGAGTGATGCATCCGGGAGATGCGCCGGGATTGGGTGTGGATATTGACGAAGGCCTGGCGGCGAAGTATCCCTATGCGGCAGCGTATTTGCCGGTGAATCGCAAGCTGGACGGGACGATGCACAACTGGTAGCGGCTTATTGGGCGGCACCTCGCGTCTCGCGTATGATGGCGGCGAAGTTTCTGGCAGCTTCAGTAATTACCGCGGTGTTGCCTGATCCGAGCGCTGATGCAGAAATCACTTCTCCTCCGATACCAAGCGCGGCGGCGCCGGCGATGATGAAATCTGCAGCGGTGTTCAGATTTACGCCACCGGTGGGAATCATGGGAACTTGCGGCAACGGTCCCTTCAACGCCTTGATGTATTTCGCGCCGCCTACTGAGCCGCAGGGGAAAATCTTGACGAAATCGCTGCCCGCTTTCCAGGCGGCGATTACTTCTGTTGGGGTGAGCGCTCCAGCCATCATTAATTTTCCGGCGGCGTTGGCGAACTTCACGGTCTCCAGATCGAAGCCGGGGCTGACGATGAATTCCGCGCCGGCATCGATGCAGCGCTGCGCGGTGGCTGCATCGAGAACGGTTCCAGCGCCGATCAAAACTTCGGAGCCCATGCTTTTGCTCAGTTGAGCAATTACTTCGATCGCGCCGGGAACCGTCATGGTGACTTCGACGATGGGAATTCCGCCGGCGCAGACCGCTTCGGCGGCTTGCAGCGCTTGTTTGGCCGAGGCGGCACGGATGACCGGCACAATGCCGATCTCGGTGATGCGGGTTGCGGCTTCCTGCTTGGTCATATACATCGTTCTCTAGCGGGCGATTCGTGCGCCTTTTCCATGCATTGCCTGTTGCACTTCCTTCAGAGTTGCCATTGTTGTATCGCCGGGTGTGGTCATTGCCAGAGCGCCGTGGGCTGCTCCGCACTCGACTGCCCACTGCGGTCCCTGGCCGGTGAGAAGGCCATAGATCAGCCCGGACGCGAACGAATCTCCGCCGCCGACGCGATCGAAGATTTCAAGATTCTCCCGATATTTCGCCTCGTGGAACTCGCCGTCTGCGTAGCAGATCGCGCCCCAATCGTTCAGGGTCGCGGTTTTGGCTTTGCGCAGCGTGGTGGCGACCACGGCAAAACGAAATTCCTTGATTACAGCTTCAATCATTTTCTTGAACGCTTGGGCTTCGATGTTCGAGTGATGCTCATCGAGGCCCGCGACCTGAAAGCCCAGGGCTGCGGAGAAATCTTCTTCGTTGCCAAGCATGATGTCAACCAGCGGGGCCACGCAGCGGTTCACTTCCTGCGCGCGCTTTTTTCCGCCGATTGCCTTCCACAGAGATTCGCGGTAGTTCAAATCGTAGGAGATTACTGTGCCATGTTTTCGCGCTGCTTTCAGCGCCTCGATTGCGACGTCGGGAGTGGTCTCAGAGAGCGCGCAAAAAATGCCGCCAGTGTGAAACCATCGCGCGCCGTGTTTGCCGAAGATTTCGTCCCAGTCGATGTCGCCGGGCTTTAGCTGCGACACCGCCGTGTGGCCGCGGTCGGAACAACCGAGAGCGGGACGAGTGCCGAATCCGCGCTCGGTGAAATTCAGCCCATTGTGTGCGGTGCGGCCCACGCCATCGAACTCAACCCAGCGAATCAGGGACTGGTCGACGCCGCCTTGATAGATCAGATCCTGCAGCAATCTGCCGACGGGATTGTCGACGATCGCCGTGACGATAGCACTGTTCAGACCGAAGCACCGCGTGAGGCCGCGCGCCACATTGTATTCGCCTCCACCTTCAGAGACTTCGAACTGGCGCGTGGTCCAGATGCGGCGGTCTCCGGGATCGAAGCGCAACATTACCTCGCCGAGGCTGACCAGATCCCAGCGGCAGTGTTCTCGCGGCTTGATCTTGAGGCCGGCTGAGTTGGCTGAAGAGTTTTCTTTCTTCACTTTCGCCTTTCACGAAACAACTATGATTCTGCCACATCGAACTGCGCCGGTTGCAGCCGCGGAGCCAGCGCATGGACGATTGCCAGTGCGATCAGGTATGCAAAGCCAGCGAGAAAAAACGGGACCGCGTAGCTGTGCGTGTGCTGTAGAAAGTATGCGACGACTTTCGCAATCAGCATTCCGCCAATCGCGCCCGCCATGCCGCCAATCCCGGCGACGGAGGCGACCACGGCGCCGGGAAACATGTCGGAAGACAGCGTGAGCAGGTTGCAGGAAAAGCCCTGATGCGCCGCCGCCGCAATTCCGATCACGAGCACCGCAATCCACATCGACGCAACTTTGGGCACGAAGACGACCGGCAAGACGCTGAGAGCGCAGATCAGCATGGCGAATTTTCGGCTCGCATTCACGGTCCTGCCGTGGCGTATGAGCGAGGACGAGAGCCATCCGCCTGCCACGCTGCCCGCGTCTGCAATCAGATAGATTACGAGGATGGGCACGCCGATGTGCAGGAGATCAAGGCCATGCTCGCGCTGAAGAAAATCGGGAATCCAAAACAAATAGAACCACCAGACGGGATCGGTAATGAACTTCCCCAATATGAATGCCCAGGTTTGGCGGTGGGCTAACAGCTTGAACCAACTGACGCGGACCGGAGCCGCAACGGGATCGCTGCAAATGTAATCCAATTCCGCAGGTGAGCAGGAGGGATGCTCCTGCGGGCGGCGATAGACCCACAGCCACAAAGCCAGCCAGACGAATCCGACTCCGCCGAGCAGAAAGAAAGCCGCGCGCCAGCCCCAATGCACGGCAATCCATGGGACGATCAGCGGCGTGGCGATAGCGCCGAGATTGCTCCCGGCGTTAAAGATCCCAGTCGCAAGCGCGCGCTCTTTTTTGGGGAACCATTCCGCAACCGCTTTTAAGCTGGCGGGAAAGACCGCTGATTCCCCCAGGCCTAACGCGAAACGAGCCGCCAAAAAACTGTTGAATGAACCGGCGACGCCGTGAGCGATCGATGCGAGGCTCCAGAACGCCATGGCCAATGCGTAACCGAGGCGTGTTCCGACGCGGTCGATGAATCGGCCAACCAAAACCATTCCCAGTGCGTAGGCCGCCTGGAACGCGAATACGAGATTGCCGTAGTCGATCTCGCTCCAGCCCAGGTTGTGCTGCAGCGTGGTCTTCAGGACGCCGATGACCTGGCGATCCATGTAGTTCTTCATCACTCCGAGCAGGAGAACGGTGCAGATGATCCAGCGGAAGCGTCCGACGTGTTGCGTGAGTTGTGCAGCGAGGCTCGGTTTCGAAGCGGGAGCGGGTTTCGAAACCGACGGGAGATTCATAGCGAAAACCGAAGCCGAACGCCAGTCACCGGTTATTGCCGCTGGCCATGATGCCGCCATCGACCACCAGCAAATGGCCGGTCACGAAGCTGGCGGCGTCTGAGGCCAGAAATACAGCGGCGCCGACCAACTCCTCCAGCTTGCCAAAGCGGGCCGCGGGCGTGCGCATGAGAAATTCCTGACCGCGCGGAGTGCCGTCGAGCAAAGATGCATTCAGGTCGGTGCGGAAAACTCCGGGCACCAAGCCATTCACGCATACGCCGTAGCGCGCCCACTCGATCGCTAACGACTTGGTGAGAGAAGCGACGGCCGACTTGCTGGCGGCGTAGGCCGCTACTTCAAAGATCGCCACAAAAGATGAGAGAGAACAGATGTTGATGATCCTGCCGTATTTGCGCTCGATCATGTGGCGTCCAAAGACCTGGCAGGAGCGCAGCGTGCCATTCAGGTTGGTTTCAAGGATCGCATTCCAATCTTTCTCGCTCATGTCGACGATTGGCGTCTTCTGCGTGATTCCGGCGCAGTTCAATAAGATGTCGACTTTGCCGAACTCCGCACAGGCGGCGTCCAAAAGCGATTGCAGACTGGATCGATCCGCGACGTCGCACGGGACCGCAAGCGACCGGCCGCCAGCTTTCTTTATCTCGTCGGCAACGGAATCAACGCGGTCGCGCCGACGCCCTGACGGAATCACATTGGCACCGGCTCCCGCGAGGCCCTTCGCCAGAGTCAAGCCGATACCCGATGTTCCGCCGATGACGACTGCGGTTTTTGAATCGAGGCTGAGTGATGGAAGTCCCATGCAATCCATGTTTATAACACGCGGTTTCTACACGCGCTCAGCGGGAGTAGTATGGTGTGCGCAATCGGGTAGTGCCTCAGTACTCATGGCCGGCAGCTACATGCTGAAGCCCGGAAAGCGCGGGCCTTACAAGAAGTCGAATGGCTAAAGGCGAGTCAAAGCTGCCTTGTGGAAGCGTCAGACAGTTCCGGCGATTATTATCCTCGCCATTCTGCTCGCCACTTTTCTTTTCCTGTTTTGGATGATCGGTCAGGCTGCCTACAATCAGAGCGTGCCGCGTTAGCACTTAAAGATTTCAAACTGAGGCACTACCCGCAATCGTACAAGGAGATCCCAAAGCTGCGAAATGAGACAACAAAAACAATATTCCCCGCTGCATTCTTCTCTGCTGCTTTCCTTCTTGTGCGTGGTGTTCTGTGCCGCCGCTGCGAGGGCTCAAAACAAAACAAGCCAGCTGGAGAGTACTCCTAGGTATCGGAATCCCAATCTTACCGTTGATGAGCGCGTGGCGGATTTGCTGCCGCGCATGACGCTCGAAGAAAAAGTGGAGCAAATCAGTGGCGGCGGGCGCGGGCAAGTCGAAGTGATCGATCCCACAGGAACGTTTACCACCGAACAGGCGCGAGAGACGCTGGGCCGATGGTGGGATCCGGATTTGGTGTTCCCTCCGAAGCGGGCGGCGATTTTGCGCAACGGAATTCAGCGCTACCTGCGGGAGAAGACGCGGCTCGGCATTCCGGATTTGTTCATGGGAGAAGCGTTGCACGGATTCATGGAATACGGCAGCACCAGCTTTCCGCAAGCGCTGGGATTGGCAAGCACGTGGGACCCGGAATTGGTGCATCAGGTATTCACAGCCGCCGGAGATGAAGCCGGCGCAAGCGGCGCGGGGCAAGTCTTCTCTCCTGTCTTGGACATTGCGCGCGATCCGCGCTGGGGACGCACAGAAGAAACTTATGGGGAAGATCCGTTTCTTGCCGCGCGCATGGGAGTGGCGGCGATCACAGGGCTGCAAGGCGATTCGTTCATGATTGGACGCCATCACGTTGTGGCCACGGCGAAACACTTCGCAGTGCATGGCCAGCCGGAAGGCGGCACAAACACCGCACCCGCCAACTATTCGGAACGCATCATCCGCGAGAATTTTCTGGTGCCATTCCAAGCGGCCGTGCAGGAAGCGAATGTCGGGAGCGTCATGGCTTCCTACAACGAAATTGACGGCATTCCTTCGCACATCAATCATTGGCTGCTTGACCGCGTGCTGCGGCAGGAGTGGGGCTTTCGCGGCTACATCACCTCTGACGGCGACGGCTTGCAGATGCTGGTGAACACCCACGAGGTTGCGGCCAACAAGGCCGACGCGGCGCGTCTGGCGATTGCCGCGGGCGTGGACTACGACCTGTCGGATGGCTCCGTGTACCGCACGCTGATCAGCCAGGTGAAACAGGGAATCGTTCCAGAGAGCGAAGTGGATCGTGCGGCAGGACGTGTGCTGGCCACCAAGTTCCGGCTGGGATTGTTCGACAATCCTTACGTCGATCCCGACGCTGCCGAGAAGATCACGAACAGTGCGGAGCACCGCGAGCTTGCGCTTAAGGCCGCGCAAAAAGTAATTGTCCTGCTGAAGAACGACAAGAATCTGCTGCCGCTCGATTTGAGCAAGCTGAAGACGATTGCGGTAATCGGGCCCAATGTGGAGGGTTTGCATCTTGGCGGTTACAGCCGAAATCCGCTTCACGGCGTGAGCATTCTGCAAGGCATTCGTGATCGGGTTGGATCGAAAGCGAACGTGGTGTATGCCGAAGGATGCAAGATCACCGATGCGCCTGCGGACTGGCACGGCTGGTTCACTAACGATGTGAAGCTGATCGATCCCACGACACAGCAGGAAAGCGTGAAAGCCGCGGCCGATGCGGCACGCAAAGCGGATGTTGCGATTTTAGTAGTGGGAGAAAACGAAAGCACGAATCGCGAGGCCTGGTCGGAGAACCACCTGGGAGATCGCGACTCGCTCGATCTGCTTGGGGCGCAGAACGATCTGGTGAAGGCGGTGGTGGAGACTGGGACTCCGACGGTTGTGTTGTTGATCAACGGCCGTCCGCTTTCGATTAACTACATTGCTGAACATGTGCCGGCGATTCTCGAAGGCTGGTATCTGGGTGAAGAAGGTGGAACCGCCGCGGCGAACGTGTTGTTCGGCGACGTGAATCCCGGGGGAAAACTGCCCATCACCTTTCCCCATTCCGTCGGCGATCTGCCCGACTTTTACAATCACAAACCTTCGGCCAACCGCAGTTACGCGTTCAGCACGCGAAAGCCGCTGTATCCATTCGGCCACGGACTCAGCTATACGACTTTTCATTTCGATAATCTTCGCATCGAGCCTAAGCAGATCGGCGTCGGCGGGGTGGCGAAGGCGAGCGTGGATGTCACTAATACCGGCTCACGCGAGGGGGACGAAGTTCCGCAGCTTTATATTCACCAGAAGATTGCATCGGTCACGCGTCCGGTCATGCAATTGGAAGGATTTCAGCGCGTTACGCTGAAGCCGGGCGAAAAGAAGACTGTTGAATTCACCATTACGCCCGACATGCTTTCGATGTTGAACGTTGACATGCATCGTGTGGTCGAACCGGGGATATTCGAAGTGATGGTTGGGCCTAGTTCGGACCAGACGAGCACCGTGCTTTTGCACGTTGTGGGAACGAATGGTGAGACGGGTATGGCCGCGCTTCCGCCGCCTCCAGTGGGTTCGGAGTCGGGAGTGGTAAGCACGTTCGATGACGGAAAAGTTACAGCCAACTATGGAGCTTGGATGGCGGGCGGCGATTCGATGCAGGGTGGCAAGTCGACTGCGACGATGCAAGTGGTGGATGGCGGCGCAAATAATTCCAAGGAAGCGTTGCGCGTCACGGGCGAAGTCATTCCGGGCGCGGCATTCACCTGGGCGGGAACGCTGTTCGCGCCGGGATCTTCTCCAGAAGACCCGGCGAATCTTTCGAGCAAGCAGGCCATCAGTTTTTGGGCAAGGGGAGACGGAAAGACTTACGCCCTTGCCGTGAGAACGTTAAGCCGACGGAACGAGATGCCGGGAATCAAAATGTTTGCTGCCGGCGCGGACTGGCAGCACTACTCGTTCCCCATATCCAGCTTCAATACGGACGGGCAAGACATACTAACGCTCGCTTTCGTCCAGAGCGCGCTGGGAAAGTTCGAATTTGAGATTGATCAGGTGGAGATCAAGTGAGCGTGAATCCACTGCCACTGGGAAGATAATCCGCAAGACTGCCGTCGCAAGCCGAGATTATTTCTTTCCGGCTGTAATAATCCGCTCTGCCTGCCGTCTTTACCTATGAAAGAGCAGTCCAGGAGGCGTACCCTGCTGAGCGTACTAGAGGAGCCGGCAATCGCGATTCCCCACGAACTCGAGGGAGTCTTTCGGTCACATCACGACCTGGTGTTCCGCACGGCGTACCGCATTACCGGCAACCCAGTGGACGCGGAAGACGTGTTGCAGACGGTTTTTCTGCGGCTGTTGCGCCGGGGGCGGAACGCCGAGCCCCTCGAAAATCCGGAAAGCTATCTGCGCCGGGCCGCTGTCAATGCCGCTCTGGACATCATCCGATCGCGGCAAGCCGACCAAACCGTTCCATTGCCTGAAGATTCTTCCGGGCTGATGCCGTCTGTGCAGTCTGATGTTTCCGGCTTGCGCCAGGCCTTAGCCCGCGCCATGGCTCATTTAAAGCCTCGGCAAGCGGAAATCTTTGCTCTGCGTTTTCTTGAAGGTCTCAACAACCGGCAGATTGCGCAGACTCTCGGCATCTCGCAAGTACTGGTCGCGGTGATCGTTCATCGCACCCGACAACAGCTCCGCAAGGAGCTTCGTCCATACCTCGTCCGTACATCGTTCGTACATAGGGGAGACAGATCATGAGCAATCGTAAATTCGAGCAGATGCTTTCCGAGATTCGCAACGAACACGTAGATGACAAGGCCGTTGCGCGGGCAGGCGAACGTGTCTGGAGTGCGGTTGCCGGTTCTTCGACTGCCGAACTCAGCATGCACAGGCTGCGGGGCTGCGAGGATTTCCAGATACTGATCCCGGCGTATCTGGAGAAGAGTTTGCCCGAAGCGCGCCGGTTGCTTCTCGAAGATCACGTGCACCGGTGTGTGGCGTGCCGTCATGCGGTCGAGCTGGCGCGCAACGGCGAAATGCAACCGGTGTGGCAACTGAAGCCGGCACGACGGGGCTTTCCGGCACTGCGGTGGGCAATGAGTGCAGCCGCGGTCGCCGTCGCGGTAATTGTGACCGTGGCACTTTTTAACGGTCTTTTCCCCGGCCAGCACGTTGTTCGCGCTGCGGTGCAGAATGTGGACGGTTCGCTGTATGCGGTTTCGGACGATCAGGTGCGCGTGATTCCTGCCGGTTACCAGATTCGCAACGGAGATGAGATTCGCACGGCGAAGGGATCGAATGCTGTAGTGCGGCTGCTCGACGGATCTCTGGTGGAGATGAGCGAACGCTCGGATCTTTCCGTGTCCCGCGAGTGGAGGGGAACGACGATCCATTTGGACGGCGGGCACATTATTGTGCAGGCGGCGAAGCAGCGCACGGGCCGTCTTTACGTGGCAACCGACGATTCCCTGGTATCGGTGAAGGGAACAATTTTCTCGGTCAATCGCGGAATCAAAGGCTCTCGCGTGGCTGTTATCGAAGGCGTGGTGCGGATGGCTTATGGCGACCACACCGCCGAGCTGCGCGCCGGCGAAGAGGAAACTTCCAGCGCCAGCGTTGGCAAAGTGCCAGTGCAAAACGAAGTTGCGTGGAGCCGCAATTCGGCGAAGTATCTTGCCCTGCTCGGCGACTTTGCGGTTCTGCAAAAGCAGTTTGAGGCGATTCCGGGGCCGGGCCTGCGTTACAACTCCGATCTTTTGGCCTACGTGCCGGATAACACGGTTGTCTATGCCGCGATCCCCAACCTTTCGGCTACTTTGGGCGAAGCCAGCCAGCTTTTTCAAGACCGGTTGCAGCAGAGTCCGGCGCTGCGCAGTTGGTGGAAGGAACAGCAACGCGCCAAGGGGCCAAAGCTTGCGAGCATGATTGAACAGATGAAGACACTCAGCAGTTATCTGGGAGACGAGATCGTATTTACCGTTGCCAAAGATGGCCCGACCTACACATCTCCGGTGATACTGGCCAGAGTAAAGCAGCCGGGTCTGGAGAAATTTCTGCAGGGCGAGGCAAAGCATCTCAGCAAGAGCGCCTCCGAAACCGCGCTGCAGATTGTGCATGATCCGTCGACGGTGCAGTCGTCGTCGAACCGGCCCCTGCTGGTTTATTTGAACAACGATATGCTGGTCGCCAGCCCGGATACTGCGGAACTACAGCGCGCAGCCGCACGGATTCAGCAATCCGGTTCCGGCCGGTTCAGCGAAACTCCTCTCTACCAGCAGGTGGTTCACTCTTATCAGCAGGGCGCGGGCTGGCTTTTTTGCGCAGACATGGAACAAATTGTCGCGAAGAACGTATCTGATGGCAGCGGTAAGAACCAGTTGCCTGCGGGGATTGAAGACGTGCGATATCTGACAATGGAACGGCGCGAAGTCGGAGGCAAGACGGAAAATCGCGCGGCGCTCACGTTCGCATCCGAGCGGCATGGCGTGGCGTCCTGGTTGGCTGCCCCTGCATCCATGGGAGCGTTGGATTTCATTTCACCCAATGCCAGCATGGTGAATGCGGCGGTCATCAAGAATCCGAAAAACATCATGGAAGATTTGTTCCAGATTATCGGCGCGAGTGACGCGAATTTCTCGCAGGACCTTGCGAGGTTCGAGTCTAAGACTGGCGTGAGCGTGCTCGATGACATCACGGCGCCGCTGGGAGGCGAAGTTGTTCTCGCGATGGATGGCCCCGTGCTGCCCACGCCGCGCTGGAAGCTGGTTCTCGAGGTCTACGATCCCGCGACTTTGCAATCGACGATCTCCAAACTGGTCGACAGTTTCAATCGGGAAGAAACTCAGCATGGCACTCTACAGCTTGCGAAGCAGCAGGTCGGTTCCCAGATTTACTACACGCTTCGCAATCAGAAGCAGCCGAATTTCGAAATCGACTATACCTATGAGGACAGTTATCTGATTGCCGGGCCCGATGTCGCAACGCTCTCGCAGGCAATTCGCGACCGCCAATCCGGATATACGTTGACGCACTCGCAAACTTTCCAGTCTCTTCTGCCCAGCGATGGCTATACGAATTTTTCGGCGATCTTCTATCACAACATCGGACCTGTAGTTGGTCCGCTGGTGGAGCAGATCAAATCCCTGGGAACTCTTACCGCGCAGCAGCAGCAGTCGATTGCCGCGCTGCAGGCAAACACCGCGCCCGGCCTGATCTATGCTTACGGCGAGCGCGATCGCATCGTCATCGCAAGCGACACCGGTTTCATGGGCTTCGACCTTGGAACTCTGCTGACCATGGGCCACGGCGGTGCGTTTCTGCCGCAGATGTTTTTGGGAAACGGCCTGAGCCATCTCGCGCCAACGCAATAAGTTCGACCTACAACATTATGAGCACGGTGATTCAAAGCGGGGCAGCGGTAATTAGCGATCAGCAAGCAGCGCCTGCTCCGCAAACGCCGGTCATTGAACTGCAGGGGCTTTCGGTTCGCTTTGGCAACCGCGAAATTTTAAAGAATCTTGTTTGCTCTCTACGCGGACGCGCGATTGGGTTGCTTGGCCCCAACGGCGCGGGCAAATCCACGCTCATCAATACGCTCCTCGGTTTCTACCCGCCTTCTTCGGGTTCGGCGCGGGTTCTCGGGCATGATATTCGCAGCGGCACCAGAAGCATTCGCGGACTGGTCGGCTACATGCCAGAAAATGACGCGCTGATCTCCAAGATGAGCGCGGTCGCTTTCGTGCAGATGATGGCGGAGCTTTCCGGCCTGCCTCCGTCAGCGGCGCTGGAACGCGCGCATGAGGCGCTGTTCTGTGTGGGCCTGGCGGAAGCACGATACCGAGAACTTGGAACGTATTCGCTAGGCATGAAACAACTGGCGAAGCTGGCCCAGGCAATCGCGCACGGGCCGAAGTTGCTGATTCTCGACGAGCCAACCAACGGTCTCGATCCGTCGGCGCGGCAGCGGATGATTCGCATGATCCGCGATATTCGCGACAGCAAGCAGTTGCAGATCGTGCTCTGCTCGCATCTTCTCCGCGATGTGGAAGACACCTGCGAAGAAGTGTTGATCCTGAAGCAGGGGCGCATTGCGCATTACTCGAATTTGGAAGAAGAGCGAAAAGCCAACAAGCGATTCCTGGAACTCGAAACCTACGGCGCCAACGGCGATTTTACCGAAGCAATCGAGAAGCTTGGCTGCGAGTGTGCGGTGACCGCCAATCGCCTGAAGATGATCCTCGCGGATGGCATCGAGATTCGTGACATCTACCGGCTCGCCGCGGAACGTGACGTGCGGATCCGCCGCCTTAATTTCCGCCGCGACACGCTGGAAGATATTTTCCTGAAAGCGATGGAAAACTGAAAAGAAAGCTGATGAAAGCCGAAATGCAGAAACCGACGACGACCGACAGGGAGAATCATTGTGGCCGTTTATAGGCGCAGTTACACGTCGTACACAGGTGCCCTTACTCCGGCGTGGTCGCGCTTCTTCGTTCTGTTCCGGTATTCCAGAAAGAGTCTGTTCCGCTCGAAACTTCAGACTGCACTTTTCGTTCTCAGTTTTTTCTTTCCTTTGTTGTGCCTTATTTCCATTTATCTCGCCCACAACCTCAGTTTTCTCGAGAGGCTTACGGGCAGCAACCGATTGTTGCGAATCGACAACCAGTTTTTTTTCTACTTCATCTATGTGCAAGGCGTGCTGGCTTTTGTGTTAACTGCATTCAGCGGACCGGGTTTGATTTCGCCCGACATCGCGAATGGTGCGTTGCCTTTATATTTCTGCCGCCCGTTTTCGCGAGCTGAGTACGTACTGGGCAAGGCTTCGGTATTGGCGATCCTGCTCTCGCAAATTACATGGATCCCCGGGCTGATTTTGTTCGCCGTGCAAGGGAGCCTCGCCGGCGGCGCCTGGACCTGGGAGCATCTTTGGATCGCTGGCAGCATCGTTCTTTCTTCGATGATATGGATCGCGATTCTTTCTCTTCTTGCCATGGCGCTCTCAGCCTGGGTCAAGTGGAGAGTTGTTGCGGGCGCTCTGCTGCTCGCGGTGATGTTCTTTGGCGCGGGCTTCGCGCAAGCCATCAATGCCGTGATGCGAGTTCAATCGGGACACTTCTTCAGCATCGTTTATCTCATGACGACGGTTTGGTCTTCGCTGTTCCGCCTTGACAATGAACTGTCGATTACGCCCGGTGAAGCATGGACCGCGTTGCTCCTCTATTGCGCGATTTGTCTTGCGCTGCTGGTGCGCAAAGTGCGGGCCTATGAGGTGATCCGTTGAACGATCGCATCGTGTTTGAAGATGTGTCGAAGTTCTACGGCGAAATTCTCGGCGTGAATCGCGTCAATCTTTCGATTCCTCCCGGTGTGACGAGCCTCGTCGGGCCCAATGGTTCGGGGAAAACTACGCTGATGAATTTGATGACCGGCTTGGTGCATCCCACGCGCGGGAGAATTCACATTCTCGGTCTGCAACCGAACGAACCCGAGAAGCTTTTCAAAATCCTCGGCTACAGCACGCAGTTCGATTCTTTCCCCAAAGGCCTCACCGGATTCCAGTTTGTCAGCTCGTTCCTTCGCGTTGCGGGCATCGATTCTCAAACAGCAGAGCAACTTGCCTGGCGCGCCATCGAGCGCGTGAATCTGGTTGACGCCGCACAGCGCAACGTCGCCGGCTACAGCAAAGGGATGCGGCAGCGCATTCGCCTCGCCCAGGCCTTATGTCGCAACCCACGAGTCCTGGTTTTGGACGAGCCTCTGAACGGTCTCGATCCGCTGGCGCGCGCGGAGATGATTGCACTGTTCCGCGCCGTTGCGACGGACGGTTGCTACGTCATTATTTCGAGCCACATCCTTCATGAAGTCGACGCCATCTCCGATCAAGTCGTTCTGCTGAGCAATGGTTACGTGGTTGCCGAAGGAAAAATTCACGATGTGCGTGGCGAGATTCGTGAGCATCCCGCGCAGATTCTCATCCGCTGCGACCGCCCGAGAGACCTTGCCGCCAGGATGATGGGATCCGAGAACACGATTGAGGTTCGCATCCACAACGACGAACGCGGCCTGCTGGTCAAAACGCGCGATGCGGACCGATTCTATCTCGCGTTAAATCACATTGCGCTGAACGGAATTGAAATCGAATCCGTCGCTCCCGCCGATGACGATGTGAATTCCGTATACGAATACCTGATCGGCAATGACAATGACAACAACGAGGTGCTGCAATGACCGAGCTTTGGTGGGCGCAGATCAAGTCGGTCGTCCGTCTGGAGTTGAGAAAGACGCTGTTTACGCGGCGCGGTCTGTGGATTTACGTTCTCGCGCTCTTGCCGCTTCTGCTTTTTTCAGTTCACGCCGTGGTCGTCTCTCACGACCGCGACCGCAGCAGCCAGCTCGCTGCTCGAAGCCAGAAGCACCTGACGTATCAGGACCTGCTCGCGATCAAACCGGATATGACGCGCCAGGAAGTAATTGATCGGCTGGGCAATCCGCCGGTGCGCTTTCACTGGCGCGGGCAGCGGCCGATCAAATCAGGCACGTTCACGAATACATTTAACGAGGCCTATCGCTACTCGGACGGCACCAACGACCTGTTCATCGACCTCTCGGACGACAAGGTAACAGGTGTTCATATTCGCGGAGGCTTCAACGTCTCCGAGGATTCCATTGTTTTCGCCGGAGTATTCCAATTCTTTTATCTGCGGCTCGCGATATTCTTCGGCTGCCTGGGAATCTTCATGAATCTATTCCGTGGCGAGATCCTGGACAAGAGTCTGCATTTTTATTTTCTCGCGCCGATCCGCCGCGAAGTTTTAATGGTGGGAAAGTTCCTCGCCGGAGTGCTGGCCACCTGCATCATTTTCGTAACCAGCGAGTTGCTTCAGATATTTGTCTTCACGCAGCAACTCAGTCCCAATGTGCGCGACATCTATCTCTACCAGAATCATGGCCTGGAGCAGGCGGCGGCATATCTCGGCATCACGGCTTTGGCTTGCCTGGGCTACGGAGCTTTCTTTCTGGCCGCGGGAATGTTGTTTCGTAATCCGATTCTGCCGGCAGCTGTGATTTTGATCTGGGAGTCGATGAATCCGTTCCTCCCGGCCCTGCTCAAAAAATTCAGTGTCATCTACTATCTGAAATCGCTGTGCCCGGTAGAAATCCCTACGCCGATGGGAACCCCGGCGCTGCTATCGCTGCTGGTCTCGAATCCCGATCCTGTGTCCGCGCCCGTCGCGATTCTCGGTATTGTGATCGTGGCGATGCTCGTCTTATACGTGTCGAGCTTTCAAGTGCGGCGGATGGAAATCAACTACACCTCCGAGTAACATCCCGCTCGGCCTCTTCTGGCAAAGAGAGATGCGATATTCTTCCCGCATGCCTTCGCAAGTGCCGGCCGGCGACGGTAAGCTCATCCAGATCATGGATGCTGCTCTGGCGGATGCAACGCGGCGGAGCGGCGAATGGCTCGTCTGCCATCCCGGATGCATGCAGTGCTGCGTGGGTGTGTTCGCCATCAATCAACTGGATGCGATGCGATTGCGGGCGGGACTTGGTGTTCTCGAAAAGACAGACCCGCAACGCGCACGCCGAGTTCGCAAGCGGGCCCGAGGATCGGTGAAGAGGTTGTCGGCGGAATTTCCTGGCAACGCGAAAACAGGCACGCTCGACGAAAGCCCGGAGGCGGAAGAACGTTTTGCGGAATTTGGCAACGACGAGCCTTGTCCGGTGCTTGATCCGGAGTCCGGATTATGCGACCTATACGAGGCCCGTCCGATGACGTGCCGCACGTTCGGTCCTCCGGTACAAACCGACGGCGGATTGGGCGTCTGCGAACTGTGCTTTCACGGCGCAAGCGATGAACAGATTGCCGCCTGCGAAATGGTCGTCGATCCCGATGACCTGGAATCCAAACTGCTGAAGAAACTGGAAAAGGCGAAGGGTCTTCACGGGCGCACCATCATTGCGTTTTGCCTGAAGTGAATACTCCTCACCGGACGGCGCGCTCGCGAAAGGCGTTGTAAGTTCCCAGCTAGAAACCGTCCTCCACGTGCGGGCCAAATTGCCGGTCTGTAGGTTCGTGGCAGGCGGGGACAGCATGAAGGTGGAACGCTCGATCAGTACGTGAACGCATCGCGAGTTCCTGTCGCGTTTGTGACAACATCGGGAAAAGAGAATTGATGCAGGTGACAACGGGTGATTGCGAACCCCTACAATATTCGACATATTCCAGCTCGTGACCTATTTCGTTTTCCCCGAGCCCGCGGATTGATACGCGATTGCGATTGACCAGGTTTGGAAGTTGTTGGACACCTTCTGCGCCATGCTGGTGCTGTCGATATATTTTTGCGACGGCCCGAAGCCGCGGTAGGCTGCGATCTTCACGCCCCCGTTAAACAGAATTCCCGCGCTCACTTGCGCGATCTGGCTGTTGATTCTTCCGCCAAAGCCGTTTTGCACCGAATAGGTATGGTTCATCAGATTTGGCGCTGATTGAAAACACGATGCAGAGTTGTTTGGTGATGTATCTCCCACTGTCGTTAGCCAGATTTCGTGGCCCACTCTTTGTCCCTTTTCTCCTTCGGATCCGGCCCACCTTGGAAGCCGTATTACTTTCCGATGCAGAACGTGCTGAAAATTAGATTCAGGATGTCATCGGCGGTCGTGGCGCCGGTGATCGCGTCGAGCGGACGCAACGCATTGTAGAGATCGAGCAGCAGCATTTCGTGGGGGACCTTGCCGCCTATGGCATTTGTGGCTTGTGCCAGTGCGTCGAGCGAATCTTGAACCAAGCCCTGATGGCGGACATTGGTTAGGAATCCAGTCTCGGCTTGCACTCCGGTTTCTCCGCCGATGTGGCGCAGGATTTCGGCGCGCAGTTCGGGAATGCCTTCGCCTGTTAGTGCGGAGCAACGAATGAGCGAAGCGCGGCTCTGTCGCTCTTGGGCGTTTTTCGTCAAATCGCTCTTGTTCCCAACAACTATCGTTGGGCGAATTTCCGCGTTGCGTAGAAGATCTTCGTCCTCAACCGTCATTGCTTGTGACGCATCAAGAACGACCAGCACCAGGTCGGCGTCGGCCAGAGCTTCCAAGGATTTGCGGATGCCGATGGATTCGGCCTCGTCAAGAGCCTGACGAATGCCGGCCGTGTCGACCAACTTGACGGGAATTCCTCCGATCGCCACGGTTTCACTGACCAGATCGCGCGTGGTGCCGGGTGTGGCCGTCACGATGGCGCGCTCGCGTTCCACCAGACAATTGAACACGCTTGATTTTCCGACGTTGGGGCGCCCGACGATGGCTAGCGTCAAGCCTTCATGCACAATCTTGCCGTAAGCAAAGCTGGCAGCAAGTTGCTCCAGGGGCACGCGAACGCGCGCGATGTTTTCAAGAATCGCGGCATCCGGCAGCACAGCCACATCGTCTTCTGCAAAGTCGATGCCGGCTTCCAGCAGCGCGATCAGTTCCACCAGCTTTTGCTTGATGGGTTGGAGCCGTTTGGAGAGCGCGCCTTCGAGTTGCTGTGCCGCGACCTTCGCCTGGTAGAGAGTTTGAGCGTCGATCAGGTCGCGGACGGCTTCGGCCTGGGTGAGATCGATGCGTCCATTCAGAAAGGCCCGCATGGTGAACTCGCCCGGTTCAGCCAGGCGAGCGCCGGCGGCGACGCACATCGCGACGATGTGCCTCAGGACTACTGGCGATCCGTGGGCGGAGATTTCGATGATGTCGTCGGTAGTGTAGGAGTGCGGCTTCGCGAAGTAGGTGATGACGACTTCGTCGATGCGAGAAGCAGCCGAGCTTCGCTGCTCGGCCGGACAGCCCCTTCGACTCAGTTCAGGGCAAGCTTGGGCGGCTGTCCCCACGTGGATTTGAGATGGCTCTACAAGTTCTCCGAACACTGCGCGTCCCGGTTCCAGTTCATGCTTCAGCCGCAGCATCGGCAAAGCAATCTCTCGCGCTCTTGGGCCAGCGAGGCGGATGACGCCGACACCGCCGCGACCGGGGGGCGTCGCGATGGCAACAATAGTATCGTCAAGATTCACGGGGCAATTGTAGCGCCGCCTCGGCGGCGGCTGGCAGGATGGCGCCAGAAGATAATAATTACCGCGCTACGACTTTCTCGATCTCGCCTTTCAGTTCATCGTACGTCAGCGCTCCCGGATGGTACATGGCAACTTTTCCCTCGCGATCGAGCAGAACCAGCGTAGGAGTGGTGGAGGCGCCGTAGGTGTCGAAGTTGTATTTGCTGATGGGCACGGACATGTCGAGCAGTCCGCCGTAGAAATGTTTGCGCACTACATCGATGTAAGCCAACTCATCTTTGGGAGCGGCGTTCTCGACCTGCGCCGTGTAACCGTAGAGGCGCGTGGGACCAACGACCGTCAATCCTTTCGGTGCAAACTCCGTGCGCAGTTGCGTGATGATTGGCGCTTCGGCTTTGCAGTCGCCGCACCAGTGCGCCCAGAAAAACAGCAGAACCGGCGAACCTTTGAGTTGAGTCAGGGCCGGCGGCTTCGCTCCCAGAAATTCCTCGGCCTTAAGAGCCGGCGCGGGCTTTCCCTGTAATGCGATCAGGTTAAGATTTTTCTGTAACCGCTCCTGAATCGAGGTCGATCCATATTTCTGCAGCGCGCTGCGCAACAAAGCTACCGCCTGATCGTGATGGTTCTGCGCCATTAGAACTTGCGCTTGAACTTCCAGCGCCGCGCCCAAAGCCAGAGGAAGGTGCGTTTCCGCATCGAGCTTGTGTGACTTCAATTGCTCGGCAACCATCGCTTCGGTTTCTTTGGCGAACGTTGTTGCTTTCTCGTAATCCTGATTGGAAAGAGAGGCCCGCGCCTGCCACGAATAGGCCTCAATGTATTCGGGAGTCACGCCATTCTTGGCGCGATAGGACTTGAGAAACATTTGCGCCGCGACGAAGCTGTTGTCGTTTAATGCTCCGCGAACATCTTCAACAATGCCTGCCCAAGCCACGGCAGAGGCGGTAAGAATAAGGAAGGAAGCAAGCAGAGAAGCGCGCATTCGCATGTCTGAATGATGCCGCTTTTCGCCCTCAGGATGCAAATGACCTGCGGGCTGCGGCCCGCAGTCGGCGGACCTAACCCTTGCTAGGGCAATGGGTTGCGCGCGGACCTTGCGAAATTTGTAGCTTTTTCAGTACGGTCTTAGTAACATTAAGGCGCGTTTGATCTTAAGAGCTTACTTCGCAGTATTCAGTTTCTCCGCTTAACCCAGCGCGTGACCCTGCCTGCAGAAGAATCCTTGAAAGCTTCAGCGCAACATCAAAGAAAAGGAACATAGTATCAACATGGAAACAGGAACAGTAAAGTGGTTTAACGACGCCAAGGGCTACGGATTCATCAGCCGCCAGAACGGCGAAGATGTATTCGTGCATTTCTCCGCCATTCAGGCCAGCGGCTTCCGCAGCCTGCAGGAAGGCCAACAAGTTCAGTTCGACGTTGTCAAAGGCCCCAAGGGCTGGCAAGCGGAGAACGTCAAGTCTGCCTAAACCACTTTCACAACAATTTCGAAAAGGCGGCCAGCAATGGCCGCCTTTGATCTTTTGGCGCCGGTACTGAATTATTGACGCATATCCCGCATGAGCACGACATCTGAATCGTCATGTCCCCGGACCATCGCCAGCTTGCTCCCATCCCAGGACCAGTGAAAATCCCAGATGTGCTCGGACTTAAATGAGGTGAGATATTTCCCCGGGGAGCTATCGAGCGGCTGCTGCCAAAGATTGTCTACGCCCTTTTCACGCACGGGATAAACGACGGACTTACCATCCCCTGAGAAACGCACAAAGAAGCCCATTCGCTGGCGTTCGAAGTTCATCTCTTTCCGAACTTTCCCTGCGTTGGTCTCGACCAAGACCAACTTCTCTTCGTGACCGTGTGCATGGTCAACAGTGGCAAACACTGCGGTGCTTCCATCGGGAGAGATATCGAAGAGTCCCGAGACTGGCATATCCGCCGCAGTCTCGGCAGCGCCGCCGTCGATCGACACTTTCATGATCCGCTGCGTGTTGTTGTCTTTGTAGTAGACCCAGTGCGAGTCGGGAGAACAGACTGGATAGTCGTCCTTGATGCCAGTAGTGAGTTGTTTCAGATTTCCGCCTGAAGCGTCGGCACGCCAGATGTTTTGGCGAACCAGTTCACCGACTCCCATCAGGAAAACTACGTAGCGGCCATCGGAGCATTCTCGCGGATTGCCGCTTACAGAATCTGGTTGCGTGGCGAAAACTCCTTTAGCCCCGTTTTCCGGATTCAACCAACGCAGCATGTTGTCGGAGTCGCTGATCAAACGGCCATCGTGCGTCCAGGTGAAGTTGGTAAAATTATGGACTGGCGCCACCTGGCGCGCGTCTGCACCGGTTCCGTTCGCAGGCATGACAAACAGACTCCATCGTCCTTCGCTGAGCACTGTTGCCAGCACTTGGCCATTGGCCGTCAGGCTTAGATTCGCGTAATTGTTGGTGTCGCGAGTTACTGGAATCAGTTTTCCGTCGGGGTATGAGACGTAGACGATCTGCGACCGCTCGTAGTTACTGGACCGGGACTGATCCAGCAGCAGCACGCCTCGGCCGTCCGGCGTCCAGATGGGCAAATACAAACCTTCATTAGAAGTCAAAATGATTCGCTGCTGTCCAGTGTTGGCATCCACAGCCACTAATCCGGTAAGCGCGTTCGCGGGCTGAAGTACATCGCAAAGAATGGTTTTCCCATCGGGCGACCAGGCCGGATTGCGCAGGGCCTGGCCTTCCGGCCCACTGGTGAGGACCGTTTCCGTGCCCTGCTCAAGCGAACGCACGATCAACTGATACTTCCCCGGCTCCGGATTGTCGTAGCGCATGAAGGCGAGCTTGTGGCCGTCGGGAGAAATCGTGACTCCTGAGTCCACGTCGGCAGTCAGCTTTTCCGGCGTTCCTCCCAGCAGCGGAGCCCGATATAAGAACTTCAGTTCGTCATTTCCCGGATCGCTGCGCCCAAAATAAAAGTAATTTCCGTCGCGGGAAAAACTCATTCCGCCGTAATAAACCTCCGCCGGAGGCTGCACCTGCGTGATGCTGTTGGTGGGAACGTTGCGCAGCGACATGCTCGCAAGACCGTTATCCCGCACCATGCTCAGGATGTAGTTGCCGTCGGGCGAGATCGCCGCCAGCACGACATTGCCTTCTTCCGTCACCTTGGTGACGGAGAAATTTCTGAACGGCGTCAGGTAACGGCGTGTGAGCAGCGAGTAAATGCCAAACCCGGCGGCCAGCAAAATGACGGCTGCGATCAATGCGGCCAGCCCGGTTCCAACTTTGTGGCGTCCGGCAGCGGCAACCACTGCGGAGCTTTGAGATATTTGCGTCACTGCGACTGGAACCGTCGAAGCAGATGACGGGGCGGGAACAACATCGACGGGCGCAACCGACGCGGAAGAATGTGAAACTTTGCGTCCGGATTCCGTATCGCGCTTCAGGCGTTTGAGGTCGCCGCGCAGATCGGCCGCGGATTGATAACGCAGGTCGCGGTCTTTTTCCAACAACCGGTGAATGATCTCGTCGAGCCGCGGCGGCAGGATCGGGTTGACCTGCTGCACGGGCACAGCATCGAGTTCCAGGATCGCATGGAAGATCACCGCCGAGGTCGCTCCTGCAAAAGGCAGCCGTGCGGTCGCCATCTGATAAATCACCGCGCCCAGCGAAAACAAATCCGTTCGCGGATCGAGCTGTTCGCCCCGAGCCTGCTCCGGCGACATGTAAGAAATTGTTCCCACCGTTGCACCGGGGCTGGTGAGTTGTAACGGGCCGTCCTGCGTGGCGCCGATGGTTTCCATCTCCATCTCAGGGCGAGTCAGTTTAGCCAGGCCGAAATCCAGCACCTTCACCTGGCCGCGCTGCGTCAGAAAAATATTCGCCGGCTTGATGTCGCGATGAATGATTCCCTTGGCGTGAGCGGCTTCGAGCGCGTCCGCAAGTTGAATGGCGATGTCGAGCAGGCGATCGAGCGGCAGCGGCCCGGACGCCAGCTTCTCGTTCAGGCTCTGGCCTTCGAGCAACTCCATTGCAATGAACGACTGTTCGTTCTCGCTCTCCGCCGTCGCTTTCTCGACCGCATAAATCGTGCAGATGTTGGGATGGTTCAACGCAGATGCAGTGCGGGCTTCAAGCAGGAAGCGATCCAGCGCAGCCTGATCGCGGGACAACTCCGGCGGCAAAAACTTGAGGGCGACGCGGCGTCCAAGAGTCAGGTCCTGAGCCTCGTACACCACTCCCATGCCGCCGCGTCCGAGTTGTCCAGTGATGCGGTAGTGCCCAATCGTTTGATCAATCGAGGGAGACATGAGCCAGGGAACCCATGTTAGGCGGAACGGAAAAGGCCGTCAACGCTCTCGAATTCTATGCGGCCGTAGCGTCTTCCGCATCGTCGACAGAATCGAAAAAACGGAAAAATTGTTCGACGTGGGTGACCTTTAGCGCGTTGTGAATGCGGTCGCTCACGGCGACCAGCGCCAGACTGCGCTTGCTGTTCTGGCGGGTCACGTAGGCTCCGACGAGGGCGCCGATTCCTGCCGAATCGACGTAAGGAACGTTGGTGAAGTCGATGATCAAAGAGCGGGAATCGTCGGCGCGGACGGTCTTCTGAAAATCGAACATCGTGATTAGAACTAGCGGTCCGTTGAGGCTGAGAACGCGCTGCCCCGGCTGAGCCCCGGGCCTGTCCTCAATAGTAAGAGCATCCTGCGGCATGGCGACGATACTAACTCCAGCGTGCGACTTGGATTGTTAACGCCAGGTTAATTTCGCGACAACGTGCAGTAGTCAAATTGCCGCGGCTTGCTCACGGCGACGACCCTGAATCTCAATGAAGACGTGAACCAGCGACACCGCCGCCGGAGTTACGCCAGGAATGCGCGAGGCCTGACCCAGCGTGCGCGGCTGCACTTTGGTCAGTTTTTCCTGCATCTCGTGCGAAAGGCCGCTGATGCTGCGGTAATCGAACCAGCCTGGAATCGAGTGGTCTTCCGATTTCTTCAATCGCTCCATCGCGCGTTGCTGCTGCAGGAGGTAGCCTGCATATTTTATTTCGGTTTCCACAGTCTTGAGTTCGTTGCGGACTTCGGAAGAAATATTTAACGCCGAGATCGCCGAGTTATTTCGGATGAAGAATTGCGGCGACAGTTCTTCGAGCACCGGGACGAGTTGTTCGATCGTGACTTCGGGGCGCTTCAGGAGTTGGGCCAGCGTCTGGCCGGTTACGGACCTCCAATCACAAGCAGGTCCTGAACTCTTGCCGGCGGCGGCAGATTCCTCACCGGCCTTCGCCGGTTCGGAATGACAAGCGATAATCTTCTCCGCAATTTCTAAAGTCAGCCTCGTTGATTCCAACACATTCTTTAGACGCTCCAGGCGTTCTTGCTTCTCCTGAAAATCGGCCCAGGCTTCATCGCTGATCAATCCCACGCGGCGGCCGTGCGGTGTGAGGCGGCGGTCAGCATTGTCGATGCGCAGATGCAAGCGAAACTCGGCGCGCGAGGTGAACATCCGATACGGCTCGTTGGTGCCCTTCGAAATCAGGTCGTCAATGAGAATTGCGGTGTAGGCTTCCGTGCGGTCGAGAATCAACGGCGGCTCATTCTTCACCTGCAAGGCTGCGTTGATGCCGGCCATCAATCCCTGGCACGCGGCTTCTTCGTAGCCCGAAGTTCCATTGATCTGTCCGGCGAGAAACAGATGCCCGATCTTCTTTGTCTCAAGCGTGCGCTCCAGTTCCGTCGGATCGATCGAGTCGTATTCAATGGCGTAGCCGGGACGCAGCATTTCGGCATTCTCAAGGCCGGGAATCGATTTCAAAATCGCCATCTGCACTTCGACCGGGAGAGAAGTGCTCAGGCCGTTCACATAAATCTCGTGCGTGTTCAGGCCTTCCGGTTCGAGAAAGAGCTGATGCATCTCCTTGTCGGGAAACTTTACGATCTTGTCTTCAATCGACGGGCAATAGCGCGGGCCGATCGACTGAATCTGCCCGCTATACATGGGCGAGCGGTGAACGTTCTCGCGAATGATGCGATGCGTTTCCGGCGTGGTCCAGGCGATGTAGCAAGGCACCTGCGAATCGTGATGCGCAACGCGCTTGGTGCGAAAACTGAAAGGCGTAGGATCGGCGTCGCCGGGCTGCACCGTGAAGCGCGCCCAGTCGATGGTGCGTCCGTCGAGACGCGGCGGCGTACCGGTCTTTAGACGGCAGTTGCGCAGGCCCAGCTTCTTCAGCGCCTCTCCGAGCAACACTGCGGGAGGCTCGCCCGAGCGCCCCGCGGCATATTGCTGCTCGCCGCAATGGATGAGTCCGTTCAAAAACGTCCCTGTTGTGATGATGACGGCCTGCGCGCCGACGGTGCGGCCGTCGCGCAGACGAATGCCGCGAACGATACTGCGGTCGTTAGTCGTTGGTTGTTGGTTGTTGGCCAAGTCGCTTGCGCCATCTTCGGCTAACGGCCAAGGACCAACGACTAACGACTCAACTTCCGCCTGCTTGATCTTGAGATTCGGCTGTGACTCGAGGACCTCGCGCATCTTCAGGCGATAGGCCTGCTTGTCGCATTGCGCACGCGGCGACCACACGGCCGGCCCGCGCGACAGATTCAGCAAACGAAACTGAATGCCGACCGCGTCCGTGACTTCGCCCATGATGCCGCCCAGCGCATCGACTTCGCGAACGAGATGTCCTTTGGCAATGCCGCCTACAGCCGGGTTGCACGACATCTGCGCGATCAGATCGACGTTGAGGGTGTAGAGCGCCGTCCGCAATCCCATTCGGGCGGCAGCCATGGCGGCCTCGCATCCGGCATGGCCCGCGCCGACCACGACTACGTCGAATTGTTCGGTGAATTGCATGGAAGAACAGCCGCAGAAATTCTCAGCCAATAGAACACTTGCTTCGATTGTAACAATCAAGCTAACAACCAGCGCACGATACCGGGAGGCAATTCGATTTCCGCGACTCAGAGCTTCTCGACTTCGATATACACGTTGTACTTCGTATTGGTAATGTCGCCGCCGCCCGACGTGGTGAAAAACGAAATAGGCTGGCCCGCCGAACTCATCACGACTGTGACCCCGCTGCTGGCGGAAAGTTTGGTGACGTACAGTGGGTATGTTGCGTCCGCCTGGCCGGACGTTCGCGCATAGTTAAAGCTCAGTTGCCCCCAGTAATAGGCGTTTGAGTCCGTGGTTCCATTCGCCTGTGTCAGAACAATGACTGTGGAGACTCGATACATTCCGGTCGTGCTCGGCGTAAAGATCGTTGTGGGAGAAACTACTCCGGTCTGATTGAAGAGTTGAATCTTGGCGACTATCGTTGGGGAACTTGTGTTCTGCCCCGAGGCATTGACCCACAGAACCAACAAAGCAGCCAAACAGAACGCTAATTTGCGCATAGACCCTCCCAGAGACACCTCATTATACGGGCCGGAACGAGCCTGATACGCCTTCCTACGGAACTAGAATTTCGCATCCTACGCGGGGACACGACAATCAAGAAACCAGGGAGTGAGCATGCTAGAACAAGCTAAAGCCGCGGCGCTTCGCAATCTGCATTCTGGGCGCGAGATCCTCTTACTGCCCAACGTCTGGGACGTGGCCAGCGCACGCATCGTTGAGGAATCCGGCTTCAAGGCCATTGCCACAAGCAGCGCGGGCGTTGCCTTCTCGCTCGGCTATCCCGATGGCCAGGTGATCTCTCGCGAGGAAATGCTGGCGGCGATTGCTCGCATCGCCAAGGCCGTGAAAGTGCCGGTCACGGCGGATGTCGAATCCGGCTACGGCAAGACTCCCGAAGACGCGGCTCGAACAGCCCGCGCAGTAATCGACGCGGGAGCCGTGGGCATGAATCTGGAAGATGTAGCGAGCGATTCCGGTGCCGCGCTCGTAGAGTTACCGCTGCAATTGGAAAAGATACAGGCGGTGCGCGAGATCGCAGACCGCGTGCGAGTGCCTCTGGTGCTCAATGCCCGCACCGACGTGTATTTGTTGCAGATCGGCGATCCGGCCACACGTTACGATGAAACCGTTCGCCGGCTCAGCGCGTTTCGTGATGCTGGCGCCGATTGCGTTTTCGCGCCGGGACTGCGAGATGCCGCCACTATCGGCAAGCTGGTTGCAGATCTGAAGTGTCCGGTGAATATTCTCGCGGGTCCAGGTTCTCCCTCAGTACCGGAATTGTTCAAGCTGGGCGTGGCGCGGGTCAGCCTGGGTTCGGGGCCAATGCGTGCTGCGCTCGGCCATTTGCGCCGCGTTGCGACTGAACTGAAGATTCTAGGTACCTACTCGGTACTCGATCACGCTCCGTCGCACGCTGAAATGAATCTGCTGATGGGCCGGAGCCAGCGCTGAAAACCGCGAAGCCGTTTCTCATCGGCGTCATCTCCGACACACATGGCCTTCTGTGGCTTGAAGCCCTGGCCGCGTTGCGAGGGTCGGAGCGGATCATTCATGCGGGCGACATCGGCTCTCCGCAAATTTTGGAAACGCTCGCGGCCATTGCACCCGTCACTGCGGTGCGCGGCAACATCGACAAAGAAACATGGGCGCGTGAGCTGCCGGAGACTGAGGTTCTTGAAGTAGGCGGCATTACCATTTATGTGCTGCATGATCTTGCGCAACTCGATCTCAAGCCTGAACCTGCCGGATTCGATGTCGTGATCTCCGGCCACAGTCACGTTGCGAAATCTGAAATGCGTAACGGAGTTCTGTTCTTCAATCCTGGCAGCGCGGGGCCAAGGCGATTCAAGTTGCCGGTGAGCGTAGGGAAGCTTACGGTTGAGAACAGTCACGTGCGCGCGGAGATAGTTGAGTTGAATATTCACGGCTGAAATGCTGAGCACTGACTGCTGAGCGCTAGCCCCAGCTACAATCCCAAAGAATGTCCCTTCAATTTCAGATCGAGGCGACACGTGGCCCCGCCCGCGCCGGACGTCTGCTCACGCCTCACGGCGAAATCGAGACTCCTGTGTTCATGCCGGTGGGCACAGTTGCGTCGGTAAAAGGTATTTCGCAGGACATTCTGGAAGACCTCGGCGCGCAGATCATTCTCGGCAACACCTATCACCTTTATCTTCGCCCGGGAGTGGAAACTATCCGCCAGCTTGGCGGGCTGCATAAGTTCATGTCGTGGCCGCGGGCCATTCTTACCGACTCGGGCGGCTTTCAGGTGTTCAGTCTTAACGAACTGCGCAAAGTAAATGAAGAGGGCGTGACGTTTCGTTCGCATCTGGATGGCTCGTCGCACTTCTTCAGCCCGGAAAATTCCATGCAGGTGCAGATTGGCCTGGGCGCCGACATCATTATGGCGTTCGACGAATGCACCGAGCACCCGGTCAGTCTTGAGCGGACTAGGTCGTCTATGGAATTGACGTTGCGTTGGGCGGAGCGCAGCAAGAAGTATTTTGAGCTGCATAAGGATGAGGTGCCCTGGAGGAGCTATCAGCCGTCAGCTATCAGCCGTCAGCCACAGCAGATTCCGAACCGGGCTTTCAGCCCGGTTCGGAATGACAAGGACTTCGGCAGCCAATCTTTGTTCGGCATCGTGCAAGGTGGGATGGATCTTGCGCTCCGCAAGGAATCCGCGGGACGGACCGTCGAGATTGATTTCCCTGGCTATGCCATCGGTGGCCTGAGCGTGGGCGAACCGCGAGAGCTGACCCGCGAAGTCGTGGAAAGCACGCTACAGCATCTTCCCGTCGGCAAACCCCGCTATCTCATGGGCGTCGGCACGCCTGAAGAAATTGTCCAATACGCCAATCTCGGCGTCGACATGATGGATTGCGTTCTACCCACCCGCGCGGCGAGGCATGGGCTGCTGTTCACATCCGAGGGCAAGGTTTCCATCAAACAGGCGCGTTATGTCAAGGACGAAAACGCACTCGACCCAAACTGCGGCTGCCGGGTTTGCCGGCGCTACTCCCGCGCGTATCTCCGCCATCTCTATGCAGCCAATGAGCTTCTGGCGCAAGTGCTGAATACCATCCACAACCTCAGTTTCTACCTTGACACTATGCGGCGGGTGCGGCATTCTATTCGACTTGGGGAAGAGTCTCGTTTTCCGACTGGCCTCTAATCTCGACTGGAATCGCAGGTCTCCCCGGATTAAGCCTGAAAGCTGAAGGAACCCGGCCGAAGTCGATCCAAATCCCGGCGTTGAACCATGACGGTGAAATAACAGCTTGCGCGGCGCTGGTTGGCGCGTGAGTTTTTTGCGGACTCGTTCGCACAGACCTCTTGAACATGACACAATTTTGGGCGCTGCAACTCGGCGGTGGAATGGGATGGCTCGGCGTCGCGCCGCTGATTTTCATCTTCGGCATCTTTTACTTTCTGCTGATTCTTCCCCAGCAGCGGCGCCAGAAGAAATGGCAGGCCATGCTTGATTCACTCAAAACCGGCGATAAAGTCACTACGAGTGGAGGCCTGCGGGGTACAATCATGGCCCTCAAGGACGATTCCGTGCATCTGCGCGTTCCGCCGAATAACCTCGTTCTCGAAGTGACGAAGGCTTCGGTGTTGCAGGTGACAACGGCCGAGGAAGAAGCGGCGAAGAACAAGTAATTTTGAGCGGCAACAAACTTTAATAAGAAACAATTCGTCATGACTAAGAATCTTTTCTACAAAACGATAGCTATCATCGCCATTCTTTTGGTTTTTGTTTTTGGCATTTTTGGCATACCCGGCAGCTTTTCCGGCCAGGGCTTGCTCGCCGCCATGACCAGCCGCATTCACTTGGGCCTTGATCTGCGCGGGGGAACGCACCTTATCCTGCAGGTTCAGGTCAATGATGCGGTCAACGTGGATGCGCAGAACGCCATCGAAATCCTGAAGGAACAACTGCGTAAGAGCAAAATCAACTGGACCGACATTTCTCAAACCGACCCGCAGAACAATCCTGATCACATTGTGCTGAAGGGCGTGCCCGTGAGTTCGCGATCCGATTTGCTGAGCATCGTGCAGGACCACTTGCCCGAGTATGAAGTCAATCCGGGCGCTGGCGACACATGGAACGTCGCCATGAAGCCGACGATGCTCGCCGACCTGAAAACCAAGGCCGTCACGCAGGCGATTGATACCATCCGTAACCGCATTGACGCGTTGGGCGTGAGTGAGCCGACGATTCAGGAACATGGGCTGGGCCAATACCAGATTCTGGTGCAATTGCCTGGAGTGGATGATCCGGCCCGCGTGAAAGAAATAATGCAGTCCACCGCCATGCTGGAGATTAAGCAGAGCCTGGGCGGACCATTCGCGAGCGAGGGCGCTGCCATGCAGGCTCAGCCGAACGGCATCCTCCCCGCGGATGCGATGCTGCTGCAGGGGCATTCGGAACCGGGTAGCGACACCCAAGCCTGGTACCTGGTATCGCGCTCTTCAGCAGTAAGCGGCAAAGATCTGAGGGACGCCCAGCCCAACCGCGATCAGAACGGCCAGCCCGAAGTGACCTTCACCTTGACCGGCGAAGGCGGACAGCGGTTCTTCAACTTCACCAGCGCACACGTGGGCGAAAGCCTTGCCGTGGTCCTCGACAACAAAGTTCAGGAAGTGGCCAACATTAAGGAACCAATCCGCGATCAGGGCTCGATCAGCGGCGGACGCATGAGCGAGCAGCAGTCCAAGGATCTTTCCATGATCCTGCGCTCCGGCGCACTTCCGGCGGGCGTCAAATATCTGGAAGAACGCACGGTGGGACCATCGCTCGGGGCGGATTCGATCCGGGCCGGCATTCGCGCCGCGGTGATCGGCATGCTGGCAGTGTTGATATTCATGCTGATTTACTATCGCGGAGCGGGTATCAACGCCGATGTTGCGCTGCTGCTGAATCTGGTCATCCTGCTGGGATTCATGGGCTTTTTCGACGCGGTGCTAACTCTGCCGGGAATTGCCGGAGTTATTTTGACGGTCGGCATGGGCGTCGATTCGAATGTGCTGATCTTTGAGCGCATCCGCGAAGAATTGCGCAACGGCAAGACGCCGCCTTCGGCGGTGGATCAGGGCTTCAGTCATGCCTGGATCACCATCGTCGATACGCACGTTACGACAATTGTCTCCGCGGCGATTTTGTTTATCTTTGGCACCGGTCCGGTCAAGGGTTTCGCCACCACGCTGACGTTCGGTTTGCTGGCGAATTTGTTCACGGCCGTCTTTGTTTCACGCGTAATTTTCGATATCGGACTGAATCGCAAGCAGCGCGGCGAAGCGTTAAGCATTTAAAAAATCGCTGTCGGTCGTCAGTCGTTGGTCGTTGGCAAAGACCCGCGAACGACCGACGACTAAGGACGAGGGGTTAAACGGTGGAGTTCTTTCGCAATCCCAATATCGATTTCCTCGGAAAGAAGTGGTATTTTCTCTCGTTTTCGCTGGTCTTCAGCGTGGCGGGCGTTCTCTCCATGCTCTTTTGGCACGGCATACCGTTGGGCGTGGACTTTCGCGGCGGCACGCTGGTTTATGTGAAATTTTCGCATGCTGTCGATGACAATGCCGTACGCAGGGCCTTGGATAAAGCCGGCCTGCACGATGCCCGCCTCCAGCGTTACGGTCCGGCGGCCAATAATGAAGTGCTGGTCGATCTCGACGTGCAGGAAACCAGCGAAAAGGCGCTGGATCGTGGCAAGCTGGACATCATCAAGGCGCTCGAAAGCAACGCTCCTGCAAACCTGAAGGATCTGAACAACTCGAGCTCTTTGGACATCAAGAACTATCTTATGGACAAAGATCCCATGCATCTGGGCTCCGACGCGGAGCAGAAATATACGGCGCAGGCGCAGGCGATTGTCGCTTACCGCGATCACGAACAGGGCGGAGTGCTCAACTCTATCGATCAACTCAAGGGTGCCGCCGACCCTGCGGCAGTCGCATCTTTGTCCGAGGGCTTCTTTGTCTCCGATTTTGGCGTGCGCAACGTGGAGATCGTAGGACCGCAGGTGGGCCAGCAATTGCGCAAACAAGCCATTCTGGCAACGGTTTACTCGCTGGTCGGCATGCTGGTGTATCTGGGCTTCCGCTTTGAGTGGATTTACGGCGTTGCGGCCGTGGTCACGGTGTTTCACGACACCTTGATTACCGTGGGTGCATTCTCGCTGCTAAAAGAGGACATTTCTCTTACCGTAATCGCCGCCATCCTCACCCTGATCGGTTACTCCAATAACGACACGATCGTGGTATTTGACCGCATCCGGGAAAACATTAAGCTCATGCGGCGGGAAAAGCTGTCGGATATCGTTAATCGGAGCATTAATCAGACTTTAAGCCGAACTATCTTGACAGCGGGCCTGACCTTCCTTACAGTGCTTGCACTCTTTTTGTTCGGAGGCGAGGTGCTTCGTGGTTTCAGCCTCGCGCTGGTAATTGGCATCCTAATCGGGACGTATTCGTCGATCGCCATTGCCGCGCCGATTCTGGTGGCTTATCAGGATTGGCGGATCGACAAGGGAAAGCGGCCAGTGGCTATGCCTGCCGCCCGGGGCAAGTAAAAGACCGTATGGCGGCGCCGATTTGGCCGTGATAGATGTCTTGCGTAGGTTGAAAGTTCGTAGTAGAAAGGCTTCCCAGCCTGCTGGAAAGCGCCGTTAGAGCTTCACGGCTCGGACGGCGGTCCAGAAAACCGGGAGCAAAGGGACAGCAGTCGGTGTCCAATGTCTGTAAGGTCCGGATGTTCGGACGTGAGGGAGAGCCTTATGTTTGAAGACAGCCTTATAGAGTCTGGTAACAGACTGAAAACCAAGCGGCCTTTGACGACCGCCATTTCAGTTCTCATTCAGGTCGGTATCATCATTGTGTTTGTGCTGGTTCCGTTGATCTTTACGGAAGCTTTGCCCAAAACCCAGCTGATGACTTTCCTGGTCGCGCCCCCTCCGCCACCACCGCCGCCACCGCCTGCTGCCGCTCCGGTAAAAATTGTGAAGCAGATTCAAACCGACATCGTTAACGGTGAGCTGCGCACTCCGACGAAGATTCCACAAAAAGTGCAGATGATTAAGGAAGACGAAGCTCCTCCGCCATCTATGGCCGCTGCTGGAGTCGTAGGCGGCGTCCCCGGCGGTGTCCCCGGCGGACAGATGGGTGGAATCATCGGCGGCATCGTTAGTTCCACGCCTATGGCCGTGCCCAAGGTAGCGACTCCCCAGCGCGTGCGGGTGTCTTCAGGCGTATCGACGGGACTTTTGGTGCGCCGAGTGAATCCGAATTATCCGCCGCTCGCCCGCCAGGCGCGCATTCAGGGCACCGTTATTCTGCAGGCGGAAATCAGCAAGACCGGCGACATCCAGAATCTGCGCCTGGTCAGCGGACACCCCATGCTGGCCCCGGCTGCGATTGAGGCCGTGAAGCAGTGGAAGTACAAGCCCTACCTGCTGAATGGCGAACCGGTCGAGGTGGAAACGACAGTGCAGGTAAACTTTACGCTGGCCGGCGGCTAGAGGCCGGTGCCCGGTTTGTTTCAGTATGAAGCCGGAATTTAGGTGTATGCTTTTCACCCTCCCCCATCCCACCTGAAATCGGGTGGCCAGGGAGCGGTTCTTTCAAAACGCTCGTTCGCGGCCGCCTTATCTTGCTATCCGCAAGGTACCGCAGCAGGGAAAAACGAAGGGCGAGTTTGAAATGCAGAGCTTGAAGCGCGAGCAATCGCTTACCGGCGAAATTGCCGCACAGCGTTTTGCACTGGAATGCGCATCGAAGTCAGTGCGTGAAGTTAGTGCAGGAAGGTTCGTAGAACGAATCCGAAAGTTCCGAGGAGGGAAAGCAACTCATGTTATCCGTTCACGTAGCAGGCGCAGTTCTCCATCACATTCCGGTCGCAGCCACCTGGGTCATCCAGGAAGGCGGCGGAATGGCTACCGATCCGCTCGGCCTGTGGAAGGCCATGGGATGGGTTGCCCGAACCGTGGTCATCATTCTGTTCATCATGTCCGGCTGGTCCATCGGCGTCATGATCGATCGCTGGATGGCCTATAACGCGGCCCGCAAGCAATCGCGCGCCTTTGCCCCCGCTGTCGCCGGCGCTCTGCGCGACGGCCGCATCGACGAGGCCATCAAAGTTGCCGAGCGCAACAAGAAGAGCCATCTGGCCAAGGTTGTTACCGCCGGCCTGATGGAATTCAAGGCTCACCAGGATAGCCCCGGCGCCATCCCCGGCGAAACCATTGAAGCTTCCAAGCGCGCTCTCGAGCGCACCGAGGCCATCGTCCACGCCGAACTGAAGCGCGGGTTGGGCGGCTTGGCCACCATCGGATCGACCGCTCCCTTTGTGGGACTGTTCGGAACCGTGATGGGCATTCTGAACGCCTTCATCGGTATCAACAACTCGAAAGCTACCGGACTGGCCGCAGTGGCCGGCGGTATCGCCGAAGCGCTGGTCACCACCGCCATCGGGCTGTTGGTCGCCATCCCGGCCGTGATGATGTTCAACTACCTGACTGGCCGCGTGGAAGCGTTCGACGTCGAGATGGATAACTCGTCGAGCGAACTGATCGATTACTTCCTGAAGCGCCGCGACGTTCGCCGGTCCTAACGGACGGACGAGTGCTTTCCGCATGAGTTGCCTTGTCCGGCGCTGGAGAGATCCGGCGCCGGGCTTTCCCACTCACGGCGGAAGGCGGCAGGAGTAACGCGCAGAGTCCGTAGGAAATTACGGGAGATTTCAAACCATGGCATTAGCAAAGCGAAACGAAGGAGCCAAAGTAAGCTCCGAAATCAACGTCACGCCGATGGTGGACGTGATGCTGGTTCTGCTGATCATCTTCATGGTGGTCACGCCCATGTTGCAAAAGGGCATCAGCGTCGACATGCCCAAGGTGAATAATCCGGAGCAGATGCCGGATGCGGACAAAGAAGACGCCCTGCTCGTCTCGGTAATGCGCAATGGCGATGTCTTTTTCGGTACCGAAAAAATCACCCCCGATAATCTCACCACCAAAGTGAAGGACCGCCTGACCAACCGCGTAGATAAGCGCGTGTATGTGAAGGCCGACTCCCGCGCCCATTTCGGCAACGTGGTGCAGGTGGTCGATGCCGTCCGGGCAGCGGGTGTGGACGATCTCGGCTTGCTCACCGATCAACGTAAAACAACTCCAGGCGCTCCGCCGGCTACGCCCGGCGCGAGCGGGCAATAAAGGAGACTTACCATGGGAATGGCAGTTGGCCCGAGCGGCGGTCAAACCGCGAATATTAACGTCACACCGCTCATCGATGTGTTGCTGGTTCTCCTGATCATCTTCATGGTGATCACGCCCCTGACGCCGAAAGGCCTGGATGCGCTGGTTCCGCAGCCGCCTCCGCCCAACGCGCCGAAAAATAACACCCCGGATCGCACCATCGTGGTGCAATTGGTCGACCGGGGCGCCGGGCAGGAACCGGGCGTCAAGATCAACAACGAAGACGCCACCTGGGATAATTTGCAGGGACGCCTGACTGACATCTACAAACTGCGCCAGGAAAAAGTCATGTTCGTGAAGGGTGATGACGCCATTCCCTTCGCCGACGTGGCCAACGTGATCGACATCGCGCATGCGGCCGGCGTGGACAAAGTCGGCCTGATCACCGCGAAGATCGAGGCCGGGGGCTAGATACCGCCTGGCAGGGTGGGATTCTGCAAACGGTGGAATCCCACGTTTGTGTTGTCTTAATGGAATTGCGCGGGCAAGGTTTGCCCAAACCTGTTCGATCCGCGCGCGGTGAAGCCCACACTTGTCAATTTTCTTCTCTGGGCCTAGGATGCTGTGGCATAGGGAGACTTAATACTGCAATGAACAAGAATCTGCGACTACTCTCGCTGGCGGTAGTTGCGCTGGCTCTCTTCTCTTCTGTCGGCTGCAGCAAACTGCGCGCCCGCGATCAGCTCAACAAGGGCGTGGAAGCCTATAAGAACACGCACTACGAAGATGCCATCAATCATTTCCAGGAAGCGGTCAATCTGGATCCCAGCCTGCTCAATGCGCGCATGTATCTGGCGACTGCTTTTGCGCAGCAGTACATTCCCGGCGTTGAAAGTCCCGACAACATTCATATGGCCGAGCAGGCCATCGAGCAATATCAGAAAGTCCTTGATGCCAACCCGGCGCGCGAACAGCGGGTTAACAGCGCCAAGGGCATCGCCTATCTTTACCTGAACATGAAGAAGTTTGACGACGCGAAAAAGTTCTATCGTATGGCCTCCGACGCCGATCCCAACGATCCCGAGCCTTATTACTCGGTGGGCGTGATCGACTGGACAGCTTCCTATCAGCCGCGTATGGAAGCGCGGGCCAAGCTGGGACTCAAACCGGAAGAACATCTGAATCCCAAAGACAAAGAGCAGATGAAGGCCTGCACCGAACTCAAGGCCAAGAATATGCCAAGCATCCAGGAGGGCCTCGACAGCCTGAACAAGGCCATCGAACTGCGCCCCGACTATGATGACGCTATGGCTTACATGAATCTCATGTACCGCGAAAAAGCTGACGTGGAATGCGACGATCTGCCCGGCCGAGCAGAGGATCTGAAGACCGCCGACAACTGGGTGGATAAGACTCTGGCTGTCAAGAAGGCGCGCGCCGAAAAGCAAGCAGCTAACCCCGGCGGCATCACCATGGATCAGCCGAAGTAAGAGTCACAGATTCAACCATGCCTCCTTCATTCCCGTGAAGGAGGCATTTCATTTTGTCCAGGTCTGAAAATCAGGTCTGAGAATGTGGGGGCAGCCTCCTCGGCTGGTCCGCTGGGCACAGCCCGGCAATCCTCGATTCCAATCTACTGCCTCCGATACAATCTCACTTGCACCTGAGGGAACTCCCACTCCTGCATCTCAGCGAACGATTCCTTCAAAGCTTCGTTCAACATCAAAGTTGTAGGATCCGGCCGCGATGCCCCGCCATTGTTCATCAGCACCACCCACACGCGCACGTATCGCGGTGGAATCGACCGCAAGAATTCCCCCGCAGGCTTGCCGGTGAAGTCCCGATAATCCAACCGATCTCCGTGGCGAGGATAAATAATTTCGGGGCCAGCACTTCCCCGAAGCGACCGGTAGAACTCATACCCCACTCGAGTTCCGGCAATATGGAACAACACCGCATCTCCCGCTTGCGCATGATCGAGCACATAGTTGCTGGCCGCGCCAATCCCATCGCGCTCAACATCGAAATCATGATCGTGGTAGGCAAGCGTTCCCTTCACCGAGAACAACAGAATCACGGCCAGCGCAATTCCCATCTGCCCCTGCTTCCGCAGACGCCCCAGCCCGGCCGCAGCCAACAGGATAAGAGCAGGCAAGCAGAAGATGAAGTAGCGGCCCAGGAAAATAGGTCGTACAAACGAAAGCGTCGCGATCAGCAAAACGGGGAACAACGCCCACATCAGCAGAAACCTCAATCGCCAAATCTCTCCGCCCGCCCGATTCTCGCGTGAGAACAACCGTTTCCTGAACGGAGCCAGCGCGGTTGCGCAAGCCGCTGCGTAGAGCGCTAGAAGCGGCCATCCACCATTGCCGGCAAGCCATTCGTAGAAGACGACGAGATCGCGGAAGCTAGGCCGCTGAATCCAGCGAATCGGTCCCGCACCGGTCTTGGCTATGAATATGACGAGTGGCGATACAGCAACGGCGATCCAAATCCAGGCGCGACGCAACTCACGGGAAATATCCAGACCACTCCCTCGGCCCGCCGAGGCTGAGTCCCTCGTCGAAAACCAGAACGCGACGCCTTGAGTTCCAATCAACAGCAGCGCGTAGAAGTGCGTGTACACAGCCAAAATACTGGTCAAGCCATAGCAGACCAGATTCCGGCGGGAAGCTTTCTGCAAATACGCGCAAAAATAGCCGCTCGAAAGCACCGCCAGAAGAAAAAAGAGCGAATAGCTGCGCGCCTCCTGCGCATAGCGAATGTGGTAGGCGTTCACACTCAGCAGCGCGACCGAAATGATTGCCGTGCGCCGGTCAAATAAAAGACAACCGAGCCAGTAGATCGCCGGCAGCCCGGCAACCGCCAATATCACCGACAGGCTGCGGATAAAAAATTCGGTTCCACCGCAATGAAGCCATACACGCAGCAGCAGGTAATACAGCGACATGTTGCATTCCCGCCACCAAAGCAGATGCAGAAAATTTCGCCAATCCAGCCGTGCGGCAACGACGCTGAAGCATTCGTCAAACCAGAAAGGCTTGCGCGTGAGAAACAGGAAACGAAGCGTCGCTCCGGCCGCGCAGATCGCAAACAGTGTCAACCACACTGGAACCTGCGCACTTCTCATCCGAACCGTCGGCTGACTGGCGTCTCCGCTCTCGTTCGCAGCGGTTTCAGTAGGCATCATGCGCGATGATACTATGCTAAAAATCGGTTAGTTTTTCGACTGTGATCCAGGCCATGCGGGGCAAAGGATGAGCGTGTCAACCATAAGCGAGGTGTCTGTTGCGACATCCTCTCACGGACGGCCGCAGACAATGAGCGACAGATGGAGCCATCTAGTATCGGTAATCGTGCCCATCTACAATGAGGCCGCCCACGTTGAAGAGTTGCTGCGTGCCATTCAGGCCTCGCCCGCCAAAAAAGAAATCATTCTGGTCGATGACGGTTCCACCGACGGCACCCGCGAAAAACTCCAGTCACTTCCTCCCCTCGATAACGTCACGATTGTTTTTCACGAAAAGAACTACGGCAAAGGAGCAGCCGTGCGTACGGCGCTCACCTATGCCCGCGGCGAATACATCCTGATCCAGGACTCCGACTTGGAATACGATCCGCAAGACTATCCCGCATTGCTCAGGCCGCTGGAAGAAGGCCGCGCGAACGTGGTCTATGGCGTAAGACCCGATCGCCCCGAGCGCGGCATGCGATTTTTTCTGGGAGCCAAGCTGCTAACGCACCTCACGAACTTTCTTTACCGGGTCGGCATTCATGACGAAGCCACCTGTTACAAAGTTTTTCGCCGTTCTCTGCTATCGCAGATTCGCCTCGATTGCCACCGCTTCGAGTTCTGCCCCGAAGTGACGGCCAAACTCTGCCGCATGGGCGAAAAGATCGCCGAAGTTCCCATCTCCTATATCCCGCGCTCGGCGGGTGAAGGGAAAAAGATTCGCCATTCCGACGGTTGGCTGGCCATCTGGACGCTTGTCCGGTACCGCTTTATTCCGCGACGCCTCTGGCGGCATGCAAGCGACGGCGCTCCGTTCAAAGTAAGCTTCTGCCGTCTGCCGCCGGAACCATCCCGAATGCAAGGCCTATGAATTCAAAGCTGGCACGACCCGCATCCGAATCTGCCCGCATTGCCGATCAGCTTCGCCGCGCCTTTGACGGAACCGCGTGGCATGGTCCAGCATTATTGGAACTGCTTGAAGACGTCGACGCGGTTGCGGCGGCCGCCAAGCCGGTGAAAGAGGCACACAGCGTCTGGGAATTGGCGCTTCACATTGCCGCATGGGATGCCGCTGCCCTTCGCCGCCTTGGTGGCGAGAAGTGGCAGCCCGAGGGCGAAGATAACTTCCCCGTCGTTCTCCAACCCACGCCTGCCAACTGGCGAAAAGCCATGCGGCAAGTTCTGCAAGCTCATCGCACGCTGGTCAGGACGGTGGAATCGCTTCCCGACTCGCGTCTGTGGGAGCGGGTTCCGGGCAAGAGGTACGATTTCTATCACATGCTGCACGGCATCGTGCAACACGAGCTCTATCATGCGGGACAGATCGCCATCCTGAAAAAAGCGCAAGGCAAGGAAGTCTGAAATCACCATTGCTTGAAGATCACGGCGACGGCAGCCACGATCATCGCGAATCCCACCGCGTGGTTCCAGCGCACAGGCTGATTCAGATAGAGGATAGAGAACACCGAAAACACGACCAGCGTGATGACTTCCTGAATAGTCTTTAGCTGCACAGCCGTGAACTCGTAGGAGCCGATGCGGTTCGCGGGAACCTGGAAACAGTATTCAAAGAAAGCGATCATCCAGCTGATCACGATCACCTTGAAGAGCGGAACCTCGCGGTACTTCAGGTGGCCGTACCAGGCAAAGGTCATAAAAATGTTGGAGACGGTAAGCAGTGCGATCGTCTTCATGAATCGGTAAAATTCCTTTCCGTATGCCGCCGCGGAGTTCGTTTTCCCGCAGACGGGCTCCAAATTGATAAAGTCAACAAGCCGGGGACGCTATCCCTGATGCTCTTTCCCGAGTTTGCGTTTACAATTTCTTTCCGGCAATTCAGCCTATATAAATGTCGCCTCCCTCAAAAGACTTGATTCCCGTCGCAGTCGTGGGCGTGGGTGTTTTTGGACGCAATCACGCCCGCGTCTACAAAGAACTCGAACAGCAGGGTGAGCCGGTCTGGCTGGTGGGGATCGTCGACCGCGATCTGAATCGGGCAGATGAAGTGGCGCGCGAGTTCGGTTGCCGCGGATTCGGATCCGTCGCGCAGATGCTCACCACGCACAGCGAAGTGCGTGCAGCATCGGTGGCAGTGCCCACAACACACCATCTTCCGGTTGCGCGCGACCTGATGGAAGCGGGCATCGACGTTCTGATTGAGAAGCCAGTGGCGGCCAGCCTGGCCGAGGTGGATGAATTGATATCCCTGTCCGCCGCGCACCAGCGAATTGCCCAGGCGGGTCATCTCGAGCGCTTCAATCCCGCCGTGCGCGCCACGCTTCCGCTGCTTACGAGGCCGATGTTCTTTGAGGTCCACCGGCTCAGCGTCTTCACTCCCCGCTCGCTCGACGTGGATGTGGTCCTGGACCTCATGATTCACGATCTCGACGTTGTGCTGTCGTTTGCGGATTCGCCTGTCAAAGAAATTCGCGCCGTTGGGTTGCCGATTCTCTCGGGTAAGACCGACATTGCAAACGTCCGATTGGAATTGCAATCCGGGTGTATCGCGAACTTTACCGCCAGCCGCGTCTCTACCGAACGTGTGCGCAAGCTGCGATTTTTTCAGCCCGGCCAGTACGTCTCCCTCGATTACGGCAGGCAGGAAGTGCTGGTCTTTTCCGTGGGGCAGGACGGAGAAACAGCGGGCATCCCATCCGTCAACCCGCAGATTAAGATAGCCAAACCCTCCGTGGCCCAGGAAGAACCGTTGCACGCGGAATTGAAGTCGTTCTTGCAAGCCGTGGCAACGAGATCCCGTCCCGTGGTTCCGCTGGAAGATGGCCGGCGCGCGTTAGCGCTCGCATTGGAGATTGTGACAGCGATTCGCGAGCATAGCGAGGGCCTGAATTTGGGCGCTGGCGTCGGTCGTTAGTGGTCGGTCGTCGTCCCGAGTGCGATAGGTCGCAATTCTTATTTTTTCACTTTCCTCGGATCTGGCAGAATCAATGCGCAAATATTTTTACAAATGTTTACACACCTAAGTCTCATCTCTTTTGGAAGTCAGCAGAATGCTGCGAAAGATGCGAAAATAGAAGTAATTGGTTCTCGTGTAACTTGGCTTGCGTCTACCTAGAACGACGGGATGCAATGTCGCAAGCGGGTTTCGTGTCTAACGATGAGCCAAGACTGATTTTCGCCAAACCCTGCGCATGCCGATCACGCAAATTCCATTCCAGGATCCAGTAGCGCCTCCGGAGAAGCCGCAGCCGGAGCAGCTTGGCCTGTATGACGCGCGCGATTGGGAAGAAGCCTACCGCGAAACCGACGACCATAGCGTACCGCATCTGCTCATCCAGTTGCAGGACGACCTCGCCCGGTCGCGCTGGCGCGAGGCACTGTGGATTTCCATCATCGTCCACATGGTCCTGGCGATCTGCATTTGGAACTTCGCCTTCCTTGCCAGTCATATTTTTGGGCGCAAGATTGTCCCGTTTTCCGCCAATGATCTGCTGAATCGCCAAAACACAACCTTCCTGGCCTTGCCGCCGGATTTGCAGAAGGTGCCGCACAAGCCCAATACCAACGTTATTTCCGACAAAGACCGTATCGCTACGACGCGTCATCCGGAACTTGATACCAAAGAGCTGCGGAAGATTCTGGCTACACCGCCTCCGGGCGCGCCGGGGCCGAACGGTCCGCGCACGCAAACGCCCGCACCCCAGCCTCCGCAGGTCGCTCAGAATCAGCCGCAGAATTTTCAGCAATCCGCGCCGCAACAGCCGCCAAACACGAACCCTACGGCTCAACTGCAAACGCCTCGAGCCGATAGCAATCCATTTAAGATGGGCGGCGCGATGTCCGCTGGGGATGCTATTCAGGAAGCCGCGCGTGCAGCTGCGGAAAGGCGCGGCGGCGGTGGCGGACAGGAAGGCGACTTCGGTCTCGGCACTGGCGCGCACGGACGGCAACTGGGAGCGCTCGAAATACTTAGCGATACCCAGGGAGTCGATTTCGGTCCCTACCTGCAGCGCATTCTTCAGGATGTGAAAGAGAACTGGTATCGCATCATCCCCGAATCCGCGCAGATGAAAAAAGGCAAGCTGGCGATTGAATTTGCCATCACCAAAGATGGCAACGTTGCGGGCATGAAGCTGGTCGCGACCTCGGGAGATACGGCTCTCGACCGCGCCGCCTGGGGCGGAATCACCGCGTCGAATCCATTTCCGCCATTGCCCACCGATTTCGGCGGCCCGTATCTGGCTCTCAGATTCCGCTTCTACTACAACCCAGACAAGGGCGAATTGGAATAGCTTCGCTCAGTTATTCAGTCGGAGCGAAAGGCTTGATCCAAGACCAACTGCGAACGACTGGTTCCCTACCACACCCGACACCGATTCGCATTCACCATCGGCGCTCCGGCTTTGCAGTGAAACGCCTGCTGAAACTCCGGCATGTTTGAAATCACTCCGTTGGTGCGATATTTCTCCGGCGAGTGGGGATCGACTGTTGCGCGCATGCGTTTATTCTCGTCGCGCTCATTCGAGCACCAGCTTTGTCCGTAGCCCACAAAAAATCTTTGGTCCGGAGTCAGGCCATCGATCGGTTGCAGATTCTGGTCTTGCGTATCTTCCTTCCACGCCATGTAAGCCAAGATTAATCCGCCCACGTCGGCGACATCTTCTCCGAGCGTCAACTTCCCATTGATCTTTATGTCGTCAATGATCGTGTAAGAAGAATACTGGTCGGAGATACAGGCCACTCGCTTCGTGAATTCTTTTCCGTCCTCGTCAGTCCACCAGTCGCGCAGATTTCCCTGGGCATCGAACTGGCGGCCTTCATCGTCAAAACCGTGAGTGAGTTCGTGGCCGATCGTTCCACCGGTGTTACCATAATTAGGAGCCGCATCGGACGCGGGATCGAACAGCGGCGGCTGCAGAATCCCCGCGGGGAAATTGATGTCATTCATCTGCGGGTCGTAATAAGCATTCACGGTCGGCGGCGTCATTCCCCATTCACCGCGATCAACCTGTTTGCCAATCTTCGCCAGTTGCCGGTTGAACTCGAAGCGCCGGGCGCGCAACACGTTCCCTATCTCGTCTCCGCGAACGATTTCGAGCTTGCTGTAGTCGCGCCAGCGATCGGGATAGCCGATTTTGTTGGCGACGGTGTGCAGCTTTTCCATCGCCCGCGTTTTGGTCTCGGCGCTCATCCAGGACAGGGAGACGATGTCCTGCTGCATCGCGGCTTCAATCTCTTTCACCATCTTCAACGCTTGCTGTTTCGCTTCCGGGCTGAAATATTTTTCGACATAAGCCTGCCCGAGAGCCTCGCCCAAGTCGTCGTCTACGTCCTGCGTGCAGCGCTTCCACCGCGGTTCGATCTGCTCGGTGCCGGCGAGGGTTTTGCCGTAAAATGCGAAATCCTCATTCACGACAGCGGCGGAAAGAAACCGCGCATTGGCCGAAACCAAATGCCAGCGTAGGTAAGTCTTCCAACTCGCCAAATCCTCTTTGTCGATTTCTGCACTCACCGTCTTGGCAAAATCGGGAACAGCAACATTCAAACTTGCTAACGAAGGAAGCCCAACTCTTGTGAAATAAACCGGCCACGCAAACGATGGCGACAAAGCCTGCAGCTCCTGCACCGTCATCTTGTGATAAAGCTTCTGTGGATCGCGTCGCTCGACCCGAGTCATGGAACCCTGCGCCAGCGCCGTCTCTATGCGCATTACAGTTTGCGCCTCTGCGGCGGCAGCATCGGGTTTATCGCCAAGCAGTTCGAACATCTTCTGCACGTGCGTCAGATATGCCTTGCGCAGATCCTGCGACTTGGCATCGTCTTTGAAGTAGTAGTCGCGGTCAGGAAGACCGAGTCCTCCCTGATCGGTTTCAGCGATTTCCTGCGACGAGTCTTTGGCATCCTGATCGGAACTGAAACGAAACAGCGTACTCCGCCGGTATCCCGACGAGAAGGCGCGGTCGGCCACGACATCGGCCAGCCCCGCTTTCGAGTTCAACCCGTCAATCTTGTCCAGATAAGGACGCAAAGGGGTGATGCCGGCGGCGTCGACCGCTTTCTCGTCCATGCAGGCGGCGTAGTAGTCGCCAATTTTCTGGTGCGCCGCGTCGCGCTGCGCGCCGGGCATTTCCGCAGTTTGCAGAATGTCCCGCAGTTGCGCCGTGTCTTCATCCTGCACTTTTCCGTAAGCGCTCCAACTCGACTGGTCGGGCGGGATGGGATTCTTCTTCATCCATCCGCCGCAGGAGTACGCATAAAAATCCGTGCATGGATCAATGCTACGGTCCATTGAGGTCACATCAAGAACGGGTTGAGGTTTCGAAGCGGCAGGCTGCTGCGCGCTCGCGAAAGAAACAACAAGCAAGAACAGCGCTGCTATGGCACGGCGGAGATTTGTCATGAGATGGAGCTCCGATTTTCGACGAACCAGTCTAATCCAAGATCGCTACTCTATGTCAGGAACGAGATGAAACGGTCGCCCGCGACCGTTCCGATAGATGGAAAAATCACGCCGGTTCAGGGTAAAAATCGTATCGATCCGCTCGCGATGCGCAAGATATACCAAGGCCGCATCGGCGAATTGAGGACGAATGTCTTTGTACTTGTTCATCAACTCCCCGATTGCCTTGGCCTCAGTTCCCGCCAGGGAAAGCACTTCGATAGACCCCCTATCGAGGCTGGCCAAAATCTTTTCCCAACCCGGGGGGAAATCTCGTAAGAGCCAAGCCGCTTCGGTGATTACCGGCCAGCAGCAAAGCAGTCGCTCAGGCAATTCCCCGAGGGCGTCAATGCAAACTTGGTGGCGGCTATCGAGGCGCGAAGAAATGGCGACCAGCGGCCCCGCGTCCACCAGTACAGGCTTCACTTACTTTTTCCAAAACCTTCAAAGTAACGGGGATTCGTGCTCAGGTCGCTGGGCGCGTTTTTTACGCAGCCGATCAACCCCAACTCCTGGAACGCGTCGTAAGCTGTGCGTGGTTTCGTTCCCGCCGATAAATAATCCTGCAAGGCAACTCGAACCAATTGCGAAGGAGTTTGTCCCTGCGTGCGGGAACGCTGCCGCAGGAGCTTTGCCAGACTCACCGGCACTCGGATTGTGATGCGTTGCGATCGCGAGGCCATGTCAGACATTATACCACCCGTGTCAGACAGTCGCCTCATCCTTTCCGCAAATGGATCGACCCATCCCCGGTGCGAATGGTCATCCGATTTCCCCCGCCGTTCAGCTTGCCCCGAACTTCATTTTCTTTGACTCTTCCTTCGGCCGTTACCGGCATGTCGAGATCGATATGCCCGTCGCTGGTCCGCAGGTCCACATCCGCGGCCAATGTTTCGGGGACCTCCAGCGTGACGCTTCCATCGCCGGTTTCCAAACGCCACTCC
>DATBZH010000089.1:0-2483 GCA_036513255.1 Candidatus Sulfotelmatobacter sp. | reverse complement strand
TGCGCCAACTCGTTCATCCCGTACACCGTCAACCCCACATTTCCGCTGGAAGTGACTGGGGTATTGTTCAGGGAATTGGTTGACCACTCGAAGGAATAGGTCGGGCTCGCGCTGACGGTCAACGTGCCCTGCGTCATCGGGTGAAAGAAAAACCCCACCCGCGCGTACTCACTGCCGTTGTTGTCGGAACCGGATTCAGCCGTCGCCGCACTCGCGCCGATCTGCCCGTCGACATTCGCCGATACCGACAATTCCGTGTTACCCGATATCACCGCCGGGATGGTGTCCGCAAAATCGAACGGCGGCGCAATGGTGCCTGACATCGTCCCGGGAGAAATCCAGCCCACGCCACCCCGAACCTTTGGGAAACGCAGCTTCTTCGCCGCCAATTTCTTGTGCAAACCCACGATTTGCTCCAAGGTCTTCTTATTGGCCGGATCGTCCACCGCAACCGCGGACTCATCTTTCAATCGTGCGAACAACTTGGCCCGGGCACTTCGCATTTCCTGCGCGGCGCCCATCTGCCGCCGCCGCAAGGTTTTCGTTGCCGCCAAAGCCTTGCCGGCAAATCCAGCAGGGATCTTCTTGCCGCCCCGGCGAAAAAACTCCATGACTTCTGAATCCCGCCTCGCCCCACTCCGTTTCGCCATCTCCCGCTCCTTGTCGCCAGCCTGAGCACACACTTTCGCGGGCCCCTTCGACCGCCAACTATTGATCCGCCGTCGTATGAGCCACTCAGTACATCGAATTTCGCGGGTGAAACGGGACATGCGCTCACGCATCCCCACTCGGAGCGCCGCCCTTCCTGCACAATAGGCAGAGTTGAGTGCGTCACGTGCGATCAAGGCCCTATTGGCTCTATACTTAAAGGGTGAGAGTTGCCATCGAGAACTGCACAGACACCGGCCCCATGCAAAACGATCCCACGCCGCGAACCGGGAAATTCTCTCTTCGAGATGCCCTCTTGAAGTGCCTTCCCGCCCTAATCACCGGCCTGATTCTTGGCTTCGCGCTCGTTCTTTTTTCTCATGGACATTAAAGGCTTCTGCGGTGCGGCGCTTGGCTCGCACGCTTGATGCTGGAGACAGAAATGAATCTCACTGCATTTCAAGTTCATAAGTCCTGGGTGCTGCCGACTTTGTTGGTTCTGCTGGCCACATGCTTGACCTACGGTGTTGTCGCGTCGCTTGCGGCAAAACCGTTCCCGTGGGTTCTGCTGATCCCCGGCTCCCTGCCGCTGTCCATGTACTTCTTCGTAGGTAGACCGCTACTCAGGAAAGAGAAGCAAGACTCAAAACTCTAGCGTACTAAACGGGCCAGCAAGGCTCGTTCGGCCTTCCCTCTGCCCGTTATTTGCCGACACCGATCTGCTTCATCAGCGTGGCGTTATCCCAGAACAGATATTCCTCGGCCATGACGCCCTGCTTGTTCCAATGTCCTAGGGTCGCCATCGGCAGATGGTAAGCCTTTCCCGTCGGCTGAATGACGGTGCCGTCCGGTAGAGTCATGGGCTTCGTAAACGTGCCATCCAGAAAACCCATGACAGCGGTCCATTCAGCGTCTGCCGTGCCAAAACGCACCGGATGCTCGGTGATGCGGTTGTCCGGAGCAAAGGTCCACATGAAACTCAGCTCCTTGATGTGATCTGGAATCCCTTTGGTGGTGTGACCATCCGGGTAATACACCACGATGTCTTGTGCATGGCTCTTGTGAAGGTTCGCCCACTGCTGGCCGGTGTAGACATGGAAGTCGAGGTCGTCGAAGTTGGCCAGGTTCTTCGCAAGCGCTGCCGGCATACCCGCCACCTGCGGCGTGGGAGCGTTGACTTTGCTCGCTGGCCAGCTCCCTTGATCGGAAGCTCTCACAAGGCCCGCGGCTAGACATGCAGCCGCCAGAGCGGCTCCTGTCAGCGCCAGAATGTACTTTTGCTTCGTCATGATTTCTCCCTTTTGAGCGTGAGCCGCGATTTTAGAATAATTCCCCTCGTATGGCAGCGTCCGCGTTGCGAGGCGTCAGGCGGATGGCATCACGACAATCACACGTCAATCCTAGAGTTTTGGTATGCGGATTCGGCTGATCATCAAAGATCCCGATACCCCAAACAATAGCGTCAGCGGATGCAACGCATGTCCGCCGATCTTGAGTTCACCGAACCATAACTGTTCGCCAATTGCGCCCAGCGCGGTGGCCGCCGCCATAAGGCACACCAGAACAAATGACGTCGGAATCGGCGTGCCTTCAAAAAAGGTGACTTTCCCAGCGCCAGCGGAAAGCGCCTCTGCCGTGACATTGTATCGAGCCAGTCGCGAAACGCCGCAGGCCACGAAAAACCCCAAGATGATTCGATCGAACAATCCCTGCATGCCGAGCCCATAGCCGATCATCGCCGGAGCGACGCCGAAGGAAATGACATCCGCCAGAGAATCCAACTCTCGACCCATCTCTGATGACTTTTCACGCCATCGCGCAACGCGGCCGTCGAC
>DATBZH010000088.1:0-2466 GCA_036513255.1 Candidatus Sulfotelmatobacter sp. | reverse complement strand
TGCGGCGCCCTAACTAACTAAGAATGGCGGGGCGGCTGCTGAAGATCGCGCCGGAGTGCGCGCCCTGGTGGAAGGAACCGTACTGCGCAATGGATCACGGCGAATTGTTATACGACGAGAAGGGTTTGCCCAAGTGATCGTCAACATCGGCAGCGTCAGGCCGCTTTATGGCGAGCAACTTTGGACGCTTGTTTTCCGAGCGCAGTCCGGGTCGCTTTCCGAAGGTGAGCGATTGTTCGTTTCCTTGCAGCGGTTGCTGCTTTCTTAAGGTTTTTCTTAGCAGCCGTTTTCTGTTATGCGCTTGCCATAAATCCTCCGATCATTCTTCCGAGTGAATAATTAGAGGGCGCAACCGCGTGGAAAATTGGTTGGACACTTTTCCTATCGCCGAAGCCGATCAGCGACTATTCCACCGTGACCGACTTGGCAAGATTCCTCGGCTGATCCACATCGCAGCCGCGGCGCACCGCAATGTGATACGCGAGCAACTGCAGCGGAACGATTTCCAGAATCGGCGAGAGCTCTTCTGGTGCGGCGGGGACATACAGGACGTGATCGGCGGCTTCTTTTATCTCTTCGTCTCCTTCAGTGGCGAGCGCGATGACGACGCCGGAGCGAGCCTTAACTTCTTTCAGGTTTGACATCGTCTTCTCGTAGCGCAGCATCGAGTCAGGATCGCTGGTGTCTCGGGTGGCGATGACGACCACTGGCAGGTTCTCATCGATCAGCGCATTGGGACCATGCTTCATCTCACCCGCAGGATATCCTTCGGCGTGGATGTAGGAAATCTCTTTCAACTTCAAGGCGCCTTCGAGAGCGATGGGATAGTGAATGCCGCGGCCGAGAAAAAGGAAGTCGTGAGCACGCTGGAAACGCTTGGCCAAGTCTTCATATTTTTCGTCGTGAGTGAAAATGGTTTCCAGTTTTGCTGGGATCAGAGTCAATTCCTGCGCGGCGGTGCGAATTTGCTCGGCCGTCATGGCGCCGCGCACTTGTGCCAAATAGAGCCCGAAAAGATATAGAGCAGTGAGCTGGCAGGTAAAGGCCTTGGTCGAGGCCACTCCGATCTCGGGACCGGCGTGAGTATAAATTGTTCCGGCGGCTTCGCGAGTGATCATCGACCCGACCACGTTACAGATAGCGACCGTGTGCGAGCCTTTCGTTTTGGCTTCGCGCTGAGCAGCGATGGTATCTGCGGTCTCGCCCGACTGTGAAATGACGAGCGTGATGGTGTTCTCGCCGACAATGGGATCGCGGTAGCGCCACTCGCTGGCATAATCCACTTCGACGGGAACGCGGGCGAAGCTTTCGATCATGAACTTACCGGCCTGTCCAGCGTGCCAACTGGTGCCGCAAGCTAGGATGTTGATCTTTTTCGCGGCGTGGAATTCGGCCTCGCTGATTTGCATCTCGTGGAGGAAGATGTGACCGGTGTCCAGGGAGACTCGTCCCAAGGTGGTTTCACGGATGGCGCGCGGCTGCTCGTAAATTTCCTTGAGCATGAAATGTTTGAAGCCGGCCTTTTCCGCCATGATCGGATCCCAGGTCACGTGCTGAACCTGGCGCCGGATGGGCTTTCCGTCGAAGTCCGTGAGCTGAACGCCAACCGGAGTGACAATGGCAAGGTCGCCGTCGGCCAGAAAGAAAATATCGCGGGTGTGATAAAGAATCGCAGGGACGTCGGAGGCCACAAAGTATTCATCATTTCCCAACCCAATCACGAGTGGCGGGCCGTTGCGCGCCGCCACGATTTTGTTGGGCTCATCGACCGAGATAACGGCCAAAGCGAAAACGCCGCTCAGTTCTTTCACGGTACGGCGCACCGCATCCTCCAAAGAGTGACGATGGCCGTTCCCGGGTTTGAAAAGATGCTTTTCGACCAGATGGGCGATGACTTCGGTATCAGTCTCCGTGGAAAACGTGTGCCCGTCTTCGATCAGCTTTTTCTTCAGGCTGAGATAGTTTTCGACGATACCGTTATGGACGACCACGATCTTGCCGGTGCAGTCGCGATGGGGGTGGGCATTTTCTTCCGTGGGACGTCCATGAGTGGCCCAGCGCGTGTGGCCAATGCCGTAGCTTCCCTCGAGCGGCTTGAGGCGGATGACTTCTTCAAGGTTACGCAATTTGCCTTCCGCGCGCCGGAGCTGCAGCTTGTCCCCGTTGCCGGCGACGGCGATTCCGGCCGAGTCGTAGCCGCGGTACTCAAGCCGCCGCAGACCCTCGATAATGATCGGAACTACTTCCTTCTTGCCGACATAGCCAACAATTCCACACATGCGGGAACTCCGTGAATTCAGTCTGCGAGGGAGCAGCGGAACTCTTCAATGACGGGATTTGTGAGTACTTCGCGAGCAATACGCTCGACTTCCGTTTGCGCCTGCTCGCGGCTTAGACCGCCATCGAGTGTAAGCTCGAAATATTTTCCCTGGCGAACCTCTTCCAGGCCTTTGTAACCCATCCTGG
>DATBZH010000087.1:0-8200 GCA_036513255.1 Candidatus Sulfotelmatobacter sp. | reverse complement strand
CAAAACTGCTGCGTAACCCATTCGCTTAGTGAGCATTCGGGATTCCCTTCAATCCAGATCTCGTGAAAAACCCAAACGCCGCCCCTAGGGAGCGGCGTTTCCGCGCTGAAAGATAAAGAATCTTAGGCCGCTGCTTTCTGCGGCGCGCCGCTCAATAAATTCGCGGCAATCTTCCTCAGCTTGTCTTCCGCTCCCTGTTCTTCTGACAAGGATTTCTTTAGCAAGCTGACGACTTCTTTTTCACCAATCTGTTCCGCCAGACCGATTGCAGTTAGATAACCAGCTATTTCATAGTGCTCAACCCTGCTGCCAGCGCCGATGATGCCGAGATCAAGGACGGTTTCGTTCCCGTCCTCGCTCAATGCCTCCGCGCCTTCCTTAATGCAGCCTTCCATGCCCACGCACTTTTTCCCTCTCGGCTTGATTTCGAGTATCCCCGCGATCTGTTCGAGCCGCTGCACCTGCGCTTCGGTTTCCTTTAGGTGCCCTTTAAACGCATCCTGAAGAGCGGGATCATTCGATCCCTTTGCCATTTTCGGAATGGCTTTGGTGAGTTGCTTCTCAGCGGAATACAGATCTTTGATTTCGTCTTCCAGGAGATCCTTCAGGACTTCTTTTTCAGCCATGTTTAAACTCCTCATTGTGGATCGTTCTAGTGCCACGCAACAGACCTTGGAACTTGCCGTGAACTTGACCTGTCTTTACAGTCAGTGACTCAGAAGCGCGATGAGAATAACAATCGGTATCGGCACGCCCAGAAGCAGAAGCAAAATTGAACGCATATAGCCTCCTTAATTATTTAGGTTCATACAGAATCTAGACCGGGACGTGATCCCGCTGCTTTCCACCGATCGTTCCTGCGTAGCTTGCACAGAATGCACCGCTGAGTAGGGCCACAAATAGCCAAAGCGAAAGATGAGCGATCGCTTTTCGCACCCGATCGGCCGATTCCCGAGCTTGACCGAAGACATCGGTCACTCGCTTCTCCGCGTCGGATGCATTGAGGGCAGTCCGCGCCGATACCAATTGGGCCAGATATGACCGGTCTCCAGATGGCAGAGCTCCTTGGTGGAGGTCGTGAGCAAATATCCTCGATACCTCAGCTCGCTCGGACACATCTTGCTTCTCGACGGCAGAAGCGTTGCCACGAAGTAACGTGTCGACGAAGTATGCGGTGGGATCGATCGAGGATTCCTGAGTGGAACCGGTCGTTGCCACAGCCTTCTGCGTGCCCGCAAAAGAGGCCGCAGAGGATGCCAGGAAGCCGGCTGTAATCACCATTCCTACCGCCCACACGAGCAACCCGTGCGCGGTATCACGAAAATAGACTTCGTCGGTGTGAACCCCAGTCCATTTTGTTCGTAATCGGCCTCCCAGATAACCGCCAAGAGCCGAAGCCAGGATCTGAGTCAGGATGAGCCACACGATGGCCCCGCTTCCGATGGCCGCTGCAGAAACTCCGTTATTTGACCAAGGGGATATGGCCGAGAACCCAAGTCCCGTTCCCAATGACAACAGGATGAGGGAAAGAGCTGCGGCCACAAAAGCGCCCCCAACTACCGCTGCCCATGAAACGGCTGAAGTGTAGGCTTCATTTTTTGCGACGTTGAAAGGTAACTCCCGATCTACAGCCGGCCGCAAAGGTTGTGCCGCCAAGATGTGCCTCCTCAATTAAGTACAAAACTAAGACTCGGTTCGCTCCTCATCAGTTGCTTGTTAACTTCAGATTTGTCAGTTATTTGGAGGAGATCTAATATCGATTGAAATTGAGAAAAGGGATTAATATGAAGTCCAATGAACACTCCGCGAACTGATATCTGCAAACCCGAGGATCGGGAGGCCGTACTGACCGAGCGACGGCGACTGAAAATGGCCTTCTCAGCGCATTCCTACGTTCGCGGAAGCACTTTTAAGTTCTACGAATGGTTGGGTTCGTCCACAGCGCGATCTTTACCGCAGGGCCCGCCCATCTGGATTTGCGGCGATTGCCATCTGGGGAACTTGGGACCTGTGGCCGATGCCAAGGGCCGAGTAAAGATAGCTATCCGGGATCTGGATCAGACGGTTATAGGTAATCCTGCGCACGATCTCATTCGCCTCGGGCTCTCACTTGCAACTGCAATTCGGGGCTCGGATCTGCCAGGTGTGACGACTGCGCTCATGCTGGAACAAATGATGGAAGGATATGAGGACGCGTTGGCCAATCCAGGGAAAAATCCAAGAAAATCTGACGCTCCTGTATCGGTGCAGCGCGTGCTGAAACGCGCTCTAAAGCGCCGTTGGCGCCATCTTGCGGAAGAGCGTCTTGAAGACGTGAGACCTGAGATTCCGATGGGCAAACGATTCTGGCCCGTAACCGCCGCTGAGAGGAAAGAGATTCAGCGAATATTTAAACTTCCGGAGGTACGCGACCTTGTCACGTCCCTTAAGCAGCGCGACAAGCGTGACGAGGTGGAAGTCGTCGATGCTGCCTACTGGATGAAGGGGTGCAGCTCTCTCGGTCGGCTGCGGTTCGCCGTCCTAGTGGGCATCGGCAAGAAGAAGAAAAATAGCGAGGGCTTTTGTTTGGTCGATATTAAGGAGGCTGTGCCCGCAGGAGCGCCGCATTCCGCGAAGGCGCCTATGCCGCGGGACTATGCCAAGCGCGTCGTCGAGGGCGCGCGAAAACTATCGCCTTTCCTCGGGCAGCGCATGCTGGCAGGACATTTTTTGGGCAAGCCTGCCATCCTTCGGGAACTGCTGCCGCAAGACCTCAAACTCGAAATGGATCAACTCACGCGGGAAGAGGCGATAGGCGCGGCGCGATTCCTGGCAGCTGTAGTTGGCGCAGCTCACGCGGAACAAATGGACAAGCGTGGCCGAAAAAAATGGCAAATGGTCTTAAAACAAAATCGCAGTAAAAAGCTCGATGCGCCATCCTGGCTCTGGACCAGCGTTGTTGAATTGGTCGGGAGGCATGAATCCGCCTATTTGGAGCATTGCCGCCAATATGCACTGAATGGGGCCCGGAGCCGATGAGTCGCGAAATGTCTCGGCTTCCGGGTGATCGTATTTTAAGGTTCGATTCCTTCGCGAATCAGAGATGTGACTGCGGACCCTAATTGACGGTGAAGCTGGTGGAACTGGTAACGCTGCCACCTTTTGTGGTCACGACGATCTTGCCGGTCGCGGCTCCGGCGGGAACGGTCGTGGTGATTTCGGAATCGGAGACCACCGTGAACGCCGCCGATATACCGTCGATGGTCACCTTCGTGGTTTGAGTCAGGCCAGTGCCGTTGAATGTCACTACAGTTCCGACTGGACCGCTCGGGGGCGTGAAGCTTTTGTAGGTCGGCGTGATCCTGTAGCTTGCGGTGGTGGAGAGCACGGTCGATCCCGTGGTGACGGTGATGTCGCCGGTTAGCGCGCCCGTGGGGACCTCAGCCAGAATGTAGGTGGCGCCGGTGAGTTTTGTGGCGGTGGCTTTTGTGCCTCCGAACTCAACGACAGACTTCGAGCTGAAACCCTGGCCCAGAATGCCGACCGTGGAGGCGACTTTGCCGGCGTAGACAGGAGTGACCAGGGAGATGAACGGAGACGCGCCAATCTTCAGTTCGAACAAGGTACCCCCCGTCACAGCATTGCCCGAACTGTTGCTTCCATAAATGATGCCGTTGGTGTGCTGCATTAGCGGGGCCCTGGGGCCGCCGCCCATGTTGCTGTCAGTGGCGAAGGAGTACGACGAGAAGACGTTGGTAGAGGTAACTTCATAGAGGCCGCCGCTGGCGCCAGTTCCTCCGTTATAGCTCGCGCCATAGAGGTTTCCATTGCTGGCCTGCATCATGTTGTTGGCCGACTCGTCGAAGTTGAGCGCGGCAGGAAAGTTATAGATGTCGGTGAGCACGCCGCCTGCCGTCACGTCATAGAGGGCGCCATTGCCGGTGCCGGACGGAAAAGCCGTGGTTCCGTAGAGTTTTCCATTCGAGTCCCGGACCACACCTGAACTGGGCCCGGACACGTTCACGGCATTGTCAAAGCCGTAGAGGACCTTGAAGGCTCCGCCCGCGGAAATGCCGAAGATTCCACCGGCGTTGCCGTAGCCGTCGGCATCGGCTTCGGTGCCGTAGAAGTTTCCGTCGCCGCCCGCAGTCAAAACCGAGGGAAGGGAGTTTCCGTTGGCGAAGGTGTAAAGCGTCTTGTAAACGCCCTTTGTAGTAATGCTAAACGCAACTTGGGGGCTGTAGGACGAACCATATTCTCCCGTCGTTCCATAAAGATCGCCGTTTGCGCCCAGAACCAGCGCACCGAAAGGGCAACAGGCCTCGGATGTAGTGTTTAAGAAGTCGTAGATATCGGTCAAAACTCCGGCTGGGGTTACGCGATAGATGAAGCCGGCGTTATTAGCTCCACTGAGTTGGCAGGTACCGTAAAAGTTCCCGTCCATCGCCAGGGCGAGCCCATAGCCGCAGCTGACCCATGTGCCGGGGAAGCTGGCTACCAGGGTCTCGACTCCGGCCGGAGTCACTTTGAATACGCCGCCCGTGCTGTTAGCACCACGGCCTTGGCCGGTGCCGTAAAGATTGCCGTCCTGCCCTTGAGCCATGGGACCCCAAGGAAACCAAACGTCGGTCGTGCCGCCCTGAAATGTGTAAAGAACTACTGGCGAGGGAATCTGGGCGTAGCTCGGGATGGCCGAGGCAGCGATGCCGAGGACAACGGCGATCAGGATAAGCGCGAATCTGGCGCGGTTGGAAGTCTTGGTTTGGCGGCGCATGCAATTCATGGAAGTCTCTCCTGGGAACCGGTAGAACTCGCTCGCATTAAAGGACGCCGGTTGCTGGTTCTATTTTCCGGCGCGGGCCGCTCGCCAACTGGCTAAGACGACCGCGAATTCAAGCCGACTATCACCTGAATTGGTGGCTAGGGTAAAGCGACGGCTTGGTTATACCGAAGTGACGAGATATTTTGTCTATTAACAATGGGTTACAGGGAGTTCTTGTCTGGAGCGGAGTGCCCGAAAGTGCCAGTCCAACGGGGTTTTCGGGATGGTAGACTTGAAACTACCCTCCCTAGGAGCATCAACGCCAATGACTGTGTCCAGCGAACCCCAGTCGGTTGTGCGCTTCGGTGTATTTGAGGCGGACTTGCGTGCGGGGGATTTGCGCAAGAAAGGAACCAAGGTAAAGATTCAAGACCTACCCTTTCGCGCCCTCGGAGTCCTGCTCAGCCGGCCGAATGAAATTGTGACGCGCGAAGAATTCCGGCATGCACTTTGGCCCCAGGATGTTTTTGTCGATTTTGACCGTGCCATCAGCAGCGCCATCAAGCGACTGCGGGATGCGCTGGGCGATCCCGCCGAGAATCCTTTCTTTATAGAAACCATCGAGCGCCGTGGGTACCGATGGATCGCGCCGACTTTTGAAGTCCCAACTTCAAGCACAGTGACGTTGCCTGCGTCCGATGCGAGTGAGGCGGAGTTAGAGCCGGCAGTAAGTTCGGTGGCCATTACGGATAGTTTGATTTCGCCACCGGCGTTTTCGCCTGCGTCGCGAGGGTTGCAGCATGCCACGCTGGTTTTGGCACTACTGTTGGCGGCGGGGATCATATTCTTCGGGTTTCATGGGATAAAAGCTGCGGGCAATTCGTCGCACTCGGCCGCGAATGCTGGGTTGCATCCGGCGAATAAGGAAGCCAAGGATCTTTATCTGCAAGGCCGCTACTACTGGAACAAGCGCACGCCCGGCGATCTGCAAAAAGCGGTGGACTCGTTCACGCAGGCGATTGTGCACGATCCGGAATACTCGGATGCCTATTGCGGGTTGGCCGACTCCTACAACCTGCTGCGCGAATTTAGTGCGATGAAGAGTAGCGAAGCGTATCCGCGGGCGCTGGCTGCGGCGCGCAAAGCGGTTGAGTTCGATGACAAATCATCGCGAGCGCACGCGTCGCTCGCCTTTGTTTCGTTTTGGGGAACGTGGGACGCTACGACTGCCGATCGCGAATTTCGCCGTGCGATTGAACTCGACCCCAACAACGCGAATGCACACCATTGGTATTCGCCGGTGCTGAAAACGATGGGCCGCTATTCCGAGGCGCTCACGGAGATTGAGCGCGCGCAGGCGCTCGACCCCACATCCAAGTCGGTGCTGGCAGACAAGGGAATCCTGTTGTATGAGATGGGACGGCAGCAGGAAGCGCTTGACCTGCTGCGGCAGATGGAAAAGGCCGAACCAGAGTTCGTATCCCCACCTCGTTACCTGGCGAGAATTTATCTGAACATGGGCGACTATCCGAATTATCTGATGGAGTTACGAAAGAGCGCAACGCTGAATCATGACAGCACGGCGCTGGTTGTCGCCTCGGCCGCCGAGAAGGGATATGCGGCTGGCGGAGCGCACGCCATGTTCGAGAACATACGCAATGAACAGCAAAAGCTCTACGATCAGGGAAAGTTTTCGCCGCTCACGTTGGCCGGGACCTGCGCCCTCGAAGGAGATAAGCGGGACGCCTTGAAGTATCTGAAAATCGCTTACGATCAGCATGAGGATGACGTTGTCGGCATCGCGACGAACCGCTTGTTCGATAACCTGCACGACGATCCGGAAATGCAGCGCATTGTGGCGGGAGTTAAGATCCAGCGCACGCCGGGGGCAGGGAAGAATTGACTTGTCTATAAAAATAATTCAGAGCAAGATGCTCTGATTCCTTCGATTTCGTTTGAGTCGGCACCGACGGATTCGCCTTTGCGGGCACGGTGTTAGTGAATTTTTGTCCGCTTGCTGTCGCGGACTTGCTCCGTCGTGAACTCGCCTCCGCAAACACTGCATCGCCAGCCGGGAGATGCGATTTGCGAGGGTCCTGGCAATCCCTGCTGATCGGTGCGCTGTGCTCTCACCAATTCACTATTGCACCGTGGACAATGTCGTTGAATCATAAGCTCCTAGAGAAGCAACAGCATTTCGGGCTCTGCAAGAATCAGTTGCTTGGATGGATCGTTCGAGCCTCGTCATCCGTGAGGCGGGAAGCATCGCAATAGCCGTAGCCTTTCAGGCAAGCTGCGTAATTCCGCTTGTGTTCGGCATCGGCCAAGCTCTTGGTCTCCGATGCAGTCAGGTTTGTGTAGTCACAAGTTTCCATCCCGTCTCTGCAAGCCGAGAGGTTGCGCTGGTGTTCCGAGAGAGCTGTTTGTTTCGCTTGCAGGGGAGTGAGTTTGGAGTGCTCGCACTGATCCCAGCCATTCGCGCAATTTTGCGCGTTGTGCCGGAGTTCTGCGGCGGTCGCACCCTTGGATTGCGAAGGGGATAACTGGGAGTTATCGCATAGCCCGGACGCGTTCTCGCAATCGGATGCATTGAGCCGGTGCTTTGCGGCGTTCACTTGCAAGGTTTCCGCCGAAGTCAGTTTGGATGCATCGCAGGTAAGCCATCCATTCTTGCAGGCGGCCAGATTGCGCTCATGCTGCGCTGCGGCCATTGCTCGGGTTTCCATCGGAGTCAGCTTGGACCGGTCGCATGACAACATTTCGTCATTGCAGTTGGTTACATTTCTCTGGTGATCGGCGACTTCCAGCGCAATCGTTTCAGGTTGGGTGAGTTTTGAACGGTCACAGGAGGCGTCACCTTCCCGGCAGTTCACAACGTTTCGCCCGTGGATTGCGAGGGCTACGTCCGAAGCTTCCGACTGGCTCAACCTGGAGCGGTCACAGGTATCCCGGCCAGCTTTGCAGTCCTCCAGGTTTTGCCCACCATCTGCAGACTGAGCCAATGCCAAGATCGGCCAAAAGGTGAGGCAGGCTAGTGGGACACCAAAACGCTTCCGTAAGCTGACTTTCATGTTCGTGCCGCCTTTCGAAAGACAAGAGAATCACGCTGACATTAGGAGCGTTTAGAACCATTGGCCGAAACCGGTCGGGGGTTTCGGCCCACAGATCGTGGTAGCTGTTTTTCTTAGAAATTACCTTCTATCTTTATTTTGCTTCGGCAATCTTAGCCTGTTGGCCTGCCTCGGCAACGGCCTTCAGGAACGCGTCTGCGCTTCGCGGAGTCGTCGCTTTGCCGGAGAGAATATTGCGGAACGCCATTTGCTTGCCGTAGATCGCACGAGTGGAGTCGTTGTCCTGCTCCACGACTGCGCCTTCCAGCGTCAGGCCGGCGAACACACCCTTGGAACGTGAGTAAGTCAGCGTTTCGGTGGTCATCTTCCAGTCTGTTCCAGCGGACGC
>DATBZH010000086.1:0-96000 GCA_036513255.1 Candidatus Sulfotelmatobacter sp. | reverse complement strand
GTAGCAATCGAGTTCCATAGCATGGGTGAAAGGATGGGGCGCAGCGTGGCCAGATTGCCCATCACTCCGTGGTTGATAAAATTATCCAGCGTGGGCATTAGGCCCTGATCGAGGAGTGGGTTGGCAATCTTCCAATCGGCGGCATCCCAGCCGATCAAAAGCACTTTTTTGGCAAGAGGTTTGCTCATAAAATCCGTTCCAGTCGAGGATAATCGCCCTTCGGGGTGGACAGTCTACTACACTAATCAGTGGGAAAGAACAGGCTTTCCGACGCATCTAACGAATCATTGGGATGATCGAGTGGCAAGAATTGTCTTCATCTTCGGGATCTTGTTGGGCCTCCTCGCTGCAAGTTTTTGCGCATGCGCGCAGGATGTGCAGCCATCTCAAGCGACTTCCCAGGCGACTTCGTCCATCTCGGGCACTGTAGTGGATGTTATTACCGGCCAGCCGCTCAAGTCTGCCAACGTTTGGGCGCGCAATTTTCAGCCGGGACAAGGTGGAAGACATTTTTCTTCGGCGAGCACTGATGCCGAGGGTCACTTTTTACTCGATGGCCTGGCGCCGGGCAGATACGCGATCTCTGCGTCGCGCGAGGACTATGTGGGGCAACGCCGCGGCGGAAATGGATCTGGCAGCAAACTGCTTACCGTGGTTGCCGACCAGCACATTGACAACCTGATTCTGCCACTGACGCCGGGTGCGGTTGTGGCCGGTCACGTCAGGGATGCAGCGGGTAAGGCTCTTACAGGAGTGTCGGTCGAGGTCTTGCGATATTTCTACGACGGCGGACAAAAACAACTACACGGGGTGCGCTCCCCTTCATTGACGAACCCTGAAGGCGAATATCGAATTCCAGGGCTGGCCCCAGGCCGCTATTACCTGCGTGCTTCCACAGTTTCCGGAGGCGAACACAGCAAGTCTTCTTCCAGTAAGTCATCCTCCAAAGAGGCTTATGCCGCCGCATATTACCCCGGCAGCAGCGACCTTATTCGCGCCGTCGAATTGGTCGTCCTGCCGGGAGCCGATCTCTCCGGCATCGATCTCACGCTGCCGTCCGTCCGTACGGTCGATGTCAGCGGAAAAGTGCTTACCGCTGGAAATTCGATTCCGGCAACACAGGCAGAAGTAACTCTTGTCGACGCCGACGGAAGTCCTTCTTCAACCCGGCAGTGCGTAACGGACGTTAAAGGTAATTTCGAATTGCATGACGTCCTCCCCGGAAACTACGTCCTGCTGGCTCAGGTTGACCCGCAGACAAAAAAGAGCAAAATGTTTTTTGGCAGCAAGCCGGTCGATGTGGACAAAGTCAACCTGAGTAAAATAGAAATCGCCATCGGCCCCGGAACCGATGTGAGCGGACGCATTCATTTGGATGATAAGGGCGACGACAAAGCCAAGATTGACCTCAGCCACATAAGCGTTGAACTTCAACCTGAAGGCAATTCCTCTGTGACCGCGCTTATGCCCGGCGTAGATAACGCTTCGGTGAACTCAGACGGCGGCTTCCTGTTCACCGATGTTCCCGAGGGCACGTACCTACTCAATTTCTCCTCTTTGCCCGCCGGATATTACATGAAATCTACAGGAGCCGCGGACGCGCTTGAAACCGGCGTAACCGTCGCTCGCAGCCAGCCACTTCCGGCCTTGGATCTCACGCTCAGCTCCAAAGTCGCGCGCCTGGAAGGCGATGTTTCGAGCAGTGACCAGCCTGCGGCCGGGGCCTCGGTCGTGCTCGTTCCCGAGGGTACTCGGACCGCTCACACGCGTTATTACCGGCAATCAATGACCGACCAGTCGGGAAGATTCTCAATGAAAAGCATCGTTCCCGGGGACTACAAAGTATTCGCCTTCGAAGATCTGGAACGGGGTGCATCCCTGAACCCGGATTTTCTCCAGCCCTTTGAAGATCGCAGCCGCTCCGTGCATCTGCAGGAAGGCGGCGATCTCAACCTTCGCCTAGAAGCAATTCCGGCCAGCGAGACATCTCCGTAAGTTGAACTGAATGGAAGATGTAATGGCTCCGCAAAGTGTTCGCTACAGGTTCAATCAGACCACAGAGTTCCTGCAAACGGAGTCAGTTGGTTGGCAGAGCCTCCAGGTTGATTACCTGAAATGCCTGAAGATGGAGTGTATAGGCTTTTCCCGCTTGCAACTCGACCACAGGTTGGCTGCGATCTTTCTGCCACGGACTGTGCGCGCGGTAGTGTTGTGCTGCTCCGGGTGGCAGCTCGAAGATTTTTTGAACGTCAATAGAAAAATCTTGCGGTTTGTCGCTGGGATTGCGCAGCGTCAAAATACCTTTGCGGGAAGACCATGAAGCCCAGCCGTAGACTTCAAGCATGGCGGGATCGCCGCCAACCCAGTGCGTGTCCACCAACACATCGGCATTCTCGCGCGACCACTTTGCCGCTTCCGCCAGCGTGTCCCAGTTATCCGGTGATAGCAGAGCAGGCGTGATGTACATCTCTTGGAGCTGCGTGCCTGTGCCGAAATAATCATGAATTTCATCGCCAAAATCATTGTTGGGGTCGGTATCGAGATGTTGGGCATGTTTGGCGTAGATCAGCCCATGTAGCATTAAGGAATTCAGGGGAAACAGCGGCCCGGATAGAACGATGCCGGCGTAAGTATCGGAATCGCGATACGTGATCCAGCGCTGGCGAAAGCTGCCGACACCGGCGAAGCTGTGATCCTCGCCGCCTCGCCAAATGGAATCGGCATACCGCAGCCAAAATGGAGACGGATACGTTCCCGTCGTAAGGTTGATATAGAGGTCGGGCTTTTCAGCCCTCAGTTCGCCAATCAAATGGATAGCCGCAGCGAAGTCGCTGTCAAACTCACTACTGGGAAATGCCTGGTCTGCGTTTCCGGTTCCGTCGATCTTGAACTGGTTCACGCCATATTTGCGGATCATCTCCAGGCACGTGTCGCGAAAACGTGCGTAATACTTCGGCCCGGAGAGCATGAATCCTTTCTCATTGATTTCAAACCCGTGTTCCTTACCGAACTTAACGCGCCGTTGATGCGGCTCTCCGTAGCCTCCCCAGGGAGACAGCCAGATGCCGGGTGCTGCATCGTATTTTGCCGCTGCTTCTGTTACAGGCGTAAAGCCATTCGGAAAGCCGGAATGGAAACTCCAAAGTGTCCGATCATCATCCCAGCCATCGTCAAAGAGGAAAGAATCCAGCTTGACGCCGCGCTTACGTGTGAGTTCGGTTCCAAAGGCATTGATGACATCGACGGCGCCTTTTTCATCGTACTTATTGAAATATCCGAGATCGTACCAGGAGTTATATTGCAAGAAAGTTCGATAAGGGTGAGCCCGCTCCCGTTCAACGTATTGCAGGAATCCGCGCCGAAGCTGGCCGGGAACTGTGACGCCGATCACAGAGGAATACGTTACGGACTGACCGGCTCTGAGAGGCAATTCGCGCGAGATTGCAGCAATGGCGCGATCGTCAATTGCTCTACTCTCCGATAGCGGGTGCTCGAATCCAAAAAACGTGTTGCCGACAACAATAGGTGAGCCTTTTACGGCCCCTAACACATGCGCTCCCCTGATTTCCAGATCCTTGATTTGCAGATCGATGAGGCGAACGCTCGTAATGCTCACATCTTTGTCTTTTGCCTGAAGAGTCAATTCCTGTCGCACATAATTTGATCCATCGCGCAAAATCCCATGCCAAATTGCGCTCAGCCGGTGGTCTTTGTCTTCGAGATGTAATCCGATTTGTTTGCCGCGAAACTGAAAGGAGCGCTGCGGCGACTTGGAATCCGCGGCTAAAATTTTAATCTCTGGACCGCTCACCACAATCATCTCGGAAGCTCTAATAACCCCGCCTTCCAAAATAGTGATCGTGAACGCTTCAGACAGAGGCACGGCTTCACCGGTCAGACGATTTGTGACGAGAGTGGGCCGGAGCCCTGCATCGGAAACGCTCCACTCCTGCTCGATGACTTCATTACTTAGAGAGAATGTCTTGCCTCTAATTGAGGCGACAGCATCGCCAGGTTTTCCAATGGTCGTCTGACTGGCAGATTTATCAGAAAAGACTAACGGCAGGAGCAAAGCCACCGTCATAAAGATGGTTTGGAAACGGCGGTGATCAGGCCAGAAATGGAAGATCATTGAGCAGGGTTGAGCACAGTGAATGATACGCGGGCGAATTGCTCAACTGGTGGGCACCCACAACCCGCCCTTTCTTTCCTATGCGCCCACTGGCGCAGCCAGCGGAACGAACGTGTCGCCGCCTCCCTGGTCGTTGGTGAGCGCCTGCCCGCTGACGAACACGAGAATGTTCGTGCCCGATACGTAGCCCTTGGTCCCGGTGCCTGGGTCAGTTACGTCCATGCGCCAGCGTAGCGCAACTTTTTCGTCCTCCCCCAGGATGGCTTCAATACTGAAATGCAAACCGGGATACTTTGCCTGAAGGCTCTTGGCCCAGGCCACGGTTTGATCGGCGGTTGTGGCCACTCCATTAAACTTATAGTCCGGACTGATGAGGACCTTCACGAGGTCATAGTTCTGCTGGTTGAACACCTGCTCGAAAAACTTCACGGTGAGCGATTTGTTGTAGTCCGATAGCTGCGACATGGCTTTCTCCTGATAGAGTGCGGCTTATTTCTGATTCTGATCCGGTTCCGCCCCGCGCTGCCCGTAGATTTGATGGACAGGGAGACCGTTCCAATACTGTACGTTATACAACCCGCCGTCGGACGCAGACCGCGCGGCCAGGAAATTCTGAATACTGGCCGCCAGTTGCAACGAATAGTCTGTTGACGTCCCCTGCACATCGAAAGGCTTCTTACATGCGATGTTGCGGAACCAGCGCATCCAATCCTTGCTTCCGGGCGCGGGTTCCTTGCCGTCGATCAGGGCCATGCTGGGCATGATTGGCGAGATCGCCGGATATTGCGCGGTCGAGTGGCACGACATGCAGGAAGAAGCCACGTTGTCCACCGGACCATTCAACCGCAGCCCGAAGCCCAGATGCATGGCAGGCATGTTGGGATCGGTGTTGATCACCGTCTGATGGAGGTCGGGATTGATGATCGTCTTGGTGGGCTTGGGGTTCGAGTCCGCGTGGCTGGTGACCGTCGGATCGTTGCCCCACATCAGGCCGACCGGCACCACGTTGTGCCAAAGATTCGTTTCCGCCAGAGCGCCGTTGTAGACGAAGGTGCCGAACGTCCAGCCAAACTCCGCGCGCGGATCGCGAACCATGATGTCCATCTGGATGAACCGCACTGTGTTCATGATGCGTGGCGAGGTCACCGGCATAAAAGCGGTGGTGGTATACGCGAGCCACTCGATCGGATTCGTCAGAAAGGGAACCTCCGAGACCGGCGCCGTTGTGAAGAGCACCTTGCCGACCACCGTGCCGATTGGGAAGCCCTCGGTCTGCATGATGTCGATCCGTGGATTATTGGCGTCGGCCCAAACCCGTCCGATCTGGTACCCGCCTGGGGCGTTATAAAAACCCACGGCGTAGGTTTGCCATTGACTGGTCTGGCTGGGCGCGAGCACCTGAGGATTTACCGGACCTTCCTTAGTCAGGCCATGAATCCCCTCGCGGCCGAACGGGCCGTAATGCTGCCACGGCACGTGATACCAGCGGCGCACTTTGTTGTCTTCCAGGTAAAAATCGTTGGCCACGCCATCCGCTTCGATATTGCCCTCATAAATGTAGTCGCGGACGGCCAGCATATATTTTTTCCAATCCTTGGTGAAATCGATGGCCAGGATTTTTTGCACTGCGGGCTCGATCTCTGGACGGACTCGCGGATAATCCTGGCTCAGTTTGAAGATGCGCCCTGTATATATGCCGGGTGGCGGAAGCTGCCCGAAATCCGGGAACCGGGGCAGCAATCTCACGCTACGAACCGGCGCGATCGCCTGTTTCGCAGCAGGTGTTATAGGCGCTTGACTGCGCACTCCAGCGACACCGAGAGCGACGACCGCCGCCACAAAAAGCGTTCTCTTCATTTTTCTTCTCCCGATCCGCCGAATTTTTGTGAACACAAATTATTTAGCGGGAAATTCCTTTTGGACCCCAGGATGGTGTAAAGCCACGCTGCAAACAGACATCCTTATGCACCCAGACTCTCTGAGCAACCAAGGTCTAAGATTTCTTGATTCGACTGTCAACAAAGAAAAACACTGGAGATCGGCCCGATAACACAAAGGGGAAGCGCCTGACTCAACTGCGACGCAGAAATCGCGATGATTTTCTGCTCTTACAGACTCTGAGTCAATGCTTTTCTGGCTTCTGTTCGCAAATCGTAACAAGCTGAAACTACTTCTCTCTCCACGACGGGAAAGCGCTTACTCGCAACGAGGCCGAAGGGCTAGTTCTTCCACGCCACGCGCGCCGAGCTGGCACGAGGAGAGTTTGTTCGGTTTTCGTAAAGGAATAAAGTTTTGAATAGTGTCCTGATGCGGTCAAAGGAAACCGCGTAAGCAGCGCGGCATCTTGCCGGTTGTCTCGAGGATGTCTGCCGGCGGCGCTCACTATCAAAATCAATCGGGAAAAATTGGTCGGGGAGAGAGGATTTGAACCTCCGACCCCCTGGTCCCGAACCAGATTCGAGTCCTTATTGAAATCTCCTGAAATTGGGAGTTCCAAGTGATTTGTTTTGTTTTCGTTGCGGGCTTTGATCTGAATCCCGTTGACCTTTGATGAACAAAAGTGCTTTGGCCGCTACAAAATCGTCTACACCTGCTGTGCCAGGCAAACCCGTGACCAAGGGCGGATCAGCTCGACCAACTCGGCCCAGGTTGCTCATGCTCAGTTTTCTCCGTTAGGGACCCGTTTTGTTGTCTTGCTTCCGCTAAGCCTATCGACTCCTGCCACGTACCATTTCTGTCCATGTTTCCAGTCTCTTGTAAGATAAACATATTCTTTACCACTCTCGGTTCCGCATGATAATTCAGAGTAGAACATTGCCCAAGAAAACTCGCGATCAAAACCAGCCCGACTAAATGTCACAGATACGGCGTCATCCTCGTTTGAATGCAAGGATTTTGGTAAGAACGCTACTTGTACATTGGATGGCGCAAAAATAGAGCTGATGTTTTCTGGGCTTAAGTTTTGCGCAATGAAGTCTCGAAAGGTAGAGAATGGAACGCCATTCGCATGAAATTGCTGCTCTGGTAGGTCAGCAACGACTAACAGAGCGGGAAGACGCGTAAAAGTTCTGTTAGAAACTACTAGCTTCGCCGGGGTACCAAGATTGTCGCGTTCTTGCAAATACCTACAAAGAGTTGGAAGGGGGCGCGCTATTAGAGGATATTCGAAAAGGTATGAGGAGAAAACAGCCTTTTGTTCTTGCTCAGCCCTGGTGGGATTCGGCCTCGCGATTACAAACAGCGACAGAAATGAGGCGCAAAACATGACAACAACTCCCCCTAGCGACCAGAGAATACGCCTCCTAACAAAACCGATTCTGCTTCCCACTGGTGTCATCTAACTCCCTTCATTTTGCCCATGGATACATTGGAGGACTACTACAGTTTGGTCCGATATAGGGGGATGTGTAGCCGTCTATCAAAGGCTCTTGCAACGGAGCAAAACTTAAGTTGAGATGGTCAACGTTGTCGGTCGCGACTTGCTCCTGCTGCAATGTAACCAAACTTTTTGCGGTACGCTCAATCCTGTGAACTTCCCACAAACGCTTTCCTGACAATCCGTATCGAAATGACTGTACGTTTACAAGCGACCCACTCTGCGCCGGAACAAAAAGCTGATCATCAAATCGATTGCCACCAATGTAAGTACACGGCGAGGAACCCGTGGGGTTACCCTTCGCGTCTTTGCATTGGGCCAAGTTCTTCAGTGTTAAGAATTCAAAAACCGTATAGTTAGCCGTCGGTGTTTGATTTCCTGCGGTCTCAAGTTTGTACGATGGGGATCGTTCATATTGAAGCGGCGAGCCTCCGCTCGTAGTGCAATCCCTAATTCCTACGAGTTTGAGTGCCGGGTCTGCTTCCGACTGCCCTTGCTTGTCGCCCGATCCCTCGCCGTGTCCCCATACCCAAAGATTGAGCGCCTCCAACAGATCATCTCCAATAACACTGGAAATGACAGGATCTCCTGTAGTCCCTGACCACAATCCGTTGGAAGTGTAACTTATGTTTGAAATGACACCAAAACCAGCGGATCCACCCGATGTGCCCCAAGTGTCATAGGTGGGATTCCCACTTGTATCGAGCCGAACGACATCTTCCTGACCGCCCACAATATTTCGAACTGCGATGCCTCCACCTGCGGTAGCGGCAACAATCTGCACCGTTCCCGAACTCGGTTGCCATCTCCACAGCTCGCTGCCGCTCGACTCATTGATGTTTACGATCTGATTCCCATCGCTGATGAAGTACGTTCCCTGATCGCCCAGCACTATGTCCGGCAGGGTGTAGTAGTTCAAATTGGCAAGTGTGGCCGTGGCTCCCGATCCATTGACATCAGTGACCTGAGTCAAAGTCTGGTTCGCATTGTTCGTGACCACCGACGTTGCCAGTGTTCCGCCATTGCCGTCTGGAATAGCAGTTCCGGCACCTTGGTAAATAAAGGAACCAGTCGATGTCACCGGGAATCCTGGCAGATTCGTGGAAGACGGCGGGTTGGCCCAGCCTTTGACCTCTTCAGCACGATCAAACAACGTGGGTGCCCCGTTCTTCGCGTTTTTGGCGAAGGGCGGGCGCGATGCTGATCGTATCAAGAGTTCTTGCTTGTGGAATCAGAGGAAACGCGAGAACTCAAAGATTGGTCGGGGAGAGAGGATTTGAACCTCCGACCCCCTGGTCCCGAACCAGGTGCTCTACCAGGCTGAGCCACTCCCCGACTGGAGTTAGCCCCCTTATTCTACTACACGGTATCGAACGCAAATCCGCCTTGGTCTGAATCACACCGGTACTTCGCGGCGGCCAGAAGGTCATGCGGTCCTGGCGACTTCGTAGAGGTACTCGACGAACGATCGCACGGCGCCATCCATTCCTTGCACCTTTTCATTCTTGGATTCGATTACATAGTACTCATCTGGCGCGTGCGCTCCGCTCCCGTGAGCGATCCCGAAGTGCCCGGCTGCAAGATGCAGCGGCTCATCGGTAAACACGTACCCCGGCCACGACCCGGCGCTCCGTGGCAGCACGATGGGATCAATGCCGCGTCGTTTGTATACGGCAGTTTGTGCGCGAATGAGCGCCGCATCGGCCGAGGTGCTGTTGGGGTTGTATCCGCCCGTCATGTTCACTTCGATATCGCCAAAGCCCCGCTTCGCAAGATGAGCCTTGAGGGCGGTCAAAGCTTCGCTGGCGGTCATATCCGGCACCAGGCGCATATCGATTTTCGCCACCGCGCGATGCGGAAGAATGGTCTTGCCACCGGGTCCAGTGTAGCCGCCGACCAGGCCCTCAATATTTACCGTGGGGCGGGACATCAGCATTTCGAGCGCCTGTTGCCAACTGGCATCGTGCACCCAGTGCTCAACTCCCATTTGCTTCTTTGCGACGTCTTCGTTGAGCCGCTGTGCGGCTGTGGCAATCATCGCCTTTTCGGCCACGGAAACCGGGCGGGCTTTATCGGCAAAGCCTGCGATGTCGGGTTCGTTGCCGTCAGCAGATACCAGAGTCGCTAACGCTTCGACAAGATGCCATGCCGGGCTATCGACGCGGGCCTTGTTGCTGGAATGAATGTCGTGGCGCGGCCCGCGGCCCCAGCGCTCTCCGCTCGACACCAGTTCCAGTTCCACCACGCCCTTTGCCCCGAGCGTCATCGTCACCGTGCCATCAATATCTTGCTCAGCCGACGGCATGAAAATTCCAACACATGGCCGGAGGGCCGCCATCACTTCCGGACGGCGCACGATCTGCGGAAAATGCGGGGACCCGATTTCTTCTTCGCCTTCCGCCACCAGCATCAGATTTACAGGGAGCTTGCGGCCCGCGGCGCGAATCGCGTGCAGCGCTGCAATGAAAGATGCCTCCGGTCCCTTCTGGTTCACCGCCCCTCGGCCGATGAGCACCGTTCCGAGTCCGGGTTTTTCGACCAGGGCTGCCGCCCACGGAGGCGACGACCACTCCGCCGGATCCACCTGCTTGACGTCGTACATGAAATAAAGCCCGAGCGTTTTAGGCGCTCCCGCATCGAGCGTGGCAAAAATTCCCGGCTGGCCATCGGTTGGAATCTTAGTGACTTCGCCAAAGCCGGCATCACGAAGGAAGCGCATGGTGAGATCGCACCCCTCGTTCACTCCTCGGTTCTCGGCTGCAATCGAAGGTTGCTTAATCCATTCCTGCAATCGCTGCACCGCTTCATCGTGATGTTTTTCGATTTGCGTCCAGATCGGATTAAGCTCGTCCTGGTCCGCGAGCAAATGGTTGGGAAGAGATAACGCCGCGGCGCCTGCCATGGCGCCCTGAAGGAAAGTTCGCCGGTCCATGACCGGAGAGCATAATCGCAAATTAAGGTTTCGTCCAGACAACACTAACTGCAACAGCAAAAGTAGAAAAGAAGCGCCTTTACTCAGCTTCACTTTGCGTCGGAGCGCGAAGTGCGGATACCATAACTGCTTCTACTTCTATGAAGACCGCCTTCACTGCACGTTCGCTCTACACGCCGCTCGAGGAAATTCTCGATCCTGTCGTTGTGGTCGAAGATGGATTGATCACCAGCGTGGCCTCGCGGACGGCACAGGAACTTCCTGCCGCCGCCGACCATGTGGATTTTGCTGGCGAAATTCTTGCGCCAGGATTTGTCGATATCCACATTCATGGCGGAGCAGGACTGGATGTGATGCTCGCATCAGCGGCGGAATTGCCGCGTCTGGACAAGTTTTTGGCACGCCATGGCGTTACGGGTTACTTTCCAACGACGGTGGCGGCTCCGCTCGATCAAACATGCACAGCTCTGGACCGCATCGCGGATGCTGTAGAGGCGGGTTCATCGCCTGCGCAAAGCGGCGATGTGCTGGCTCGGCCTCTTGGCATTCATCTCGAAGGGCCATTTCTCAGCCATAAACGGCGCGGCGTTCATTCCCCGGAAAATTTGATCGAACCAACGGTTGAGATATTCGAGCGCTTTTGGCAGGCGGCGCGCGGGCACATCAGCGTGATGACGATTGCGCCTGAGTTGCCCGGCGCGATGGAGGTTATTGCGGAAGCGGCGCGGAGGCAGGTTTGCGTCAGCATTGGGCACTCCGACGCCGAGTTGCGCGTGGCCCGGGAAGCCGTCGCTGCGGGAGCGCGCCACGCCACACATACTTTCAACGCGATGCGGCCGCTCGACCACCGCAATCCTGGCATTGTGGCAGAAGTACTAACCAACGACCACATCAGTGCCGATATCATCGCCGACGGAATTCATCTTGATCCGGCGGTCGTGCAGTTGTTCTTGCGAGCCAAAGGAGCGGAGCGCGCGGTGTTGATTACGGACGCCATCTCTGCCACGGGAATGCCGAACGGCCGTTACCAACTCGGCCCGATGATGGTGGATGTGAAGGATGGCAAATGCACGCTGAACGGAACGCTCGCGGGCAGTGTTCTTACTATGGACCGCGCAGTGCGCAATGTAACTGAATTTACGAATTGGAGCTTGCGCGATGCCGTGCGGGCGGCCACGCTGAATGCGGCTCAAGTCGTGGGTCTTGGACAACGTCAGGGCCGGTTGGCTCCGGGGGGGGAAGCAAATTTCGCCGTACTATCGCCGGCGGGAGAAGTGAGGGCGACTGTCGTCGGGGGGCAAGTTTTGAAAGTGTCTTAGTTCGGCTTGTGACGCCGGGCTTCGGCTAAGTGGTGCAGCAACATGGCCTCGTCGGCGCGCGACAACTGGTCCAGAAACGAGCTTTCAACTTTAGGCTTCTTGTCGCTGGCGGTTTTTCCGGAAATGTTTTGCCGCAGCTTGTCGCCGAGTTCGGGCTCGTTGCTCATGACCTGCGAATAGAACCAAAGAAAGTGCCGCATCTGGTCGAGCGCGGTACGCAGGGTGTCGATCGGTTCCGTTTCCGACAACGAGTTCAGAGCCTCCATCAGTTCCGGATCGCTGGGAGCCTGCATGGCGGCGCAATTCAGTTCCTGCTGAATGGTGCGCAAATCGTCGGTAACGCGTGCGATGCGGAGATGAAGCTCTTCCATTTCTTCTTTTCCCATGGGCTGATTTGTGGTCTCTCAACATCTCATCGGCGAGTGATCGCGAGAAGATATCCCATGTGCTATGCGCTTTGGTAATTCGCGATTACTTTGGTATGCCAAAAAGTCACTGCGCGGAAACCCCGCTACCATCGCGGGGTTTGATGCCTTCATTTGTTTGCATTTGTGGCGGCAAATTACACGGTTGTTCATACTCCCGCCGAAACCACCTGTCCTGCTTTCGCAATCGATGTGGCGCTCAAAACATCCGTATTGGCGAGACGCTTTCGATAGCTGAGGTGTCGCCAGCGCGTCATTTCCACCAGCGGCTTCCACACAGGATTCACGAGATCGTGCTTGATCAGCAGATGCCAGAATCGATTCGACCGCTTGTACAGATAGGACATGGCGAGGTAGAGCGGCACGGCCTGCCAGTCTTCCGGGCGGCGCCGCCAGATGGATGCGTGCGAGAACAGGCGCCGATAGATCCAGGCGTAACCTAGTTCGAGTTCTTCCGGCGTCATGTGCTTTGGCCGGAAGACGGCGTGGCTCGTATCGTAGAGACTCCAATCGTGATGCAGAATTCTTTTTTGCTCTTCCATCTGCCGGAAAAGCGGCGTCCCCGGATACGGCGTGAGGATGTGAAACGTGGCACACTCCAGCCGGTTTTCTTCAACCCAGTCGGCAGTATGCGCGAATACATCCTTGCGGTCGTGGTCGAAACCGAGGACGAACGATCCGTTCACCTGAATACCGTAGTCATGCAACATGCGGACGCGACGTGCGTAGTCGGCCGTCTTCGGCGTCTTCTTGTGCGCATCGGCAAGGTTGTTATCGGAAAGCGATTCAAATCCGATGAATACGCCGGTGCATCCGGCCAGCGCCATGTTGCGAATCAGGCTGGGATCGTCGGTGATGTCGATGGTAACGGCGGCGCTCCAGATTCTGTTGATGGGGCGCAAGGCCGCGCACAATGCGTGCAGGTAGTCATGGCGCGAACCGAGATTGTTATCGATGAAGACTGCGTAGGGCTGGCCGTCCGCTTTGAATTCGTCGACAACCTGCTGTGGAGCGCGCATGCGATAAGGCATGCGCAAGCCATCGGTCGCGAGATAACAGAATCCGCAGCGATTGTGGCAACCGCGTGTTGCGATCAGGCTGGTGGTGGTGAGAAAGCTGTGCCGCGGAAGAATCGAACGCCGAGGCGGAGGATCGTCGCAGTAGTCGTTTTCATAGGTGGCGGCGTAGCGCGGCTGCAAGCAATTGTTTTCGATATCGCGCAAAATGCGCGGCCATAGCTGCACGCCATCGCCAAGCGCCAGCGCATCGGCATGGGGCGCGCACTCATCAGGGCACGACAGAACATGCAGCCCGCCGAGGATCACTTTTGCGCCTCGCGCACGATACCAACTCGCCAATTCGTAGGCTTGTTTCGCAAAGGTGAGGTATACCGTAATACCGACAACTTGAGGCATGGGACGAAACGGGGGCCGTCCGTCGAGCAGATTTTCATCCCAGTATTCGACGCGCCAGTCTGCGGGCGTTGTGGCGGCGAAGCTGGACAGCGCCAGAGTCGGCGTGAGTACATGCTTACCGAAGCTGGCGTTTGCATCCTTGGGATAGAACGGATTAATCAGCAGCGCGTAACGCGGCTCGACAGGACCGGTGGGTTCTTTGGGATCAAGTCGAGGAGCCGTGGTCATTTCGGAGGGGACCCACCGTTGTTTGATCGGATGCAGGAAGGGTTCGTTAGGTGCGATCATGCATTAACTTTATATTACAAAGTACTTCATTTCAACCAGGAGAACATCAGCGGTAACAATTTACGTAACTGGACAGGCTGATGGCTCGGAGCGAGCAGGTGCTCGGGGTTTTGTTCTCTGTCGGGAAAGGTTTTTGCAGCTGCAGTCGGACAAGTCCTTTTGCCGCCGGTGTGAATCAGCCGATTTTCTGAAGGGCTTGCTCGATGCGCGCCAAAGTGGCTTCTCGTCCCAGTACTTCCAAAGTCTCAAACAGCGGCGGCGCGTTCTTGCGGCCGCAGACGGCTACGCGGATGGGCTGGAACATTTGTCCGGCCTTGACGCCGAGTTCCTGGGCGGCGGCACGTAACGCCTGATCCAGCGGGTCGTGCTTGAATTCGACATCTTTCAGCACGACCTGAACACGCTGCAGGACTTTCAACGCCATCGCCATATCTCCCTTTTGCGGGATTAACTCGGCGGGATCGTAGGGCGGGAGCTGGTCGACGAAGAAGAAGTCGGCCGCCGTCAGCACGTCGCGAAGCAGCTTAATGCGTTCACGGATCAACGGCGTGACCTGAAGCATTTTCTCTATTGAAATGTTGAAGCCAGCTTCGCGAATGATCGGCAGCAGGTGCGCGCTCAGTTCTTCGACAGCCAGCGCACGGATGTGCGCGGCATTGAGCCAGAGTGCCTTGGGGTCGAAGGTGTCTTCAGTGGAGGCAACACCCGGATTCCTCGCTTCGCTCGGAATGACAATGTTAGAAGGAGTCACGACGCTAGAAGGATCTGCCTCTTTGAAGTTCACTACTGCATTCGCGCGATTGATGCCTTCGAGCGAGAATGCCTCTATCAACTCCTGGCGGCTCATCTGCTCGCGATCGTTTTTTGGCGACCAACCCAGCAGACACAGAAAGTTGATGAAGGCCTCGGGCAAGAAGCCCGCGTCGCGGTACGTCGTCACACTTACGACCGGACCGTGGCGGCGCTTGGAAAGCTTGGTGCCATCGGGCGCAACCAACAGCGGAAGATGCGCGAATTGCGGCGGCGTGACCCCGGCCGTTTCAAAAATCAGAACATGCTTGAAAGTGTTGGTGAGGTGGTCCTGACCGCGAATGATGTGGCTGATGCGGAGATCGGCATCGTCCGCGCAAGAAGCCAGGTGATACGTTGGAATGCCGTCTGAGCGCAGCAATGCGAAGTCTTCGATGTCGGCGGCGGCCTTTGTTTGCTCGCCGTAAACCGCATCGGTGAAGCGGATGACTTGGCCGCTATCGCGAGGTACGCGAAAGCGCAGGGCGAACCGCTCGCCCGCGGCGGCGCGGCGGTCGCTTTCCGCCGCGGAGAGTTCACGCATGCCGGGATTGAACAACCACGTTCCCTGCGTTCCGGATCGTTCGCTGTCTCCGGTGTGGGCGGGCGTGAAGTCGCGATAAGCCAGGCCTTTTTGAAAGATGCTTTCGGCGATTTGCCGGTGAAGTTCTCCGCGCTCGGATTGTTTATATTGCTCGTCCCAGCCAAGGTCAAGCCACTTCAAGCCTTCAAAGATCGAATTTACCGAGGCGTCGGTGTTGCGCTCGACGTCGGTGTCATCGAGCCGCAGAATCATGGTCCCACGGTTGCGGCGCGCGTAGAGCCAGTTAAAGATAAACGTGCGTGCGCTGCCTACATGCAGAAACCCGGTGGGCGATGGCGCGAAGCGCACACGGGGCGTGGCCGAGATTGCTGGAATGCCTGGAGATTGGTTCATCGTGAAATTCTTGGCGCGTTAAGGCGTTTGCAAGGTTAGTGCGATGTTACGGGCGGGAAAAAGTCGCGTCAAGTTGGGAGGTACTGAGCGAACGTAGGAACAATGTCCGTAAATACATGATTCACCTGCTAGTTCCGGCGGGTGTAAGTGTACTTAAATCTGATTGTGTTCGCTGGCTCCGTGTGAAAGCATTAATCCAATGTTTCTCAGGGGAGGTGGTCAACTCTGCCGGGGAAACCCTTCGCCACTATGAATAGCGTTGCTATCAGCGTTGTAGTCATCCCGGGCTTCGTTTCTTTGCTGCTGTTCATGGTATTCACGTATCTCCATGAGCAGAGCCGCCAAGCTTACTTTCGCGCGTGGCAACTGGCATGGGCGGCTTATTCTCTGCATTATTCGCTCGATGCACTGTCATTTTACCGATCGGCCTCGGGGCTCACTTACTTCGTCAGTTCCCTGTTTCTGGTGACGATGGCGCTGTGCATCTTTGTCTCCACGCGACTCATGCGAGGAGCTTATAGTTTTCGCTGGTATGACGCTGCTCTGGGTGTTGCCGGAGTGATTCTGGCGGGTTTGTCTCTACGGGAAAAAATGGTGGGCGGCGTTTTTCAGCCTGACGCGCAGCCGGCGCTGCGGCTGGAACTGGGATTGGCCGCACTGCTGCTTTATTGCTCGGCTGTGTTTTACATCCGCGGCCAACGGCGTGGATCGCTCGCCTTCCAGGTTCTCGGCCTGGCGCTGGCGTTGTGGGCGGCGCTGATTGGCGTCGGACAAATGCAGAATGCATGGGGCAACCGGTTGGGCAGCGCGAGCAATATGTTCGGGCCGGTTCCGCAGATGTTGTTGGGCATCGCCATGGTAATGGTGCTGTTTGAAAATCAGCGCAATTCCGTGCAGGAAAGCAGCCTCGCGCTTTCCACCCTGGGAGTTGATCCGCGGCGGCTTTTGGTGGCCGGAGATCTGGTTCCGAACATGCAGGCCGCGCTTACCCGGCTGATAAGCGCTTTGCCCATGCGTCGCGCAGCGATCTGCATCTCCGAGCGTTGGCGCGGCGTGCTGCCATCCGTGCAGGAAGGTTTTTCGTCGGAATTTTTGGATGCTCTGGAAGTCAGCGGCGCCGGAGATTATATCTCCGAGTTGGCGTACCGCCAGAGTGGAATCCTCACGGTCCACGATCTGGCGCAGATGACCGAACCGCTTCCAGTGGGAGCGGCAATGAGTTTCTCCGACTTTAAGCGTGTGCTTGAGGAGGCGAAAATCCGCCATCTGACCGCGGTCAGTCTGCAGACGCGGGAGCATAACTTTGGCGTGATTCTGTTTCCCCATGCGGAGCGCAGGGCGTTTGGCTCTTCGGGGCCGCGTCTCATGGTGGGGTTGGCCTTACAGTTGGCGCTCACGCTGGAAAATTATGTCGTCACGCACGATGCTCATCGCCGCACAAAAGAATACGAATTGCTGACGGAGATCGGCCAGGCCATCAGTTCACGTCTGGATCAGGATGAGATCCTGCGCGCGGTTCAGACGGAACTGGGACAGATTTTCGACACCAGCAATTTTTATATCGCTTTCCAGGAAGGGGACGAGATTCGCTTCGAGCTCGAAGTAGACCGGAATCGCGTTCTGCCCAAGCGTACGCGCAAGCTGGAAAACGCATTCAGCGAACATGTAATTCGCACAGGGCAGCCGCTGTTGATTCGAGCGGACTTGGAGAAGACACGAAGCAAACTAGGGGTTACACATATCCCCGAGCGTCCGGCTAAGTGCCTCGTGGCGGCTCCAATTTTGCTGGGGAACAAACCGGCTGGAGTAATGGTCGCGATGAGCACCGAGCGCGAACGTGTTTTTGAACAACGCGACCTGGAGGTTTTAATCACGGCGGCGGGGCAGGTTTCCGTGGCTGTGGAGAACGCGCGGCTGTTCGCCGACGAGCAGCGCCGTTCGCGCCAGCTCTCATTTCTCAACAATATTTCCCGTACCGCGATCTCCAGCGACGATCCGGTGCAAATGCTGGGGCAGATCGTGGGAGAGATCCAGAAGAACTTCAGCTTCGATCACATCGGCATCGGATTGCTCGACTATGGCACCAAGGAGATTGAGATAAAAGCGGAAGCAGGGGCGACCGCACATGCTATGGGCAAGCGCATCCCACTCGGAGTAGGAATACTCGGGCGTGTTGCCCGGACGGGCGAGCGAGCTTTGGTTCAGAACGCAGTACAGGGGCAACTATCCGGCATTCTGCCCGAAGCCCGCGCTGTGCTATGTATTCCTATTAATTACGGCGAGTCGCTGATGGGGGTTCTCAACATCGAGAGCCGAAACGAGAGCGCGTTCTCGCCGCAGGATGTTCTCATTCTCAATACGCTGGCCGATCTTCTGGCCACCGCGCTGCACAATGCTTTCGTCTTCCAGAAGTTGCAACAGCAATCGATTACCGATGGATTGACGGGTATTAAGACGCGGCGATTCTTTTGGGAAGCGTTATCGGCGGAATGGAAGCGTGCTTCGCGCTCGGGACGGCCATTCTCAGTAGTGCTGATTGATCTTGACAAGTTTAAGGAAGTGAACGATACCCTCGGTCACTTCGAAGGCGATCTGGTGCTGGCGCGCGTAGGGCGGCTGCTGGAACAGAAATCGCGCCAGTCGAATGTGGTGGCGCGCTATGGCGGAGATGAATTTATTGTTCTGATGCCCGAGACCGGCGCCGACCAGGCTGCGGTGCTCGCGGAACGTCTCCGTCAATGGCTGGCCAGCGATCCCATGCTGAGCGAGCATAAGATTACCGGCAGCTTTGGCGTGGCGACCTTTCCCACGCACGGATTCTCCATTGAAGACCTGATTCGCGTAGCCGACTCCGGTATGTACGTTTCCAAGCGTTCGGGCGGCAATCTGGTTTCGACCGCTCAGGAATTCGCCGACAGTCAGGACTTCGCCCGGCAGAGGCAGCAGATTTCCGCCTACATTGAAGGATTCCTGCAGAGAGAAGATACCGGCCCCGAGCATCTCGACGAATTGATCGCCACGCTGCGCAAGCTTTGCGGGGCGGACGAAGGTTGCAATGTAACGCTGTTAAAGGAATCGATTGAGGCTTTGAGCCGAGCGGCGGAATCACGCGAGTTGCGGACTGCGGGTCACGGCGACCTGGTCGCTCGCTACAGTGAAATCATCGCCCGCGCGCTGGGCCTGCCTGCGGAAGAGATCGCCGAACTGGTGTATGCGGCGCGGGTCCATGATGTGGGCAAGATCTTCGTCCCCGAACGCGTCCTCAACAAGACCGGGCCGCTCAGTGACGATGAGTTTCGCCAGGTGCGCGCTCACGCTCACATCGGAGCAGAGATCGTTTCCACGCTTCCACACAGCACGGCAATGCGCCTGTCGATCGAACAGCATCATCAGCACTTTGACGGCTCTGGTTATCCCGGAGGGCTGCGCGGCGAACAGATTCCGTTGTGGGCGAGAATCATTGGCCTGACTGACGCGTATGCCAACATGATCACAGAACAATCTTTTTCGGCGGGCCGAACTCCGGCGCAGGCGCTGGATGAATTGGCCAAAATGAGTGGCACGCGATTTGACGGGATGCTAGTCCGCTTGCTGCTCCGCGAATTGAAATCGGAAAGGGCGTCGTCGACTTCAAATTTCAGCGGTTAGTTGTTGCTTCGACGATCTCTAGCTCCCTTTCAAAAACCGCTTCCGCGTTAGACTAGTTCCGCATGCTCCTGAACCTCACTATTCTTCCCGGCGACGGCATTGGGCCTGAAGTAACCGAACAGGCAGTCCTTGTGCTGCAAACAATTGCGGATGCTTTTGGGCACGAACTCCGCTTGCAGCGCAAACACATTGGAGGCGCGGCCCTGGTTGCAGTCAATGATCCGCTGCCGCCCGATACGATTGCTGCATGTCTGTCGTCCTCCGCAGTTCTGTTGGGAGCGGTAGGCAGCCCATCCTTCGATCACTATCCCAATCATCTTCGGCCCGAGGCGGGACTATTGCGATTGCGTCGCGAACTCGGCGCTTATGCCAATCTGCGCCCCGCCGTGTTGTTTCCAGCGTTAGAGGATTGTTCTCCCTTGCGCCCTGAAGTGGTGCGGGGCACGGACCTGATGATCGTCCGCGAACTGTTGGGCGGTTTGTATTTCGGCGAGCCGAGATCAATCTCTGAGACCTCGAGGTCCGGCGGACAGAGCTCTCGGGAAGCTCTCAACACAATGCGTTACAGCGAGGCAGAGATCGAACGGATTGCCCGCGTTGGTTTCGACCTGGCGATGCAACGGCGGCGGAAAGTTCTCTCAGTCGACAAAGCGAATGTGCTGGAGTGCTCGCGCTTGTGGCGTGAAGTTGTCACTCGAGTGGGTCGAGAATATCCGGAGGTTAAGCTCTCGCATCAGTATGTGGATTCCGCCGCCATGTTGCTGGTGCAGAATCCTGCTGAGTTCGATGTGGTGCTCACCGAAAACATGTTTGGCGATATTCTGTCCGACCAGGCTGGCGGAATCGTCGGCTCACTCGGGTTGTTGGCCTCGGCAAGCATTGGCGGGGCAGTGGGCTTGTACGAACCGGTTCACGGTTCAGCTCCGACTATTGCGGGACAGGGCATCGCGAATCCGCTTGGAGCAATATTGTCAGCGGCAATGTTATTGCGCCATTCATTTCAATTGGAGCACGAAGCGGCTTGCATTGAGAGGTCCGTTGCTGATGTTCTCGCGCGAGGGATGCGTACCGCCGATTTGGCGAGAAAAGGGAGTCCAACGGTCTCGACCGGTCAAATGGGCCAGGGCGTGGTCGAGGCAGTGCACGCATTAGCTGAGACCGCGCCGAGCGGGAAATCAGTCTAGGCCATCACCAACCTGGGAAATTCAAAAAATTAATTCCTCAGCGCCAATTTCTGCGCATCTCTTTTCGCGCCAACCAACTGTACAATTGTCATTATCTAAATGACTGGGGGTGGTGCCAAACCAGCCCTCGCTCGGAACTTATTCTTTAAACTGCCAAGAGGTAGAAGTGCTGTCGAAATGCGCTAATCCTTCGTGCTCAGCTACTTTTCGATACTTCCATGAAGGAAGATTGTTTCGAATAGAAGTTCCAAGCACGTCCGCGGAAGATGTGCAAACGGCCAAGCCATCCGGTCGTGTGGAATTTTTCTGGCTGTGTGATCGTTGCGCGCCGCAAATGACGCTACAACACGACGGGCGCGGACATATATCGGTTACGCCCTCGGTCCACGGCTTCCGGGAAGCGTCTTAGCGGCTTGCGCCAGCGGCGCTGGTTCGGGCGCGTACTTGCCAGTCAAGTCATACCAGCGGATCCGCAGCATCTCCACGAACATCCGCGAGCCATCGATCAATGGGTGGATGCGAGTTCCTCCACTGTGGCCCCACTCGACTGGAATTTCCTGAACGGTAAAGCCGAATTTACGGGCAAGGAAAAGAATCTCCGGATCGAAACCCCAACGTTCGATTCGCTGCAACGGAAAAATTGTCTGCACCGCCCGGCGGCGGAAGGCCTTGAAGCCGCATTGTGTATCTTTGAATTGCAGTCCCAGAGTAAGCCGCAGCAGCAAGTTGAAGATCCGCCCGAAAATCTGGCGGTGCAAAGGCTGGCGCTGAGTCTGTAACTCGGACTTCAGCCAGCGCGAACCGATCGCAATATCCGCTCCGTGCGAAATCGCCTGGAGAAGTTTGGGAATCTCTTCGATGGGGGAAGACAAATCGGCGTCGCTGAACACAACTACCCGCCCCTGCGCATGCAACATTCCATTGCGAACGCTGTAGCCCTTGCCGTGATTCCCCGGATTTTCCACCAAGCGTAACGATGGGTTAGTTTGAGCCATTTCGCGAACAATATCAGCGGTATTGTCGCGGGACCCATCATTGACCACTATGACTTCAGCGTCGCACCCGTGTTGCGCAATATAGGCCAATACTTTCTCGAGTGTGGGGCCAAGCCGCGCGCCTTCGTTATAGGCGGGGATCACGATGCTGTAAGTAAGGTTTTGCAACTCGTTCTTTTCCCCGGAAAGCCGTGTCTGACGCTGTTTCTTAGGCTGCCCACCTATTCAAACCGGGAGGCGCGCAAAAGTCCTAATAAGATGTCAGTTCCCGGCGCTTTGTTGCCGCCAACAATTGCCTTGCGGTCAATGCCGGGCGCTATTGTACGGCGAATCCGCGCTCTGTGGAAAACTTTCGCACCAGGAGGAAGAAAACACTCCGGTTGGTCCCTTCAGGCGACGCTACGCCTTTGTTCCAGCATCGAAAAATACTCGGCCACGAGGTGTTCGTCCCACATGCCGCGATGAGCCTCATCGCGCATGGTTTGGGCCGCATGTTCATGCGAAAGAGCCGGTTTATAAGGGCGGGCCGTCCGTAGAGCGTCGTAGATATCGACCACCTGCAATATGCGCGGCAGCAGTGGAATCTCGGTGCCGGTCAGATGGTCAGGGTAACCCGACCCGTTTGAGTGCTCATGATGGTGGCGAATGATCGGCAGCACCAGCCGCAAGGATTTCAAAGGCTTGCAAATATTTTCACCTGTGATTGGATGGCGCTTCATGATCTGCCATTCTTCCGGCGAAAGGTTACTGCCTTTCTTCAAAATCTCATCCGGGACGGCAATCTTGCCCAGATCGTGCAGGTAACCTCCGCGGCGAAGCGCACGGATGGAGTCCTGGTCCAGCCCCAAGTGGCGGCCAAGGTCGGCGGCGCCGAGCGCCATGCGCTCACAGTGGCCTTCGGTATAAGGGTCGCGGCCTTCGACGATCAATCCGAGTGTGCAAAGGACTGAGTCGACCGTTTCTAGTTCGTCGGTGAATTCCTTCAGGCGGAGCAGCGACTGCACTCGAGCTATCAACTCTTCGGCCAGCACAGGCTTATTCAGAAAATCGTCTGCGCCGGCTTCGATGCCGCGCACTTTATCGCCACTATCGCTCAACCCGGTGATCAGAACAAACGGAATAAGGCGCGTCGCGGGGTCGCTTTTCAACTCGCGGCAGAGCTCATATCCAGATTTGCCGGGCATCCTAACGTCAGACAAGATCAAGTCCGGCGTCTGCCTGAGAATTTCAGCTTCGGCCTGTTCCGCATTCGCTGCTGTAACCACCTCATAGCCGCGAATGCCCAACAGTTGGCTCATCAAGCCGGCAACGCTCGGTTGATCGTCAACTACCAAAATTCTGGGCGCGCGGCGGTGTAACGAAATCTCCCCCATAAGTATAAGAAGGCCGTGCCAGCGTCAAAGTTGCACGAAACTTCGGCGGACAGGAAATCGTTGCCAGAAGAAAACAATCCATCATGCAACTTCTTGCCATTTTCCCGCACCGAGGAACTGCAACCTTGAGTTTACAAGCACAGGACGGGTCGCACGCTAGTGTTGTGCTTGGCACGTGCATAGAAGAAAGGTTGAATAGTTTCTTTTAAACTTCCCGATTCGGAACCCTCAGAACGAATTTGTGCTGAAGGGTCTTGCAGGACCTACGGTTCCGTATTTACTCTGCGCCGTATGAGAACCTGCGCGCTTGCCACTCTGATGATTTTGTTCGCCTCTCTCGTGCCGGTCAAAGCGGCAGCGGCTACAAAATCTCACGTCATTGTATTCGGCAAGTGGACGACGGTACCGTGGTCATCCGGTCTCAAAGAGAGCAGGCCGCAGACGTTGAAGGTGCGAGCACTCGTTGTCGACGGACGGGTGCGGGAATACATTCTGGGTGCGCCACATGAAATGACAGATCGTCTGTTCGTTGTGCGGCGAGCCTTTCGCATCAATGACAGTCTTCCTGACGAAGCGACTCCGCGCTGGTTATGGCAGCGGGGTGGATGGCTGCTGGTCGACCGCATGAGCGGGAAAATTTCCGTCATCAATCTGCCGGAGTTCGACGCATTTTATTCGGCTGCAAGCTGGTATCGGGATTACGTCGCCTATTGCGGTGTCTCCGATGAGGGAAAGAAATACGCGATCGTGGCGCAAGTGAGCCGTCGAAAACCGGTGGTGAAGAAATTGCTCGCTGGAGAGAACATGGCCGAGGACGCCGCGCCGGACTCAGCATGCGATGCGCCGGTGTGGCACCGAACACCAGTGCAGGTTAGCTTTCAGCCTTCAGACGGTGCCAGACAAACCTACGCGGTGCGCGGACACATCGTGGATGTCGTGGTGGATGAAGAAGGAGATGAGGAAGCTTCGAAATAGATATAAGGTCGTGCTATCTCACGAGCGGAGCATACCGCTTTCTCAGCATTTCAAACGCGATAGCAAAAATGGCACCCGTGCCTACGATGGCGTATATGCGCCAACGTTGGCGTTCCTCCGGCGCATCCCTGAGGTGCCCGGAAAAGAATGTTCCCAATGCCAGACCGCCGACCAGTCCTCCAATGTGCGCGGAGTTGTCGATTCCGGGCACCAGCCCGAAAAACAAGGTGTATCCGGCAAACATAACCAGACTTTTCATCGTGGATTTCAGCGCCTGACGCGGAATCGGAAGTTTGCCTAGATAAAGCGCGGCTAACAGCGCCCCGGCTAGGCCGAAGATCGCACCCGATGCGCCTGCGCCATATACCATCGGATGCCACCACAGACTCGCCAGGCTTCCGGCCAAACCGGAAGCGGTATAAATCAGAATGTACGTCCAGCGGTCAAATACACGCTCGGCCAGCGCACCTAGATTCAAAAGACACCACATGTTGAAAAATATGTGGATGATCCCGATGTGCTCATAGTTCGAGGTGAGCACTCGCCACGGTTGCGATCCCAACGACAGCGGTCCCCAATTCGCGCCCCACTTCAACAGTTGTTGTAAGTTCGGTTCGAGGATGGAGACGCCGCTCAGTGCCATCATCACGAAGACAGCAACATTGATTCCTACCAGAACCGTAGTCACTGACAGCCCTAGGCTGGAGGCAGTCGTTCTCACCCGAAGCGGTTGCGGCTGTACAACTCCTTCAGGAGAAAGTACCGTAGGCTGTGCCGCCATCCTGCGGCAGTCCACGCATCTGTCGTCAGACTTTCCCCAGGAAGCAGCTGGCAACGAAATTCCGCAGCTAACGCAATTCGCCATTTAGAAGTTCACGTGTGGGCTTACTCTAGCTCATTGTCGGACGACAAGGGAAGGAGGTGAACCAGCGGCCCGCGCGGCATTCCGTGTTAAACTTTTCCTGCTTCAACCGCAATCCTTGTCTTTTCCAGTCCACATCCAAGGTGAAATTCTATGCAGAAGCGCCCGTCCAACTCTCGCCCTGTTAAACCCATCCCCTCTATCGAAAAGCGTCTAGGCGCCTATGCTTTGACCGCCGCCGCTGCGGGCGCTGGTTTAGGGCTTGCCGCTCCCTCCGCTGAAGCAAAAATTATTTACACTCCAGCGGACAAGGTGCTAACCAGCGGGAGCTTCAACATTGCACTGAACCACATTCCAATGTGGACTGTTACCGACGGTTTTCGCTCCTCGATCGGTTACGACATTCTATCCGTGAAGCCTTTGCATGGCGGAGGCGTGATGTTCGCCAAAGGGTACGCCCAGGCCCTCGGCTCGGGCGCGAGCATTGGAGCAAGCGGAGCATTTCAGACCGAACCGGCGCGCATGGAACGCGCGGTGTTCTTGTCCGACAGCAGTTTTGCTCGCGGCTACGGCCCCTGGACCAACGCAACCAACCGTTACTTAGGCCTGCGCTACGTGGTGAATGGTCAGACGCACTACGGTTGGGCGCGTTTCACGGTGAAAACTACGGGAAATCTGAATACGGGTGTGAAGATCACTGCCACGCTCACGGGATATGCCATTGAAACGGTCGCAAATCAGCCAATCAAGGCGGGAGCGACCTCCGGCACGGAGAACGCCGCGAATCCCGTCTCCCTGGGATGTCTCGCGATGGGCTGCGTAGGCCTTGCTTTCTGGCGATCGCCTAAATAGCGCTCAACAAACTGCGCGCGATTCGAGTAACGGGCGATTACGGCCTCAATCCCCTGCCGCTTCCACTGCAGGCAACTCCGCCTCAGCAGCGCCGGCGTGTTTAACCTTGGCGCTGGTTACCAGAATCACCGACAAAATGACGATCACGCTGCCCGCCAGGATAAAGCGGTCCACTCGCTCGTGAAGAACCAGCCAGCCAAGAAACACAGCGACCACTGGATTGACGTAAGCGTAAGTGGAAACTTTCGACGTGGGCACATGCTCAATCAGATAAATATAGGCGGTGTAGCCGATCCACGAACCGCACACGACGAGATACAAAACCGCGCCGATGCCGCGCGCCGTCCACACCACGCGCGAAAAATCTCCCGCTAGCACGGCGAAGATAAAATTAGCTGCGCCTGCTGCCGTTACTTGCCAAGCGGTAGCACTGAACACATCCATGCCCGACTGCCAACGCTTCGATAACACCGATCCCAGAGCCCAACTGAACGACCCGCCAATCAGACTAAGCGAAGCCCACAGTTCCTTATGGCCAAGCGCCGTCCTGGAAGTGAGTTCGGGATAGAACAGAACGAACAGTCCTAAAACCCCCAGCGCCAGTCCCGCCTTGCCGCGGCCTGAAATGCGATGGTTGCCCAGGAGCAATGAGTCGAGGACCAAAAACCACAAGGGTGTGACCGCTAAAATCAGCGCCGCCAACCCCGTAGAAACAGCTAATTCCGCATACGACAGCGTCAGGTTCCCGCCCATCAGCAGCAACACTCCCACGATGCAAGCGAGCGCAATCTGCCGCGGAGAATATAAGACTTTGCGTCCGGTGAGAGCACAGACCGCCAGCATCACAACGCCGGCAATCGAAAACCGCATAGCGCACATTAGACCGGGGGGAATGGTCTGCACTGCGATGTCGATGGCGAGATACGTCGATCCCCAAAACAAATACACGAGTCCGAAGGCAAGAACGATCATACCTCGGCCCGGCTGTGATTTGGATTGCATGGCAGAGCGCAAGAAAAGCGAAGCTCAATGTATCAGACGAGCACAAGCTCTGTTTGGATTCAATAGCCTGAGAGAGATATGCGGCGGACCGTATGTGTTTAGCGAAGCAGAATGGAACAAATTTGAATGATGCTATTTTAGTTTTTCGTATTCCGAGTGTGCAGTTTTCAAGACCGGAATATCCGCATCGGCGTCCTTCCACGCGGCGAAGAAATCCTGATACGCCAGCTTTGCCTTGGCCGTATCGCTTTGCAGTGCATACGCTCGGCCCAATCCTAGGTGAGCGAGACTGTATAGCTGGCTGGTCGGGTCAATGCCGCGATGGTCAAGAATCCTCTGATACTCGACTGCCGCCTTGGCCCCATCTTTTGCATGTAGGAATGCTTCCCCGCGGATGTACATGGGCCCGAAACTTGCGCCTTGCGGCCCAGCGCCCATCTCGTAAGGCGTGGCAGGTTCAAGCGCCGCAACCGTCTGCGCGGGTTGGTTATGCTGCAAGCTGATCACGGCGCGCACAATAGAAAGAGCCACATTGTTCAGCAAAGTGTCCAATGGCGATTCCTTGGCCAGCTCGTCGACCAGCTTCTGCGCCCGTGCCGTGTCTCCCGCGCGCGCAAAGACATACGCTGCGGTAGTCCGGGAATCCAAGTCGCTGGAAGCGGCCAGCGCGGCGTTTATGGTCTTGAGTGCTTCCGGAAACAATCCCGCCTCGGCGTCGCACGCAGCCTCAGCACCCTGAACACCTGCTGCGAACTCCTTATAATCGTGCGCTTGCGCGGAACGGAGCGCCCGTGCATAACTCTCCCTTGCTTTGCTCATTCTTCCCAAAGCGCACTCACCGCGCGCGTGGATGAGAAGTACGATTGGTTCCTGCGGTTTTCCCTGTGCGTGATCCATCTCATACTGCATGGCGGCTTCGTCGCCCCGGAGGAAGGCGATCTCGTACAAGACGTTATGGATCGACCATGGGTCAACTTTTTGTGCAATGGACTGGTCCGCCACGGCTTTGGCCTCGTCGAAGCGATTCAAATGGATATAGGCCACCGCCAGATTTTGATAAGCGTAGGGATCCTTCGGGTCCAGCCTCATCGCATCGCTGGCACTGGCGAGGCCGTTCTCGTGCTGGCCGACGAACTCATCTTCAAGGGCCAGGTTATCCCGGGGAACGTTATCGCGGGGATATGCCTGTATCCATTGTTTGTAGATCTCGATATCCTTGTCTACCTGCTTGGTGACCGTGCCGTAGTAGTGAGAAGAAATGTAGAATTTCTCTCGCTCGCTCGCCCGGTCCTTCAGGTCGAACGCTTTCTTGAGGCACTCATGGGCCTGCCGGCTGTTGGTCATGTTGCTGTAACCGATGCCCAGCACGGCCAGCGCCATGGCGAAGTTAGGATCGATTTCCGTGGCGCGCTTCAGATGCGGAATTGCGGCCTCGTCGTTGAACTTTTCGTGTTCCGCCTGGCCCAGGCTGAACTCCTTCAAAGCATCGAGCGACGAGGTGGTAGCCGCTTCCAGCGGAGTCGCATATTTCTGCACTGAGCCAATTGATTCGCCCAATTTCTCGCGCAAGCTAGTAGCCGCTTTATCGAGCGACTTCAACACGTGTTCCTTGCTATCCGCTTCCACTTGCTCGCGGGCAAGCGAGTCGCCTGTCTGCGCATTGACCGCTTCTAGAGTGACCACATAGTCATTGCCTAGACTGGAAATCGATCCCAGAATCATCGCCTTGACGCCTTCGCGCTGGCAGATTTCGCGGGCCACATCGCTGGTCACGCGTTCATCGCCTGAGCGCCCCATGAATTTCAAGGCCTGATGAATCCGCGAGTCGGGAAGAATATTTAGATAGGGCGATTGTTCCAGTTGCACCGCCAGCGCCTGCTTCAGAGTTCCGTCGAAAACCGCATCGCCGGTGGTGTTGACGAAGTCGGCCAGTAGCACGCTGTCTTTCTCGGACAGCTTCGCAGAGCGCCGCGAACGGAGGTAGAAGCCGCCGCCGATGATCGCAGCCAGCACCACCACCGCCGCGACGACAAGAAGCGTCGGAGACTTTTTGGCTGAACCGGCATTTGCCTGCGGGGTCACGACCGCTGAACTCACAGCCGGGACTCTCGACGAAGAAGAAACGGCTTTTGACGATCCCGATGCCGCCACAGAACTCGGCGCCACTAAATCCGCAGAATCCGAGTCCGCCGCCACGATCGCGCGGCCGCTGTCCGTATCCCGCTTTAATCGCTGCAAATCGGCGCGAATGTCCGCCGCGTGTTGGTAGCGCAGATTGCGGTCTTTTTCCAGCAGTTTATTAACAACGTCTTCGAGCTTCGGAGGCAAGTCCGGATTCAAACGGATCGGAGAAGTCGGAGCGCGATCCAGGATCGCTTGAAAAATCAGCGCTGAAGTCTCGCCGCGAAATGGCAAAACGCCGGTTGACATCTCGTACAACACCACGCCGAAAGAAAAAAGATCGGTGCGCGAATCGAGTTCCTTACCCTTGGCCTGCTCCGGCGACATGTAGGCAACCGTGCCCAAGGTCGAGCCGGGGCTAGTCAAATGCTCTTCGATCACAACATTGGTCGCTGCTGTTACCTCCGGAGGCTGGCTCGACGCTGCCGGACTTGCCTTCACCTTTGCCAAACCAAAGTCCAAAATCTTGGCGTGCCCGCGCTTGGTTACGAAAATATTTGCCGGCTTGATGTCGCGGTGAACGATGCCTTCGCCGTGTGCCGCATCCAGCGCGTCGGCGACTTCGATCCCCAAGGACAAAATCGTTTCCAGTTCCATCGGACGGCTATTGATCTCATGCTTCAGCGTGGAGCCATCAAGAAACTCCATGACGAGGAAAGCGCGGCCATCTTCCTCGCCGATGTCGTAAATCGTGCAGATGTTCGGATGATTGAGAGCGGATGCGGCTTTTGCTTCACGGCGAAAGCGTTCCAGCGCCTGCCGGTCCTGCGCCAGTTCTTCGGGAAGGAATTTCAGTGCGACAAAGCGGCCCAGCCGGGTGTCTTCGGCCTTGTAAACCACCCCCATGCCGCCGCCGCCGAGCTTTTCAATAATCCGATAATGCGAGATGGTCTGGTTGATCAATCCGCGATCTTTCTCGTGGGAAAGTGAGAGCAATGCTAGGCGGAGTCTGCGCAGATGTCAAAAATCTCCAGCCGGTTCCTCGGCGTTTTTTGCGTCTCGGCGGCGAGAAGCGTCCAACGCAGAGGCCGCCAAGGGCGCCGAGAACGGAAGTGCCAAAAATGAGTCTCCGTCTCTTCGCCGCACAAGCTATAATGGTTGAGTAATGGTGTCTGATCGAAATGTTGCGCAACCGTCCCAAATCGCATTTGCCCGAGTGCTGGCTGCACTGCCTTGTGTGCCCGCGGCGCTATCGGGCCAATTTGCCTTCCCGTCTTCGCCCCAGCCTGTTCGGTAGCGACTAGTAAATCCTCCGCCTGATTGTTCCGGATTTTGCGGGCTCGAACCAGGGCAACGCGTTCCGGGTGCATTTCCTGACAACTGGCCACTAACCGCTGGCCGCTTTCTTTGGAGGATTCCATGTCCACTGCTACCTTGACCAACAAATCCGCTGTCCGCCCCGCTGTCGGACCAAAGATCAACACTGCTCTGCCCGGCCCCAACGCCAAGCGCGTTCTTGAGGGTGACAGCAGACTTATTTCGCCTTCCTACACCCGTTCGTACCCGCTCGTCGCCAAGAGCGGACGCGGCATCGTCATCACCGACGTCGACGGCAACGAGTTCTTCGATTTCTCCGCTGGCATCGCCGTGACTTCAACCGGCCATTGCCATCCCGATGTGGTCGCTGCCATTCAGAAACAGGCAGGCGAACTGATTCACATGTCGGGCACCGATTTTTACTACGAAAGCATGGTGACCCTGGCCGACCGCTTGTCGAAGATCGCTCCCATGCCCGGCCCGCACAAGGTCTACTACGGCAACTCCGGGGCGGAGGCGGTCGAGTGCGCGCTCAAGCTAGCGCGGTATCACACCAAGCGTCCGAACGTCATCGCATTCCTCGGCGCTTTCCACGGCCGCACGATGGGCGCGCTCTCGCTGACCGCATCGAAGCCGCAGCAGCGCCGCCGCTTTACGCCGCTTATGCCGGGAGTCACGCACGTTCCTTATCCGAACGTGTATCGCAGCTCCGCCAAGAACCAGCACGAGGCCGACGATTTCGCCCTCGGCTGCGCCCGCTTCATTGAAGAAAAACTTTTCAAGACGACTCTAGCGCCCGAAGAAGTAGCGGCAATCTTTGTTGAGCCGGTGCAAGGCGAAGGCGGCTACGTCGTCGCTCCTACTGTCTTCATGCAGGAACTACGCCGCATCTGCGATCGTCACGGCATTCTTCTTGTCCTGGATGAAGTCCAGAGCGGCATCGCGCGTACCGGCAAGTGGTGGGCGGTTCAGCATACCGGCGTCGAGCCGGACATGGTCTGCATCGCCAAGGGGCTCGCCTCTGGAATGCCGCTGGGCGTCACGCTTACCCGAGCGGAAATCATGGACTGGATTCCCGGGTCGCATGCATCGACTTTTGGCGGCAATCCAATCTGCATCGCCGCCGCGATGGCTACTCTTGACGTGATCGAGAAGGAGCACTTGCGCGAGAACTCGACGGAAGTCGGCGATCACATTCGCAAACGCATGTCCGACTGGCCTTCGAAATTGAAGCTGGTAGGCGATATTCGCGGCCGCGGCCTGATGATCGGCGTTGAGATCGTCAAAGACAAGACCACGAAAGAACACGGTGCAGCTGAACGCGATCGCATCGTCGAGTTGGCCTTCGAACGCGGAGTTCTGTTCCTGGGCTGCGGGCCCAGCAGCGTCCGGCTGTGTCCGCCGCTGGTCGTAACCAAAGACGAAGCCGACGTTGCTGTCGATGTACTGGAGGAATGCATCAAAGTCGTGGGCAATGAAGCCTAGCGGGAATATCCCGGCAAGGTTCTGCAGTGGTGGAGTTTGATTTGTCGTCCCGAGCAAAGCGAGCGATCAAGGTCTTTGCCTACGCAATGGCTAGCCGCTCTCGGCTACACTAACCCAAACTCCACCCTGCTGGGAGGCGAGAATGAAACCGCATTTCGTCGGCCTCGTCGCGCTGCAATTCACTCTCATGGCGAGACCTGTACTCTCTCAGGTCACCACCTCCCAGTACGAGAACGCCCGCACCGGCGCTACTCTCTCCGAAAAAATCCTCACGCCCCAGAACGTCAATCCTGAGCACTTCGGAAAACTCGGCGCATTCAAAGTCGACGGCCCGGTTTATGCGCAACCGCTCTACCTGCCCAACGTCGAAGTCCCCAACCACGGCTCGCACAACGTTCTCTACGTCGCCACCGAGCACGACAGCGTCTACGCCTTCGACGCCGATCGTCCCGGCGACCCTCCTCTCTGGCAGATCAGCTTTCTCGACAAAGCGCGCGGCACGGTTCCTCTGTCAGAAGACATGGTGCAATGCCCATTTATTCGGCCGGAAGTCGGCATCACTTCCACTCCGGTCATCGACATAAAGACCGGGACACTCTACGTTCTCGCTCGTACCGCCATCCGCCACGCGGTCGGCGACAATGAATATTTCCAGCATCTGCATGCGCTGGCCATCACAACGGGTGTGGAAAAATTCGGCGGCCCGAAACTGATCACCGCATCGGTGCCGGGCCGGGGCGCAGGCAGATCCAACCGCCAAGTCGACTTCGACGCTCTGCACGAAAATCCGCGCGCCGCGCTCACCCTCGCCAACAACAACGTCTATCTGACCTGGGCTTCCTCCTGCGATGTCGATCCGTACCACGGCTGGGTCATGGCCTACGACCCGCAATCGCTTGCGCAAAAAGCCGTTCTCAACGTCAATCCCGACGGCAGCGAAGGCGGAATCTGGCTCAGCGACACCGGCCCCGCCGTCGATTCCGAAGGCAATCTCTACGTGCCCACCGGCAACGGCACCTTCGACGCCACCAGCGGAGGCCGCGACTACGGCGATTCCGTTCTCAAACTCGATGGCTCGTCCCTGGCCATCCGCGACTACTTTACCCCTTTCGATCAAGCCGACATCCTGGCAGGAGATTCCGACGTCGGCTCCAGCGGTCCCACGCTGCTCCCCGATCAACCCGGACCGCATCGTCATCTTCTGCTCCAGCCCACGAAGCACTCCATGCTCTACGTAATTGATCGCGACCAAATGGGAAAATTTCATGCCGAGAGCGACGCCATTCCCCGGCGGATTCGCATGGCCGGCGAAGGCTACGGCGCTATGGCGTACTGGAACGGCCACGTCTTTTTCGCGGCCAGCGACGACCTGCTGCGCGACTATTCGCTGGTGAACGAACAGCTCAAACCGCACGCTTTCTCTGCCAACAAGTTCGAAAATCCCGGAGCCACGCCCTCCATCTCGGCCAACGGCAACAAAGACGCCATCGTCTGGGCCATCTCCACCAAAGTCTGGAACGGCTCCGACGACAAGCCCGCCGTGCTCTACGCCTACGATGCCACCAAACTCGGTCAGCCCCTCTATACCTCTGAGCAGAACGCCGCCCGCGATCGCGCCGCCATGGCCGCCCGCTTCGTCATCCCCGTGGTCGTCAGCGGACGCGTCTACTTCGGCACCCGCACCGAAGTCGACGTCTACGGCCCGTTGAAGTAGCCGGCGAAGCACTGGCTCGTGTAGCCGGAGTGTCGCCACAAATCGCTTGACGGGGCACAGCGACATCAGAGACGGGCTGACAAATCAAAACTGCGTGATTACCCAAGATTTTTCCCATCTCAACTCGGTTGTAATCTCTTCAATAGAAAAACCCGGCCGAAGCTGGGCTTTTTGCGTCGCCAGAAATACTTAGGCGGCGGCTGATCTCTTGCTTCGGCCTTCCAGGCTTACAGGCTGCGCAACCTTGCGAACCAGAAAGGGCTGTTGGTTCGGTTCACTGCCGGCCCACTCCAGACTAACGATGGAGTGTCCGGGCTGGCAGGTAACGAAATACCGCTCTCCAGTAGGGCTGGTTACTTCGAACTTGCCGGTCTCGCCCTGCAGAGCCTCGGCAATGTCATAAGTAGTGATGCTGTCATTTAGTTTCATGGGGACTTCCTCCAGTCTCCTGTTGCAGTTATTTGGGATTGTCCCCTTCCCTGGGAAAGAGCATTCACTCAAGCATAGACCTCCGCGCGGCGGCATGAATCAAGCAATGTCGATTTTTTTCTATTAAGTTGTTCGCCCGAAGGGAGAATCCGTAGAGGCTTATTGCAGCCTGGTGAACTCGGTCCTGGCATCTCTGAGGATGGGAATGTCGGAGTCGGCGTCTCTCCAGAGCGTGAAAAAATCCTGATACGCGTCGCGAGCTTTGGCAAGCGAGGCGGGATCGGCCGCGGGAGTTATCGCGGGGTTAGCGGGCTTAGTTTTCGCCACCCCAGCCTTCGTCACCGCACGGCCTAAGCCGGCTTCCACAGCATATGCACGCGCCAACCCAAGATGCGCCAGTGCGCCGGTCCAGCAGTTCCAGGTGAGCCCGCTGTGATCGAGGACTCGCTGAAATTCCGCAGCCGCCGCGCTGCCGTTGCCTTGCGCCAGATATGCTTCGCCCCGCACATAAACAGGATAGAGGCACGAAACGTTGGTAAGGAACTGAATGGAAGCCATATCCATGGACGCCGTTGCATGCAAATAATTCAGAGCCGACGCTGGATCGCCGCCGTTCAAAGCCAACTGCGCTTGAATGGTCGGTAGCCACAAAGCCTGCACTTGGGTATCCAGCGGAAATCGACGATTCAAGTCCCGTGCCAGCACATTCGCGCGCGCGCTGTCTCCTGCCATGGAGAACGCAAGCGCGGTCTCGGCCTCCACGGCCTGACTGCCGGGTAACATCTTCAACGCCTCATCCGCGATACCCCGCGCCGCGCCGACACTGCCGAATCCGGCCGCCCGGAGAGCCGCGTTCGCCTGCCAGATGGCCCCGCTTTCTTTGTGCCCATTGCGTATGGCGGAGGCCACGGATTGTTCCGTCAGTTCCTGCGCTCGCCGGATCTGGCCGGTGTAAGCTGCAGTATCCGACTCAAGCGAGAGCCCGGAGTTCTCCACGGCTGCTTTCCCAGTGAACCACGCCGCCTGTTCGTTCATCGCGGAAGAATCATTCTTCAGAAATGCGAGTGCGTAGAGAACCTGGCGAATGACGAAGTCGTCCAATTTCCGTGCCTGCGCCTGTTGGCTGATTTGCTGTGCCTCGTCGATGCGCTGGGAAGCAAGCAGGACGTAGCCGAGAGCACCATATGATGCGACATCGTCGGGCGCGAGACGAAGCGCCTCCCGCGCCGCCGCAACGGCGTCTTCATATTGCCCCTGCTGCCCGTACACGATTGCCAGATCCAGATGTGCGCGGTAGTCGCGGGGATAGCTGGTGATCTGCTCCTTGTAAGTCTGCGCCGCCTTGTCCAGTTCGCCGGTAACACTCTGATAGTAGGCGGCGGCGATTGTCAGCTTTTCCCGTTCGCTGACCTGGCTGCCAAGCGCGAAAGCCTTGGTGAAATATTCACTCGCTCTGCCCACCTCGCCTAGCGTGAAGTAGTCATATCCGACGGCGAAGTATCCCATGGCGAAGTTCGGGTCCAGATCGACCGCATGCAGATCGTATGGCAAAGCCACCCGCGGACCTTGCTCGCCCGCTTCCTTGCGCCCCAGGCTATAGGCGCGGAGCGCCTCCAGAGATGGGGTCGTAGCCTGTTGCAGGGGCACATCGAACTTCTGCACCGTGGCCAGCGATTCGCCCATTTCACCGCGGAGCTTCGCCGCAGCTATTCCGAGCGCATCCAAGACCTTTTCTTTAGCGGCAGCGGACCCTTGCTCTTGCGCCAGCGTGTCTCCATTGGCGCAGTTAACGGCTTTCAATCCCACAACATATTGATTGCCGATGTTCGCGATCGAGCCGGCGATGTAGGCATTGCTGCCCGCCCGCTGACAAAGCTCGCGAGCCACGTCGGCAGTCAGCGGCCTATCGGCTGGTCGCCCCATCATGCGCAGCGTGGCGGCCACTTTGTTCTCCGAGAGAACATTGAGAAAAGGAGACTGAGTCAGAGAGACGCTAAGCGCTTGTTTCAGCGTGCCATCAAACACGGTGTCGCCGGTGCTGTTGAGGAAGTCAACCAGCAGCACGCTGTCCTTCTCGGTTAATTGTTCTGCCGCGCGAGGGCGGCGATAGAAATTGTTGGCAGCCAGACCGGCCGCGATCAGAATGATGACAATCACTGCGGTCCGTTGCACCCCACGTCGCGGTGCGGTCTTCACCGCCGCCTCCGTCGCAAGTGGCTTGGCTGTCGCCGCCGCTTCAACCGCGCCAGTACCGTTCGCGGGAACAACGCGGACAGTCTCAGCGAACCGATAACCAACCCCCGGCACCGTCACAATGTATCCGCGGTCCTGGGCCGTTTGGCCCAGAGCCTTTCTTACCATGGAAACATGTTTGGTAAGGTTCGACTCTTCCACAAATGTGTCCGGCCACAGCGTCTTCATCAGCCGTTCCTTCGACATCACCTGTTCGCTGTTTTCCACAAGGACTAACAGAGTCTGGAACGCCTTCGAAGTGAGTGGAATGGGCTCGTCGGAGCGCAGAAGCAGGTCCCGCGCGGGGTCGATGCGGAACGGTCCGAACTCATAGAATCGCCTGATTCCATTACCCATAGGGGCGTTTCAGAAGATTTCATCTCGACGTTCAGGACATTTCACGCCTACTCGGGGGAAGATGGCCTCCCTTAGGGTGGCCGGTGCGGCGCAGGGACGCAAGTCCTGGGTCAAAGCGTAGCACAGTTCCGCGTAAGTTCCGGGGATTTTACACGAAACTGGAGCGCGTAAACCTGCCGGCCGGCTGCCTTATCTCCCCCAATTCTGAGGAGGAAAAACATGACTAAAACAAAATCGCTAGTAGTCTCCCTACTGGCGCTTACCCTAAGCGTCGCAACCGGGTGGGCGGCAGTGACCACACCTCCAGCGGATACGCTGAAGGTCGATTATTTCGCCAACGCCAACACCGCCGGAGCTCCGGATGGAACGCTCCGCATTACTCACCCTGGCACGGCTGCTGGCAATGTTTGCGCCAGCATCTTCGTGTTCGATCCGGAGCAGGAACTGACGGAGTGCTGTAGCTGCTTGCTCACTCCTGACGGTCTCCGCACCTTGTCGGTTAACACCAACCTGACTGGGAATCCGCTGACTGGCGTAATTCTGAGCACCGGCCTGATCAAGCTCGTTTCCACGATCCCGGTCGCCGGCGCCTGCCCACTGCCCACCAAGGTCAACTCTGAGGCCGCCCTGCGGTCCTGGACGACCCACATCCAGAACGGCAACTTCGCTGTGACTGAGACGGCTTCGCAAGATGCCACCCTCAGCGCCGGCGAAGTGACCCGTCTACAGCAGGAATGCACTGCCATCAGACTCGACGGCAGCGGCCGCGGCATCTGCAGCTGCGGTACTGGAGACTAGTTCGGAGTTCGGGGAGTCTTGACGGGGTTCGTGACGCAGCCCCGTCGAGGTTGTACTACTGAGCCCGTTCGCTGCCGGTAGCCTTACCGTTAGCGGGCGGGCTCGTTTTTCCGATTCACAAATCCGCGGCTTCAGAGACTCTGTGATCCACCGTGTTGCCGGTGGTTGACTGATTTGCTCGCCTGTCTCTTGAGATTGCCCGACCCGGGAATAGACAAAAACTTGCCGTACTCCACTGTGAGTTTCATCACAGACTCGCCCTCCTTACCCCCGCTACAATTCCCTCTCGAGGCAGCCCATGCTCCCCAGACTGTTCACCCGCTACACCATTCGTGCCCTCGACTGGCTGGCGCTGCGCACCCTTCCTGCCGATAAACTTCCTGAGCACCAACGCACCGGACGCCGGGGCGAAGAGGAGGCTTACTTCCACCTGAGAAAGCTGGGCTACATCATGGTGGCGCGAAACTTCCGCTCGCCCAAGCTCCGTGGCGAAATCGATCTGATCGGCTGGGACGCCGACGTGCTTTGCTTCATCGAGGTCAAGACCCGCACTTCGCTCGGAGTAAAGCCTCCAGAAGCCGCGGTCGACCGGCACAAACGCCGCGAGATCGTGTTGATGGTACGAGAGTACCTGCGGCAGGTGGAACCCGCGTGCCAGTGGAGATTCGACATTGTCAGCGTATACTACGAAACGCCGAAAGCCATCCAGCCTAAGATTGAGGTCTTCCGCGATGCCTCGCTCTCGGCGTAAAATAACGATTTTGTGCGGAGAGGTCTTATAAGTGCCTGAGCTGAGAAAAGATCCCATCGTGGGGCGATGGGTGATCATTTCCACCGATCGCGCCAAGCGGCCCACCGATTTTGTGCGCGAGGATATGAAAATCAAAGGGGGATTCTGCCCCTTTTGCTACGGCAACGAAAGCAAAACGCCGCCTGAAATCCAGGCCTACCGTCCCAACACCAACGGCGGCCCCGCCGCGCCTCGCGACACTCCCGGATGGACCGTCCGCGTAGTCCCCAACAAATTCCCCGCGCTCGGCATTGAGGGCACACTGAATCGTCAGGCCGAAGGCATGTTCGACCGCATGAATGGCATCGGGGCGCATGAAGTCATCGTCGAAACGCCCGACCATAAAGCCAGCCTCGCAACTCTGCCGCCCAAACGCATCGAAGATGTTCTGTGGACTTTCCGTGACCGCATTCTCGATCTCAAGAAAGACCGCCGCTTCAAGTACATTCTTCTGTTCAAAAATCACGGCGAAGCCGCCGGGGCATCGCTCGAGCACGCTCACTCGCAACTCATCGCCCTGCCGATTCTGCCCATCAACGTCACGCAGGAGCTTGAAGGTTCCAAACAATATTTCCTCTACAAAGAGCGCTGCGTATTCTGCGACATCATTCGCCAGGAATTGGATAACGGCACTCGCGTGGTCGCCGAAAACGATAACTTCCTCACGCTTGCTCCCTACGCCCCGCGCTTTCCCTTCGAGACCTGGATTCTCCCCAAGCAGCACGAGTCCGCATTTGAGAATTCATCGTCGCGCATGTTCGAGGATCTCGCCAAAGCCATCAAAACGCTTCTCACCAAGGCCGACCGCGTGCTCGACAATCCGCCGTACAACCTTGTCGTCCACAGCTCACCTGTTCAGGATCCCACCAACGACTACTACCACTGGCACATGGAATTCATGCCGAAACTCACCAAAACAGCCGGCTTCGAGTGGGGCACAGGTTTCTATATCAATCCCACCCCGCCCGAGGAAGCAGCCAAGTTCCTGCGCGAAGCAAACGTAGAAGAGCCGAGTCCAGTCGCCGTCGGCTAGAGCTCGTGGGGACAGGCGCCCTCGGTTGCCTGCCTGAGCTGTGCCGAAGGGTCAGCCGACAAAGTTTTTGCAGCCCTAGGTGGCAGAAAACGGGAGCCGGAAGCCGAAAAATTGGGCACGGCCTTGGGGAACCGTGCCCGTGTTCCTGGCCGGAGAGAGTGGCCACAGAATGCCCAACGGAAGGTTACATCTTTGGGCATCCACAGGCTAAAATCGCGGTAAACACCGCTTGTCACCGCGATGTAAAAGTTCCGTACACTTTTGTCGTCTTTTTTCCAACGAGTCATTTTGAACGTTTGCGTACATTCGTACCTCGACAAACGCTAACGGCCTAACCTATTGAAAATAATATATTGATCTTATGATCGCTGGCGCCACACTCTTAAATAAGCCATCAATACCGCTCGCCGGAGAGAATTTAACGGTCCCGTTACTCACTAGCACTTGACAAGTAGCGGGACAGGGCTAAAATACCGGGAAATTCGGCGATTCTTGCCTGCGCTTCTTCAGCGAGGCTACGCTTCCGGATTTATGACTTTGAAGTCGCCTTCTCAGCCAGACGCGGCCCCACGGAAACCGTGCAAACACCCTCGCGTGCAGATCGTGAGCCGCGACGAGGATGCAGAATTCGTCGAATGCGTAGAGTGTGGAGACGTCTTCGAATCGAGCGAACTCAAAGACATGAACATCGAGGAAAGCATTCAGGAAAGCGAATCCTGAATTCCCGAAACCTGAATTCCCAAAATGGAACTCCGGGTAACAAAAGTAACCTCTAGGTTCTAATCCTTATTGCTCCCGTTCAACTTGGGCTGTTACGTTCGGGCCGGGGGAGTGCGCGGGTGCGCCTGCCTTCGTTTCTTATGTCTACGGTGGCGCTGGTCGTCGACGACTCCATGCTCATCCGGTTTACCGTTTGCCGCTTTCTTGAAGAGCGCGGCTTTACGGTGGAGTCCGCGTCAAACGGCGCCGAAGCCGTGCAAGTGCTGGATCGAGTTCAGCCAGATTTGGTCGTGACCGATCTCGATATGCCCAAGATGTCGGGAAGCGAATTGATCACCGTCCTTAAAGCCAAGCCGGAAACTGCTCTGATTCCGATCATCATCGTCGCGGGGCGGGCCAGCCGCTCAAAGCAATCTGAAACCCGCGCCGACTTCGCCATCTACAAAGACATCGATATCGAATCGCAGCTCGAAAAAGCCATCTCCACGGTGTTGGGCAAGGCGAAAGCCAAGCCAGCAGCCAAGTAAGACTGCATTGCGAAAGAGCCGCCGGTATTAATTTCAACGGGAAGCGATCAGCGTAAAACCAATCCTGCCTCGGCGGAAAAATCCAGTGGAGCCCATTGTTTCGCCAAAAACTTCGGGTAGGCTGCGGCAGCAATCATGGCGGCATTGTCGGTCGCGAGCGGCCGCGAAGGGAAAAAAACAGCCAGGCCTTCGTTCGCGGCCTCTCGCTCGAAGGTCTTCCGCAGTTCGTGATTCGCGGCTACTCCACCGGTAATGAATATCGTCGCGACTTCATTCTCCCGTGCTGCCATCAGAGTTCTGCTCACCAGATCATGGACCATCGCGTTCTGAAACGACGCCACCAGATCCAGAGTTTGCTGGTCGCAATGGGTAAGGTAATCTTCCAATTTTGGCTTGGTGATTGAAAGCAGGGCATTGCGGCGGGCTTCAATTGCCGCGTTCATTGCGTGCATTTCGACATAGCGCAAGACTGCGGTCTTGATTCCGCTGTAGGAAAAATCAAATCGTGGCCGATCAATAACGGCGTGCGCAGATTCCGCACCGGTCTTGCTGCGCCGATCCCGATGCTTGATCTGAGCGGAAGAAAACTTTACCGACGCCGGATTGCCATGGGCAGCGAGGCGGTCGATGATCGGGCCTCCGGGATATCCGAGAGCCAACAGTTTCGCAACTTTGTCGAAAGCTTCTCCGGCGGCGTCGTCACGCGTGTGGCCGATGTTGTCGTACGTCCAGGTTTCATCGTGGAGTTGCGCCAGATAAAGGTGTGTGTGTCCTCCCGAAACAACGAGTGCCAGCAGCGGAAACTGCACGTCGTGATTGCCCTTCTCGCGCTCTTCGAGTAACACAGCGTGAATGTGGCCTTCGAGATGGTTGACCGCGATCAAAGGCTTGTCGAGCGCGAAGGCCAGAGCCTTTGCGTAACTGATGCCCACCAGAAGCGCCCCTGCAAGCCCAGGGCCTTGTGTGACCGCGATGGCATCGAAAGAAGCATAAGTTTGTTTCGCTTGCGCCAATGCCGCGCGCACAACGGGAACGATGGCGCGCAAGTGCTCGCGCGATGCCAACTCGGGCACAACTCCACCATAGGGCTGATGAGTGGCGATCTGCGAAGCCACGACATTCGAGACCACGTACGCGCCCGAGCGCACGACGGCTGCGGCGGTTTCATCACACGAGCTTTCAATGCCAAGAATGTAGGCGTCTGGCATGCATCTGTAGTCTCAAGCTTTCTGCTTGCGCATGCAAGCATGGAACCGGCCACCGGTGACCCAACAGCAAGAGACTCGAAGAAAAGTGAGAGTTATGATGGAAACAACTGACAGCATTTGCTCGAGTGAAAGAATTCGCCACATCAATCGTTCGCACTCTGCGCCAGAATGGATTCCAAGCCTATCTGGTCGGAGGATGCGTGCGCGATCTCTTGCTGGGTAGGGTACCCAAAGACTACGACGTGGCCACCGGCGCGACTCCCGACCAGGTGATGTCGATGTTTCCCGAGACCTATGCGGTGGGAGCGCAGTTTGGCGTTGTGCTGGTTCCAATTCCTGCGAACGAACACCCGGACGATTCGGCAAACTCCGGAGTGCGGTCTGCCCGCGAAGTAGAAGTTGCGACGTTCCGCAGCGATCTAGGTTACACCGACGGGCGCCATCCCGATCAGGTGAGATTTAGTCAGGATCCGCGCGAAGACGTGGTACGCCGCGACTTCACAATCAACGGCATGCTCCTTGATCCGATCAGCGGTGAGGTGCTCGATTTTGTCGGTGGACAGAAAGATCTGAAGGCGGGGATTATCCGCGCCATCGGTGATCCCGAATTGCGCTTAGCCGAAGACAAGCTGCGCATGTTGCGGGCAGTGCGGTTTGCCGCGCGTTTTGAATACACGATCGAAAGCGCAACATTCGCCGCGATTCAGAAATTGGCGCGAGACATTCACATGGTCTCGCGCGAGCGGGTGCGCGATGAACTTACGCGGATGTTGACGGAAAAGCATCCGCGGCGCGCTTTTGAGTTGCTGGATGAAAGCGGGCTGCTCCAAGAAGTGTTGCCGGAAATCTCAGCCATGAAAGGAGTGGCGCAGCCACCGCAGTTTCATCCCGAGGGAGATGTGTTTGTGCACACACTCCTGCTGCTCGATCATTTGCCGCGCCCATGTTCCTCTGCGCTGGCGTGGGGCGCACTGCTTCACGATGTGGGCAAGCCGGCTACGTTTCGCGTGGCGCCGGATCGTATTCGCTTCGACGACCATGTGAACGTCGGAGTAAAGATAGCGGAAGAAATTTGCCGCCGCTTGCGCTTTTCCGGCAGTGATACGCAGCAGATTCTGGCACTCGTCGACAATCACATGCGCTTCAGCCATACCACACGAATGAAGGAATCGACGCTCAAGAAATTTCTGCGCATGCCCGCGTTCGATGAGCACATGGCCCTGCACCGCGCCGATTCGCTGGCTAGTCATGGCAATCTCAGCACGTATGAGTTCGTCAAAGAAAAGCTGGCAGCGATTCCCGCCGAGGTGATGCGCCCGGCTCCGCTGGTGAATGGAGACGACCTGATTGCCGCGGGACATTCGCCCGGACCGAAGTTTCGCGAAATCCTCGACGCGGTTGAGGATGGCCAGCTTGAAGGGCGGCTCGCATCGCGTGAGGCCGCTCTGGAATTCGTAAAGCAAATATTCCCGGCTTGAGCGCGTGCGACGAAACAATTGAAAGTTGGAATGCTAAAATCGGTCATCGTCACCGAGACCGTACGCGATACGGTGGGAAATCACGAATGCAGCCAGCAAGCGCGGGCTTAGAGAAAATCGTCGCAGCGTCGCTTCGGCATTTGCCGCCCGCGGAAGCGGCGTTGTCGGCATGGCCGATGGTCTGCGGATCGGCAGTAGCCGAGCGCACTTGCGCCGAAAGCTTTACCGGCGGGATTCTGCGAGTGACAGTTGCCGATGCCGGCTGGAAGCGCGAACTGCAAGCTCTGGCGCCGCGTTACGTAGCCGCAATGAATCGATATGTTGCGCAGCCAGTGAATCGAATCGAGTTTGTGATTCAAGCGGGCCCGCCCCCGGCAAAGCGATGAAGGTCAGCGAAAAAAATGTCGCCTACGTGGCCGAGCTGGCCAATCTCGAGCTTACGCCGCAGGAGCGCGACGGCATGCTACGCGATCTGAATTCGATTCTCGACTACATCGATCTGCTCAACGAGTTGGACACATCGAACGTTCGACCGATGGCACAGATCTCTGCCGACGAAAGTGGAAGCTTCGGCGATGCCAGCCGCGAAGATATTCTCGAAGGACTCCGTCCGTCATTGCCTCACGATGTGGCTCTGTCGAATGCGCCGGACGCGGATGGAACATTCTTCCGGGTGCCGAAGGTGATTGAGAGATGACCCAGCCAGCTTTCCATCATGGATTCTCAACTTTCAATTGATCAAGTCCGCAGCGCCATTCAGGAGCGCAAGACAACGGCGTTCGCCATGGCTGAGGAACACTATTCGCGAATCCAGAAGGAAGATGCGCAGATCGGCGCGTTTCTGACCCTGTCGAAAGAGCGCGCGCTCGAACAGGCGGATCGCATCGACCGCATGGCCGCCGAAGGCAAGACGCTGCCGCCGCTCGGCGGAGTGCCAGTCGCAATTAAAGACGTGATGGTTATGCGCGGCGTGCGCACCACGGCCGGTTCGAAGGCGCTAGACAATTTCATTCCTCCTTATGACTGTACGGCGGTCGCACGTCTTGAAGCGGCGGGAGCAGTTGTCCTGGGCAAAACCAACTGCGACGAGTTCGCGATGGGTTCGTCCAATGAGAATTCCGGATTTCATCCCGTTCATAATCCGCGTGATCTGACCCGTGTCCCCGGAGGCTCATCGGGAGGATCGGCGGCAGCGGTGGCAGCGGATATGGCGGTGGCCGCGCTGGGTTCCGACACCGGCGGATCGATTCGTCAGCCGGCATCGTTCTGCGGCGTGGTCGGATTGATGCCGACCTATGGGCGCGTATCGCGCTATGGACTGATCGCCTTCGCATCGTCGCTTGATCACATCGGGCCGCTGACCAGGAACGTGCGCGATGCGGCGCTGATACTCCGCACCATTGCCGGACGCGATCCCATGGATGCGACTTCAGCCGACGTACCGGTGCCGGATTACGTTGCGGAACTGGACAAGCCCGTCCGTAGTTTGAAGCTCGGCGTAGCGAAAGAATACTTCGGCGAAGGACTCGACAATGAAGTCCGGCAAGCAGTGGAATCGGCTATTGATAAGTTGAAGAACCTCGGCTGCGAAATTATTCCCGTATCGCTGCCGCACACGCGTTATGCGATTCCAACTTATTATTTGATCGCGACCGCCGAGGCTTCGGCGAACCTGGCGCGCTATGACGGCGTGCGCTATGGTCACCGTGTCAACGGCGTGAAGACGCTTTCGGAGATGTACCGGCGAACTCGCGACGAAGGCTTTGGCGTGGAAGTAAAACGGCGCATCATGCTCGGGACTTACGCTCTCAGTGCAGGCTACTACGATGCGTATTACCTGAAGGCGCAGAAGGTACGAACTTTGTTGGCGCAGGATTTCAAAGAGGCATTTCGCACGGTGGATGCGATTGTAACGCCCACCGCGCCGACCGCCGCTTTTAGACTGGGTGAGAAATCGAATGATCCGCTGGCTATGTATTTAGCCGACATCTACACGGTGACGGCAGACCTCGTCGGTATTCCTGGAATTTCAGTGCCTTGCGGCGAGACAAAAGAAAAGCTGCCCATTGGCTTGCAGATCCTGGGGAGGCATTTTGATGAGGCTACGATTCTGCGCGTGGCGCATGCGTACGAGCAAGTGGCTTAGATTTTTTCACGCTGGCGTGTAGTAGCATTCTCCAGCGCAGGCGTGGCAAAGAATTTTTCCGTTCGTGCGAACCTCGCGGCGGAAGTTGATGCCTTCGCCGCATTCTTCACACACGACTCGTTCCCCTTTGTATCCGGGGAATTCTTCCGGCGGCAGTTCGACTTTCACCCACTGCTGCGTGAAAAGATCATCGTTGGAGATTTCGCGGTAAGCCAACATCTGCTGCTGGTTTTTATCTTCGATTTCCGGATGCACCTGGCGCGCCAGCGCCTTAGAAGATTCTTTGGCAGCAATACGAATCGCTTTGCCGATGCTGACATCGATGAACGTCGCGGCAACTTTTCCCCAATCGCGAAACTTCAATGCCCGCTTGCCCAAGCGGCATCCAGTGACGACCGCAACTGCATCGGTGGCGCAACGGTCGATTTCCACGAAAGTGACAAGGCGTTTGCGATCTTTGCCGCGCGGATCGTCGATGCCGAGTTTCTCCAGACCCAGCATCGCCAGCCGCACGCCGAGGACCTGCCCGGCGCAAAGATGTCCATGCGCCTGTTCCGCATCACGAAGGTATTCGTCGAGGGATTTCACAAAGCGAGCGGTCAGCTATCAGATTTCGGCTCTCAGCTTAACACTGTTGGGGGTCAATTTCTTCGCCAGCGGATGCCGTCTTTTGTGATCTCCACAATGATTCCGGCGGTGGTAAGTTCGGCGCGCAATGCGTCGGAGGCTTTGAAATCGCGGGCGGTGCGGGCGGCCTTCATTTCGGCGATCTTCTTCTCGATGTCGGCGTCCGATAGTTGACCAGACTTCACCGCATTGTGCAGTTCATCGCTGATTTCTTTGTCGCGTCCTTCGGTTGGCGCCCAATCGAAGACCCGCTTCATCTTCGGACCGTCGTCATCGGCGAGCACGGCGAAGATTTCGTCGAACTTGTCGATCGCACCCAGGAGCAAGGGGATGTCGTTCTTCTTCACTACGCCCGTATCGAAAGCGGCGTTCGCCCGCCGCACCATTTCGAAGATCGCGGCTTGGGCCTGTGCGGTATTCAGGTCGTCTTCAAGCGCGGATCGCATCTGATCAATGGTCTGTGTGGCAAGCGTCTGCATTTCGCTGGTTGTGCCTTGCGGAAAATTCCCCGAAGTCAAGCGCAAGCGGAAATTGCGCAACCGTTCAACCGAAACCGCCGCTTGCTTCAATCCGTCAAAGGTGAAATTCAATTGATGACGATAAGGAACTGAAGTTAGCAGATAGCGAATCGATGACGGTTTGTGCCCTTTCAACACGAGATCGCGCAACGTAAAAAAGTTTCCCAGGCTCTTGGACATCTTCTCGCCTTCGACCAGCAGAAAGCGAGCATGAAACCAGAAACGGGCAAAAGTCTTGCCGGTAAGCGATTCTGACTGCGCGATTTCGTTTTCGTGATGCGGAAAAATGAGATCTTCGCCTCCCGCATGAAGATCGAAACTTTCCCCCAGCTCTTTCATCGACATCACCGAACACTCCAGATGCCAGCCCGGACGGCCCGGGCCAATCATCGTGTCCCAGGAAGCTTCACCGGGTTTCGGAGCTTTCCACAAAGCGAAATCGCGGGCGCTGTCTTTGTCATATTCGTCCACATCTACGCGCGCGCCATCTTGCATTCCTCCGAAATCTTTCTTCGAGAGCTTGCCATATTGCGGGAATTTGGCGATGCGGAAGTAGTAAGAGCCGTCTTCGGTGCGGTAAGCAATGTCTTTTTCCACCAGCCGAGCTACAAACTCCGCCATCTGCTGAATATGCTCGGTGGCGCGCACCAGCGTTGGTTCTTCGATGCCGATCAGCGAGCAATCTTCGAGAAATGCCTTCTCGAACTTCGCGGTGTATTCGTTGACGCTCACGCCGTCGCGGGCCGAGTTGCGGATGATCTTGTCGTCCACGTCGGTGATGTTCATGACATGGTGGACGCTGTACCCGCTTTGCCGCAAGAAACGGCGCAACAGATCGACGGCAACAAACGTCCGGAAGTTGCCAATGTGTCCATAGTCGTAAACGGTTGGACCGCAGGCGTACATTCGGACTTCGTTGTCGCGCAGCGGATGGAAGTCCTCGACGTGCGAGGACATGGTGTTGTAAAGACGAAGCGCCATAGTTGGACTTTAGACGACGGACTTTAGACGACTAGAAGAGCGAAGCTACGATTCTAAGGTGCGTGCGGCAGAAAGCGTCAAATTTTTCGCTCACGAATGGGTGTGGCTGATGGTAACTCGTGGACATTCGCACGCATGCGATTTTGCACCAGAAACACATAATGTAGAGCCGAAATGATCGTAAAGGCAAAGGTCGCGCGCAGAAATGTGGTACGCGCAATCCACACCCAGCGCATCGGCCAAATCTCAAGCAGAAGAACGAAGAAGACCGCGCAGATCTGCGAAAACGTGTTGGCCTTGCCGAAAATGCTGGGACGAAAATTCCGCAGCCCGGCTATGGCAAACAGCACCGCGCTGGCGGCAAGGATGGAAATGTCGCGGCTGAAGACCAGAACCGTGAACTTCCATTGAATCTTGTGCAGGATGGATAGCACCAGGAACATGGTGCTCAGCAAGAGCTTGTCGGCAATGGGATCGAGATACTGACCCAGCAAAGTCTGCTGGTGAAGCGTACGGGCCAGCAATCCGTCCAACCCATCGCTGAACCCGGCGATGACGAAAACGATCAGCGCCCACAAATATCGGCCCTCGACCAGGTGGATCACGATGAAGGGAACGAAAATCATGCGCAGCAGCGTGAGCTGGTTCGGCGCCGTGAGGATTTGAGAAAACTTCACGGCGTCTCACCGATGGGGCGCAACCTCATTCCACGAACTTTCTTGACCGGCGGCGCTTCCATCACCGTGGATGGCAAAAACCACATTGAAGCGCGCAGGCCGGTAGTGGCGAACAGGCGCTCGGCCAGCGACGGAACGTTGCCGCAGCGCAAGTCCAGTTCCATTCGTTCCACGCGATGCATGGGAAAGAAGACAATTGCCGGGGTGCAGTGCTCGCCGTCTTTCACCATGGCCGCGAGATCTTCGAGAGATGCCAGGTCCACGCCGCACAGGCTTAAACCTGTGGGCGCGGACGCCAGAACCATTCCCCAGAACTTTGCCTTCGGATTGCCCAGGCTTACGACGGCCAGAGTGCCCGGCGTAAAAGGATCTCCCAGCTGACAAGTTATGTCTTTCAAGACGGGCGGCGGAAAGTCTCGTTTCACGTCAACGATTGTCGCTGTAGTAGAGAAGCTTTGCAACTTCTCGGGCAGCCGGGAGACAACCATGGCTCCAGGGGAAGTTTTTTTAACGCATTCTTCAAAATGTTTCCCTCTGAAAGGGATTAGGCTGTAAATGAGCATCGGCTGGCCCGCTGCATTCATCCAAGAACGATGCTCAAATTTCCGGAATCTCCTTGGAGAACACCATGACCAGTACAACGGAACCTGTGGCGACTCTTTCGCCCGACGAACTGCGAAAGATCGATGCCTACTGGCGGGCTTGCAATTATCTTTCGGCGGGCATGATTTATCTTCGCGCGAATCCTCTTCTGCGCGAGCCACTAAAGCCGGAGCAGATCAAGAATCGGCTGCTTGGCCATTGGGGCTCCGATCCGGGCCAATCCTTGATTTGGGTCCACCTGAATCGGGTCATCAAGAAATATGATTTGAACGTCATTTATATCTCCGGTCCCGGTCATGGCGCGCCGGCCACTTTGGCCAATTGCTATCTCGAAGGGCATTACTCCGAAATTTATCCCGATAAGAGCCGCGACGAAGCGGGCATGCTTAAATTCTTCCGGCAGTTTTCGTTTCCCGGCGGAATCGGCTCGCACTGCACGCCGGAAACGCCCGGTTCGATTCATGAAGGCGGCGAGCTGGGATATTCGATTTCCCACGCGTACGGGGCCGCGTTCGACAATCCGGATCTCATTGTTGCGGTCGCCGTTGGGGACGGAGAGGCGGAGACGGGTCCGCTGGCGACGTCCTGGCATTCGAACAAATTCCTGAATCCGATTCGTGACGGCGCAGTACTGCCGATCCTGCACCTGAACGGCTACAAGATCGCGAATCCCACCATCCTCGCACGCATTCCGCAGAAAGAATTAGAAGCGTTGCTTACTGGATATGGCCATAAACCGTACTTCGTCGAAGGCAACGATCCTGTGACGATGCACCAAAAGATGGCCGCAACACTCGAACAGTGCATCCTCGAAATTCGCTTCATCCAGCAGCACGCTCGCTCGACCGGGGATACGGCCCGCCCGCGTTGGCCCATGATCGTACTTCGCTCGCCGAAAGGTTGGACTGGACCCAAAGAAGTAGACGGCCACAAGGTGGAAGATTTTTGGCGCGCCCACCAAGTACCGGTAGTCGATCCCGCTACAAATAAGGGTCACCTCAAGATCGTGGAAGAGTGGTTGCGCAGCTACAATCCTGAAAAATTATTCGACGCGAAGGGAACGCTCATCACGGAATTGCAGCAGCTTGCGCCTTCGGGCGAACGAAGAATCTCGGCAAACCCGCACGCCAACGGCGGCCTGTTGCGCAAAGAGCTAGAAATGCCGGACTTTCGCGACTATGCCGTCAAGATGAAAGCTCCGGGCACTCTGTATGTTCCGCCGACCGATGTGCTGGGACACTTCCTTGCCGAGGTGATGCGCCGCAATATGAATTCCTTCCGCGTCTTCGGCCCGGACGAAACCGCATCCAACAAACTCACCGCAATTTACGCTGCATCGAAAAAGACATGGCTGGCCGAATACAAGCCGGAAGATGCCGACGGCGGTGAACTTGATGTCTCGGGACGCGTGATGGAAATGCTGAGCGAGCACACGCTCGAAGGCTGGTTTGAAGGTTACGTTCTCACTGGGCGTCATGGATTTTTCTCCAGCTACGAGGCCTTCATTCACATCATCGATTCCATGTTCAACCAGCACGCCAAGTGGCTGGAAAAATCGAAAAAAGAACTCGACTGGCGCGCGCCCATATCGTCGATCAATATTCTGATCACGTCTCTCGTCTGGCGACAGGATCACAACGGCTTCACTCATCAGGATCCGGGATTTCTCGATGTCGTTACAAACAAAAGCGCCGATGTGGTTCGCATCTATCTGCCGCCCGACGCCAATTGCCTGCTCAGCGTGGCCGATCATTGCCTGCGCTCACGCGATTACGTGAACGTAATCGTGGCTGACAAACAAGACCACCTGCAATATCTCAATATGGACGAAGCAGTACTACACTGCACCAAGGGCATCGGCATCTGGGATTGGGCCTCAACCGACGATGGCACCGAGCCCGACGTGGTGATGGCCTGCGCCGGCGACATCGCGACCATGGAGTCCCTCGCCGCGGTTGCGATTCTGAAGGAACGCTTCCCCGAACTGAAGATTCGCTTCGTCAACGTGGTCGATCTGTTTCGCCTGATGCCGGAAACCGAGCATCCGCACGGGCTTTCTGACCGCGACTTCGATTCGCTTTTCACCAGCAACAAGCCGGTCATCTTCAATTTCCACTCATACGCCTCGCTCATTCACAAACTCAGCTACCGCCGCACCAACCACGACAACATTCATGTTCGCGGCTACAAGGAAAAAGGCAACATCAACACGCCGCTCGAACTCGCCATCCTCAATCAAGTGGATCGCTTCAACCTGGCAATCGATGTCATCGACCGCGTTCCGCGCCTGCATCCATCCGGCGCGCACGTCAAGGAATGGCTGAAAGGTCAGATCATCGAGAGCATCAACTACGCTCACACCGAAGGCATCGATAAAGAAGAGGTTCGCAACTGGAAATGGCCACGCTAGGCATGGGCGACGGAATAGCCGCGACAAATGACCTGATCCTTGCGCTCAACAGCGGCTCGTCGTCGCTGAAGTTTGGCGCCTATCGCCGCGGCAGTGATGTATCTAGTGACGAAGAGCCGGTACTCTCCGGAAGCGCCGAAGGCATAGGACGCGCCAACGGCAGCTTGCACATTCGCTCTGCGAACGGAACTTCGCTCGTCACGCGCGACCGTATTCTTGAGTCGCAAAGCGATGCTCTCACCGCTTTGGCCTCAGCGATGCGAGAGCATGTTCACGCCGCGCCGGTGGCTGTGGGTCATCGCGTAGTCCATGGTGGACCCAATCTTCGAACGCACCAGCTCATCACGCCGCAAGTCTTGGAGCGGTTGCGCGCAGCCACGCACTTTGCGCCGCTGCACATACCGCAGGCGCTGAAACTTATTGCTGCCGCACAATCGATCTTTCCCTCGGCCCGTCACTTTGCCTGCTTCGACGATGCGTTCCACAAGACCATGCCGGAAGTAGCGTCGCATTTGCCAATTCCGACGCGCTATTTCGAAGCGGGGGTTCGCCGCTACGGCTTTCATGGCCTGTCTTATGAATCGCTAGTGCATCATTTCGGAGCCCGACTTCCGCAGCGAGCCATCTTTGCGCACCTGGGCAACGGAGCGAGCCTTTGCGCCGTTCGCGATGGAGTTTCGATCGATACCACGATGGGTTTCACTCCCACCGGCGGCATCCCCATGGGGACGCGTTCCGGCGATCTCGATCCCGGCATACTCATCTACCTCATGCGCAATGAGAAGCTCGACGCCGACAAGCTTGAAGATCTGCTTAATCGACAGAGCGGATTATTCGCGCTCTCTTCCGCCGGTAACGGCGGCGAGAGCGACGTGAAGGCGCTGGTAGAACAAGCCGACCGCAATGACCCACAAGCAATCCTGGCGCTGAATACTTTTTCCATTTCCGTGCGCAAAATGATCGGCGCATACATTGCGCTGCTGGGCGGAGTTGATCTTCTCGTTTTCACTGGAGGCATCGGAGAGCACAGCGAGCCCATTCGGACGGCAGCCACGCGAGGGCTCGACTCTTTAGATCTCACATCCGACAAGATTCAAATCGTCGCCGCCCAAGAGGAGGCCCAGATCGCGCGCCACTGCCGCACGTTACTCTTGCAAAACAAGCTTCAGAGTTAACTCTTTGTTTTCTTTTTTCTCTTCTTGGAGAGATCTTCTAACAAGTACTTCAGCGATGCGCATTCCTGAATCACAGCTTCCAGCTTGGGAATCGTAGTCCGCAATTCGCTTTCTTCGACCACGCCATCGGCCAAAGTTTCAGCAACGCTCTCCAGCGCTCCTCCGACATCGCGGATCAGGCGCGAGACCGCGACCAATTCTTTCTCTAGCGGAAGATGAGGGTCGGGAAGTTTGAACGCCACTCTTCCCGCCTGGCGCTCCAGAAAATCAAGAGCCTCGTAGTTGCCGAGCAGCATGCATATTCGCGGCAACAAGTGCGCAGGCAGAGGGCGGTCGCCTCTCAGCCAATAGATCAATGAGCGATAATTCGTCCCCAGTTGCTGGGCAAGCAGGCGAATGTCGTATTCGGCCTTGGTTTCTACAACCCGGCTCACTATCGAAGAGACGTCGTCGGCAGCCACAATCTGGTTCGTAACCTCGTATCGTTCAAAAATGCATTCAATTTGAACAGTAAAGGTGCCCATTCTAACTGAATTGCACAGTTCTCATCCGTCCGATAAATTGTTCTTGCGCAGAAGTCATCGGTATAGCGAATAGGTGCCACAATGGCTAAGTCTTAAAGAGGATCGCAAGCAATCAGAATAGGCTGAGATTGTGGGAGAATTAGTCCCCAGAGCCGCAAGCTAGTCTTGAGTGGATGTGTCCGTGCCCGTGACATCCACTACGCGGGAGGCCAAATGTCGAAGAAGTGGTACAACTACATCGTCTCGGTCGATCAGGACACCAACACGGAGCAAGGTCCATCGAAAACGGCGAACGCCCCCGCAGGTACGAAGAGCGCCGCTCAAAGCGTAGCCGAGATCGCTTCAACCATAGCGGTGGAACCGAAATTCACGACGCCCGTCTCCGATCCGACTTCTTTCGATGAAATCTACAAGGCAGCGGAGATTCCGCCGGCACCGCAGGGCTATTCGATCCTCAAGATTTCGCAGATGCTGGAGAGCGAGCGCATTCGCACGTTGCCTTCGGACGTGAAGCGGTCTTCGGTGCTGGTCGCCCTCGACGCCGCGGGCGTCGACGTTAAAGACGTCATTCAGGACGCAGTCCGGCGCGATCGCGCGCTCGATACCTACGAACGCGTGCAGCAACGCGCGGCCGAAGAACTGGAAACACGCAAGACAAAAGAAAACACTGAGATTCAGGCGCAGATCGATAAATACGTGACCGAGCAGAGAGCGAAGATTCAAAGCAATAACGAAGCGATTTCGCGGGAGAAAGAGCGCTTTACCGGTTGGCGGCTGAAGAAGCAGCAGGAAGAGAAAAAGATCGCCGAAGCGGTTGGATATTTTGTCAGCGAGAATCCTATTACGACGGGCGATGTGAATGCGCCGCCGCCCCCATCGAAGACAGCGCAGCGTTCCTGATCAAGGAGGCATTATGTGGCAACGATTGTCGAGAGTGGTGCGGTCTTTCATGGGCTTCTTCATCTCGGTGGCGGAAGACCCGGAACTGATTCTCCAGCAGAATATTCGCGACATGAATGACCAGGTTCCACGCATGAACGAGAGCATCGCCATGGTCAAGGCCAACGTGACGCTGCTGGAAAAAGAAGAAGCGAAATACAAAGAAACGATGGCCAGCCTGACCGCGCGAGTGAAGACCGCGATTCAGGCCAACCGCGACGACATCGCCGGCGCCTACGCCGCGCAACTGGAGCAGACCAAGAGCGCCCTGGCCAGAACACAGGGACAACTCACAACGGCGCGTGCCGCTTTCGACAAAGCAATGGCCGTGAAGCAGGCGTTCATGCGCGAGAAAGATCGCAAAACGCAGGAAGCGCTGGGAGCGATTGCCGATTATCGCCGCGCGCAATGGCAGAAAAAAGTCGCGGACGCGATGGAACAGTTCGAAGTGGCCGGCATCAGCCAGACTCATGACGAGATGGTCCGCAAAATCGAAGAGATGACCGCGGTGAACGAAGCTCGCATGGATATGGCCATGAGCAACGTTGACCAACAGAAGATCAAGATCGACGACGACGCAGAAAAACTCCAAGCCAGCGAACTGGTAAAGCAGTTCAAGATCGAGATGGGCCTGGCGCCGCAAGCTGCCGCGCCCAGTGGCACGGAAAAGACAATCGCCGCGAAAGAACCACAGCGGACTTCATAGGGCTTTGGGTTTTGTGCGAAAGACAGGCAAGTGTTGCGAAAGAGCGGGAGGAAAAGCGTATGGCCGTGAAGATTGAGCGGGGTGGGTGGGTTCTGATTTTTCTGGTGGGCGTAGCGTTGGTCGGCTACAGCCTGAATCGCTACGGAATCATCGATTTCGGCAAGATGGCTGGCGGCAAGAGTTCGTCGTCGGGCAATGGCGAGACGGTGGATGCCACTAAGCCGCTATTGATACCAGCATCTTCGACAACGAGCGGCGATCCAGAAGTCCGCGTGCGCGTGAATGTTTGGGTCGGATGCGTTGGCGGCCTCGTGGCGAACGGCGGCCTTGACACGCAACCGGACTCCATCTTCGGGAAGAAGGGGCTGAAAGTCTCGTTCAAGATCATAGACGACTGGACCGAAGGGGCATCGGCTCTGGCCACCGATAACGTCGATGTAATGTTGACGACCGCCGACGTTTACGCGAAGGACTATGCGCAGTTTAAAGAAAAAGGATTCGGTTCACACACATTCTTGATGGTGGATTGGTCACGCGGCGCCGACGGTGTGATCGGCAAGCAGGGGATCAACAGCATCGAAGATCTTGCGGGCAAGACCGTGGCGTTCGCGCCTTACACGCCGTCGCATTTTCTGCTGTACAACGGGCTGAAAACGTCCGGCCTGAACACCGACCAGCGCAACGAGATCTTTAACAAAGCGGTGCATACAAAAGATGGCATCGAGCCGGCAACGCTCTTCGCGCAGGAAAAAGTCGATGCCGCGGTAGCGTGGGATCCCGACATGAGCGACGCGGTTTCGAAGCGCGCTGGATCGAAAAAGATTTACGACACGCGAATCGCCAGCCATCTTATCGCCGACATTCTCGTGGTGAGCGACAGCTTCTCCGCGAATCATCCTCAGACTTTGCTGAAGTTCGCACAAGGTTGGCTCGAAGGCGTCGAGTTCATCAAATCGCAACCGGACCGCGCCTACAACCTGATCGGCACAGTTAAGGATTTCAATATTCCTTCCGACCTCGCGAAGACCATGCTCGGCGGCGTGAAGCTGGCCGACTATGCCGACAACCGTTCGTTCATGGGTACGGCTGGATCGAATGCCGATTACGCGAACATTCTCGGCATGGCGCAGGACATGTACCGCGACCTGCGCATTATCAAGCACACTTTCAGTCCGGAAGACAGCCTGGATCGCCGTTATATCGACAAACTAGCCGACAACTTCTCCATGGCGTCGAGCGAAGCGCCCATCGAATACAAAGAGCCAGCAAAAGGCGCGACACCGATCGCGACGCAACATCGGTCAATCTATTTCGATCCCAACTCTTCCAGCATGAGTCTCGATTCGCGCGCGGTTGTGGATGAACTTGCGGGCACGATGCGCGCCTATGAAAATACAGTCGTCGATATCGACGGCAACACCGATTCGACCGGCTCTCGTGGCTATAACATTCAGCTTTCGCACCAGCGGGCCGACGAAGTGAAAAATTACCTGATGCAAAAGTATGGTTTTCCCGCAGCGCGTTTGCGCACGGCGGGCAACGGTCCGGACAAGCCACTGGAAACCAATGCAACTCCGGAAGGCCGCGAAAAGAATCGGCGCACGGATATCAAAGTCTACGCAAATCCTTCCAGCTAACGCGATCTAGCAGTCGGCGAGGACACGACAGGGCCCAATGAGCGATTGGTTCACCATTCGAAAAGAAGTTTCTCCGCGCATTCGCTGGACCTTCGCGTTCATCAGTTGGGGCATCGTCATCTTAATCTGGATTGCTCTGACCTACTGGACCAAGCTGCACTTCTCGCTGCCCGAGCCGCTCGGAGTCGTTAAAGCCTTCGGCAAGCTGTGGACGGAATACGATCTGCTCGGCAACGTCTTCATGAGCTGGTGGCGCATCGCGCAGGCGTTCTTCTGGAGCGCCATGGTCGCAATCCCGCTCGGCATTTTGATGTCGAGTTATCGCGGCCTGTTCGAGCTGATCAATCCCGTGGCCGCGCCCATGCGCGCCATGCCGCTGACCGCGTTTTTGCCGGCGTTCATCGCGCTGTTCGGCATTGACGAAACCATGAAGATCGCCTTCCTCTGGTTCGGAATGTTCTTCTACCTGTTAGCGGTGGTTGTGGAAGAGGCGAATCGCGTCGACAACTCATTGCTGGAAACCGCGTACACACTCGGCGCGAATCAGGCACAGGTCTTGTGGCTGGTGTTCCGCGCGTCGGTCCCGGCAATCTTTTCCTCGTTCCGCATTCTTTACGATATCGGCTGGACGTATGTCATCCTGGCCGAGATGGTGAACTCGCGCAAAGGTGTCGGCTACATGGTCGAGGCCGCGCGCAAGGTTTTAGATTTCGAACGCGTGTATGCGGGAATCATCGCCATCGGCATCGCAGCGTTCCTGTTCCGCTTCCTGTTGAGCTTCCTCGAAAGCCGCCTCTTTCCCTGGCGCAAAGCAGCTTCCACGTTTGCCGGTGGCGGAGCGGCCGTTCCCAGCGCCACCGCGCACCTGAAGGCGGCCAAACATGGAGCCTAAGAAATCGAAGATCACCGTGCGCAACGTAAGCCGGTCATTTGTTTCGTCGGACGGCGGGAAGGTCGATGCGCTCGAAAACATCAACTTCGAAATTGAAGACGCGTACTCGCGAGAAGGCCGCGACATCGGCGAGTTCCGCGTTCTGCTCGGGCCGTCCGGATGCGGCAAGTCAACTCTTCTGCGTTTGATCGCAGGCTTGGATCGCGCGGACAGCGGCGAAGTGCTGGTCAATGAAAAGCCGGTGCATGGTCCGGGTAAAGACCGCGGTATGGTCTTTCAAAAATACACTTCGTTTCCCTGGCTCACGGTCGCTGGTAACATAGCTTACGGCTTGAAGATCAACGGCGTCCCCGAAGAAAAGCGCAAAGAAACGGTGGCGCAGTTGGTGCAGGATATCGGACTCAGCGGCTTTGAGAACGCGTATCCAGAGACGCTTTCAGGCGGCATGCAACAACGGGTCGCGATTGCGCGTACGCTGGCGTTGCGGCCAGCGGTCATCCTTATGGACGAGCCGTTTGGCGCTCTCGATGCGCAGACCCGCAGCGAGATGCAGTTGCTGCTGTTGAAGGTTTGGGACGAAACCGCGAGCACTATTTTGTTTGTCACGCACGATGTGGAGGAGGCAGTTTACTTGGCCGACCGGATCTTCATCATGAGTTCGCATCCGGGGACGATTGTGGAAGACGTTCAAGTGCCCTTCGATCGCCCGCGCGATCTGAATTTGAAAGAGCGAAACGAATTTCACGATTTGCAGAACTACGTTCTCGGTCGTTTGCGGCGCGCCCCCGGCAGCGGACAGGTGCGGGTGAGTGTCTAAATGGCCGCTGACTATCAGGATCAGTCCGGCCCGCCGGCTCCGCCGGGAAACATCAACTACGTCAAAGAAGCCTTCCACAATCAATACAACTGGATAGCTCTCGTGGGCGCGGGCGCGTTTGCCGCTGTGAGCGCCAGCTTGCTGCCGATTCTCTTAGCGGGCGGTTTGGAGTTGATGTATCTCGCTATCGTTCCGCAGAACTGGCGTTTTCAGCGGCTGGTGCGGTCGTGGAAATTCGCCGAGGAACAGCAGAAGCACCAACAGCAACTCGGAGAAATGCTGCGCAACCTTCCTCCGGAGTTGCAGAGCCGCTACGTCCATGCTGCTCAAGTGTGCGGATCGATTCGTGGCAACTTTGCTCAGTTGTCTTCCACTTCGCAGATTTTCTTGCAGCAGATCGATTCGCGCCTGCAGGGCTTGTTGAATGGCTATGCACGGCTTTTGTCATCCGCGGCACAACAGCAACAATACTTGAGAAATACCGAGCAGGACGGAATCAAACACGAGATCGCCGGCCTCCAGAAAACCTTGAGCAGCGACCCGCCGAAGGTGCAGGAGATCAATAAGAAGCGCATTGAGATTCTCACCAAGCGCCTGGAGAAGTTCGGCAAGATTTCTGAAAACCGCAAGGTCGTCGACGCGCAATGTTCCGCCGTCGAGGATGTGCTGATGCTGGTGCGCGATCAATCGGTGACCATGCGCGATCCGCAGCAGGTCAGCGAACGGCTTGACAGTCTGGTGCGCGATGTCGAGCAGACCGAAGAGACCGTGCAGCAGGTGGAAGCGATCTTTAGCGGCATGTCGCCAGATATGGATGGACTCATGTCGTTGGACGATACTTCTTCATCTTCAAGCCCGAACCGTGTGCGGATGTCAAACTAGATGCCGGCCAACACATCGACGTTAGAAAAATATCTCGACGGTCTTCCCGTGTGGGCGCGGGAACTTTCGGAGAAGTACTACTCGCGGTCTTTCGCTCTGTTCGTTCTTCACGGCAACGTGCGCGATTTGGTGCCGCTGCGTCGGCAGGACAATACCGAGTTTGTTCCTCTGGATGAATTCCTTTCCGGTGCGCTTTTTGGCCAGCGCGACCTGGTTCTGCATTACGATCGCGGCGGGCTGAGCTTCGGCTCAGCCGCGAGTCAATCCGACTTCCGCCGCGCCCTCGAAGGCTACGACAGCTTCCACGGCACCACGTATTCGCAAGGCGGCGTGCCGCGCAACCCAGACGCAGTGCTGAACCTGCTCGACAACTATTTGCGCCTGCGCATCGCCGACGGCAAAAAAATCGGCCTCGTCATCGATTTCGCCGAAACCATCGCGCCGGCTGGTGATGTTTCCAGCATGTCCGCGGATGATCGCAATGCTTTGGTTATTCTCAAGCGCTGGGCGCGCAATTCCGCTTTTCTGAACGCCGACGTCACCATCTGCCTCGTGTCGGAAAATCAGATCGAGCTAAATCAGACTATCGTTCAGAACCCCGGCGTCACTGCAATCGCAATTCCCCTCCCGGATTACGCCGAGCGCCTGGAATTTATCCGCTGGCAATTGAAGAATCAGCAACTGCCCGCCGGCTCCGAAGTCACCGATGAAACTCTCGCCACGCTGGGCGCGGGTTTAAAGCGTGTGCAGCTGCAGAGCTTGATTTCTCATTCCGTGCAGAACCGCCAGCCGCTCACTCTGAAATCTCTGTCGGCTAGAAAGAAAGACCTGATTGAAGCCGAATCCGGCGGCTTGCTGGAATTCGTGCAGAGCCGTTTCGATCTGTCATTCGTCGCGGGAAACGATCAGGCGAAACGCAAGTTGCAGGATGCCGCCAAAGCAATTCGCGCAGGCAACACAGATGTCCTGCCCATGGGCTACGTCATCTGCGGTCCCGTGGGCACCGGAAAGACTTTTATTACCACGTGCTTCGCGGGCGAAGTCGGAATTCCCGCAGTCACACTGAAGAACTTTCGCAGCATGTGGCAGGGCGTCACGGAAGGAAATCTGGAGCGAGTTCTAACGCTGCTCAAAGCGATGAGTCCGATTGCAGTGATCGTCGACGAAGCCGACGCGCAACTGGGAGACCGTTCCAGTTCCGGCGACAGCGGCGTGGGCAATCGCGTGTTCGCCCAGATCGCGCAGTTCATGGGGAACACCGAATTGCGCGGCAAAGTGATCTGGTTCCTTCTCACGTGCCGTCCTGACTTGTTACCCGTTGACTTAAAGCGGCAGGGCCGTGCGGAAGAGCACATCGCTTTGTTTTATCCCGAAACGCCGGAAGAGCGCCTCGCGCTGTTGCGCGCCATGCAGAGAAAAGTCGCCATGAAGCCTTTTCCCGAAGATGTGGAGAAATTCTTCTTGGATCGTGCCGGGAGTCTCTCTGGAGCCGATATCGAAGCCGTCCTGGTGCGCAGTCACATGAGGAGCAGCCTGCAAAACAAGTCCGCTGTAGATACGGAAGATTTGAAAGCAGCACTGGAAGACTTCATCCCGCCCTACTATCCGACCGAAATCGCTCTCCAGAATCTTGTCGCTGTGCTCGAATGCACCAGCAAGAGCCTGCTGCCTAAACAATATCGCGACATCGACCGCAGTGAATTGATCCGTCGCACCAACGAACTGATGGCTTCGTCGCGACAGACCTCACAAGGCTGATCAACTCGTCAACTCAAATAACAATGCCATCCATCCGCATGGACCTTTTCTTCGGAGTGAACGCGGGCACCGGCTTTGGCTCGATCAGAGGCGCGCCCCCCCGCCAGAAGGATTGAAAGTCACGCTTCTCTCCAGTGCGATAGAAATGCAGCAGGTAAGCCTGGTCGCAAGCCGTATAGTCGCAGAACCATCCGTCAATATCAGTTATGCCAATCTGATGAAACAATGCGAGCCCGTAACATGCGGCTTCGCGCTCATAGGCGATGATCGTCGGAAATAAGTCTTCACTCACCGGCGGCTGATACTTCCGGCCCAGATCAAATGCCTCGGGATCGACATTCCATTGCACGGTGTGCCCAAAAAGATGTCCCAACAGAAATAGCCGTTGCTCCGGAGTGACGGCATAATCGATATCGATCTCCGCTCCATCCAAATCACCGGTCAGGGGATCTGGAATATCGCGAGTGACCACGCGGATTCCATAGAAGCTTTCCAAATACTTCTGCGTACGTGCGGAATACTCATCGAACGGAATTTCCATCGACTCATTGTAAGTGGGCACAGGCGACCTCAATTGAAATCCACGGACACGCGCAGCTCTCCATCAGCGGGAAACAGCGGTCACTCGCCCGTGCGCCGCCCGCGATACGGCCGGAGCGCGCGCGCCATCAATCCCAGCCCGCCCACAAACATGATCAGCATCACCAGTGTGTTGAACAAGCTCGTAGGCCGAAAATAGATGTGCATGTTGGCGATTACGCCGGCAATGATGAAAAGCGCGCCCGCAATAGTCAGCAGCCATCCGACCGGGCTTCGCCCACTCCAGAAAAGTATGCCCACCCCGATCAGCATCGGCAAAAGCGTGATGCCGAACGTATTGCCGCCGTAGAAACTCCAGTACGAACCGACCACGCTCACTTGGTTGCTCAGAAGGTATCCGCCGACACAGGTCAAAACGAACCCCAGAAGGAAATGCCCGAGCCCGCCCGGCGTTCCACCCACATCGCCCATGGAGCGATTTTCCATGCGAGGGAGGATATCAGATGCCTTGCCGGAGTGACAGAACGCTACGAGGGCTTATGAATTGCAGATGGAAACGATCCGGAGCAAACTCGGCAGACGCCGAAAGAAGTTTGGTAAACTAAGACCACGCGACATGTAGGCGCGTAGCTCAGTTGGTTAGAGCGCTACCTTGACACGGTAGAGGTCAGGAGTTCGAGTCTCCTCGTGCCTACCATTTCTTTCTCTCACCTTTAGCGGTAATCCCCCGTTTGTTCTCAACCTAGCCTCAACCTATGGTTCAGTCTGACTGCTGCGCTGCAAGAAAGCGGTTTCGGCAGGAAAGAACCTGGGCCAAAATTTCCCCAGTGGCGGAATGGACCGGTAGCTTGTGGCCCAGGAGCGTATCAGGACAAAATTGTTAGTGTGGCAATAAATTAGTGTGGCAATAAATTTGTTGGCAACGAGCTAGTGCTGTTGGACACCGGGCGCCCTCCGCCCGTCCCTGGATTCCCTCACCTTTCGCAAGTTTCTTGTTCAGTTCCCACTTTAGTTCGTGATCTCGACAACAGTCGGCTGCTACCGATTCTTCGGTCCAATCGTCTACATGTGCGGATCTGGCAAGAAATCGCAAAGGGCAAGAGTCTTCAATGCGGCTGATTACTCGACGCGAAGCGCTTCGGTGCCTGAGTTCGGCCTCAGCCGCAACGTGGCTGGCGGGACACACGGTCCTCAAGTTTGGCAGTGCATCCGCCTTCGGTGAGAGATCGCCGGAGGATTCCGGTCCTTCGCTTGCGCCCGGCGCGCCGACGTCGCCGGAGCGGATGGCTTTGATAGAAGCGTTCAGGAAACGATCTGAGGGGCTGCAGAATAAGTTCGAGGCGCGCACGCACAAGAGTGACTGGGAGATGCCCTATCGGCTGTTCCGGCCGGAGGCGGCTCACGGGAAAATACCGTTGGTGGTGTATCTGCATGGAAGCGGGGGGTTGGGCGACGACAATCTGAAACAACTGGCCTTCGGCAATATTTTTGGTACACGCCTCTGGCTGCTTCCGGAGAATCAGAAAGCCTTTCCCTGCTATGTGGTCGCACCGCAGACGGACCGCGGATGGATTCGATACGATTTTTCGCAACAGCCGGCGAAAGAGCTTCCCGGATTCGGAGACGGGAATCGGCTAGCGCTGGAAATCGTGGAGGGCTTGCGCCGTAAGTTCGGCATCGACGAACGGCGAATCTATGTAGCCGGGAACTCGATGGGAGGCGCGGGCGTGTGGAATATGCTGGGGAATCGCCCGAATTTTTTCGCCGCCGCGGTGATCTGCTGTGGGGGAGTCTCGCCCGATGATGGCGCGGGATCGATTGAGACAGCGCTGTGGGACTTCCATGGGGACGCCGACGAGGTGGTTCCTGTGTCCTCATCGCGTGACCGTATTGCGGCACGGCGGAAAGCGGGCGGACACCCGATCTACACCGAGTACGCGGGAGTAGATCACAATGGTGCAACCGGATTGGCGTTCACCGAACCGGCGCTGCCAAAGTGGCTTTTCTCGCAACGACGAAAGTGACGCTTCCGTTGTGAGCCCACAGGAAGAGGTTTACTACCGAAAAATACGTTTTCCTGAGTTTGCTGAAAGAGGTCTATTTGCTATGAGAACCCTACGTTTTTTGCCGCTTCTTGTGATTGCCTTACATCTCTCCGCCGCCGGTATGACTGGAATGACGGACGAGGACCGGGAACACTTACTGGTGCACTTTGAAATGACCGGGCAAATGTGGCCGAGCAGGTGCGAGGACTTTCAACGGCTCAGCTCGAATACCGCGCCTCCCCCGATCGCTGGTCTATACGGGAGTGCGTTTCTCATTTGGCGGTCGCCGAACCTGATTATTGGCGCGATCTGATGAAGTCGGTAAAGGCGCCCCCGGATATGAAAGGCAAGAAATCGTCGAATACCGATGCGGATATCATGTGGTACGGCATTGATCGCGTTGTGCATACAAAAACCGGCGGCGGGCACGAGAAGGTCGACACTTATAAAGACCTCGGACAAGCCTTGGCAAAGTTTCAGACGTTGCGTTCGACCATGATCGAATACATCAAATCCACCCAAGACGACTTGCGCGCCCATAGCTTCGGCACGAGGGAACCGATCGACTGTTGGCAGTGGATGCTTGAAATCTCCACGCATGCCGAGCGACATATTCAACAGATTCGCGAGATCAAAGCCGACCCTAACTTTCCCAAGAATTAAGCGGCAACGCCAACCGGCAGATCACAACGTAGCAGATCACAACGTAGATGACTGCTGGCGCGCGGCAGCGACATATTAACGGGCACCAGAATTCCGCGAAGGGTGAAAATAACCGGCGCTCTCATCACTCTAGCTTTGGAAATAGGGCTTGTCCTGCAGGATGGCCTCGATCCCTTCCACGACACATTTGATATCGGCCTTGCCACAGACTCCGCGAATTCCGGCTCTTCGCGCTTCTTGCGCGAGTTGAGGTGACGCGTGCATGGTAACCATCAGGATGGGCATGCCCGGAGATTGCCCCGTGATCTGTCTGGCAGCTTCCAGCCCGTCCATCACGGGCATTTGAAAATCGAGTACGACGAGATCGAATTTCTCGTGACTGAATTTCGTTACAGCTTCCTGGCCATTCGAGGCCTCATCGCATACTTTCCAGTGGTCCTGTCCCTCCAGCAAAGTCCGCAGGCTGCGTCGCATCAGATCGCTGTCATCGACGACCATAATGCGAATTTCCTGCGGCGCGGCCTGAACATCTTGCGGCATCCTCCTCTGATGCCGTTTTGTGGTCGGGAAGTTTACAAATAAGTTAATTCTCTTTCTGGAGAGCGGATGGTAATTGGCGTGCGGACAGCGCGGACCTGGACGCTAAATCAAGCGTCAACCTCCGTCCGGTGTCGGTGTCTCCGAGCGCAAAGCGAGATAGAAACATCTATCATCGGCGGATAATTTTATTTTGTTTTGATCGACTAAACAGCTTCAGGCAACGGTATCGAGGCTTTCAGCAGGGTACCCGTGGAATCAGACTCGATTTCTAAACTGCCTCGTAACTCCTTAAGCCTTTCGCGCATACCAGCAATTCCGACTCCGACATCCGATCCACTACCGTTCATTTTCGCAAGTCTCTCGGCCGAAATTCCGCTACCATAGTCCCTGACTGAAAGAGATATTACGTTTTGGTCGACTTGCAGAAGCACATCGACCGTCGCAGATCCCGCATGTTTGGTGATGTTCGTCAGACTCTCTTGCAAGACCCTGAATAAAACAATTTCAACCGAGTCGGGAAGACGAATGCCCTCAGGCAATTCGAGTCTTACCTGAATAGGACTGCGCTTGTTGAATCCGTCGACATACCAGGAAGCGGCGGCAGCAAAACCCGCCTCATCAAGAAGCGGAGGATGCAAGAGATAAGATGTGGTCCGGATTTCCCGAAGGGCCTGATCGGCAAGCCCGTTTAGTTCAGCGAAAAAGTCGGCCACTTGAGGGTATCGCGCAACCGCATTTTCCAGTGTACTCAGAGTGATCTTCAACGCAGTCAGCGTTTGGCCAACAGTATCGTGCAAGTCCCGCGCCACACGACGTCGTTCCTCGTCCTGAATGCGAAGTACACTTAACGAAAGCTCCCGTAATTTTGCTTCTGTCTTCTGGTGAACGCTGACTTCTTCTCGAAAAGCAGAGAGGGTATTTTCCAGCTCTCTCGTTCGTTCCTGGACCTGCCGCTCCAAGTCACCGTGAGCCTTGCGCAGCGCCTCCTCAGCGCGCTCAAGTCGAACATTTCTTTGAACAAGATCTCTCTGGGCATTGATCAGCTCATTGTTCACCCGGGATAGCTCGCTATAAAGGCGATCGTCGCTATCCATGTCGCCCAAAGAATTTGCGTTCATAGCATCCACTCCGAGCCCCTACGATCGGGCTTCACTTTCTGCGATCCGTCATCGTGCGAAGCTGCACACTACTGGGCACCAGCCATCTTATCGTCGAGCCCGTCCATCAGAGATATCGCGTCGGAGGCATCCTTGGTCCAGTAGTCAGCCCCGACATCGCGCCAGAGAGTGGGCGCGATTTTGAAAGCGTAACCGCCGATGAGAATTCTCGTCTCAGGACTTGCCAAACGCACCGCCGCGATTACCTCCCGCACGGCGGGAATGTGAAAAGTCATGGACGCAGAGATGGCGAGAATATCGGAATGGTTGTCGCGAAGCACATCGACAATGCCGGCTGCCGGGACATTGGCGCCGAGATAGATTGTGTTCCATCCTTCCATCTCAAGCAGGTCGCAAAGCATGCGTGCGCCAATTTCATGGAGCTCTCCACTCACGCAGGCCGCGACAATCGTGCCTCGGAAGGTTCGATCCGAACGAAAAATGTAGGGATAGAGCTGCGACATAACGAACTGCGTGGAAGCGGTGCAATAGTGCTCCTGAGCGACACTAACAACGTTCGATTGCCAGAGACGGCCAATCTCGTACTGGCAAGGCTCAAAAACATGGCAATAGATTTCTTTGATGCTGACCTTGTTTTCCACGGCTCCCAAAATGAGAGCCGATGCCGAGTGTCGGTCGTAGCGAAGAAGCGCGCCTAGGTATTGGTTGGCGAGTTCGGCCAGCGGTTGACGAGGGTCGAGAAACGATGAGTTATCGTTTGCAAGCGTCAGACGTTCAATGGCGGATTTCACATAATCCACCGCAGGCCTTTGCATCGACGCAGGAAGTTCTTTTCCCAAGACATCCAGCATCACTTCGAGATTCTCCACCAAATCCTCAACCGGGATACTGCGCGCTAGAAGCATTGTTTTGGCCCACGTGATGTAGTGGACGAACAGAGCCGGCTCCCGCGCTCCGACGGCTTCCGAGAGATACCGGAGGTGGTAACGGGCATCTTCCAAACACCTCGCCCTCCCTTTGTCTCCATACCGTTGTTCCAAAGAGGGCTTAAGTTGCCAGTGGCGCTCAACAATTTCGCGGGCGAGATCCTCTTGCCTTTCAATAATGAAATCGCGCGTTGTTTCGAGTAACGTTGACATCAATTCCACGACCCAAAAGCTATTGACCGCTTGGAGTGGGCCAGCTACATCGCCGTTTTCCTGAGTGCGCTTGCGTTGTGACGAAGGCTGAATCGCTCAGAGAAGCCGACCGGACGCACAAGCAACTCTTACGCCTGTGCCGGCCATCTTCAGGAGATCATTATTTCTTAGGAGGCAATGAGGTTGAATATACGCAAGGCGGCGCTGCCCGGCACAAGCTTCAATCCCTTCGGTATTCCCGCATGCGATTCATGATAAGCATGGCTTTTATGCCATGTCCGGTAGCTTGCAATATCGGCCCAATATGTCATCAGCCAAATTTCGTTCGGCATGTCCTCTGGGCTGAGGACATCCATCCGGACAAACCCTTCGGCACTGTCGACAAGGTGCGGACGGAGAATGAAAGCTCGCTTGACTTCGGTATCCATGTCATTGGCCACGACAAACCTGCTTAGGACGCCAATCGCTTGCTTTTCCAATGGAGCAACTCTTCTCGAAAAGAACTTCTTCTATGAGTCTACGCTTGTAGCCGGGCGACAACGCGATTTCCCTCAGCGATACAGGAAAATGTAAGTGTTCCTACGCGACGCCGCCGATTGGCCTTCTTGCTTATCAAGGCTATGAATAGAGAGGACACTCTTGTATCGAATCCACCCTTCGGTAATTGCCGCAGGAATCATTTGCAGGAAAAGAGGGAAATGAAGTTATGTACCATCATATAAAAAAGCTGATGTACACGGTAAATGTTGGCACGCCTGATCCCAGGTTTGGCAACATGCTGCTGGAGCAATTCGGCGGGGCAAATGGCGAGCTTGCTGCTGCCATGCAGTATTCCATTCAGGGCCTTAATTGCGACGATCTTGAACGCAAGGACCTGCTGATGGATATCGGCACCGAGGAACTTAGTCACCTCGAAGTCGTCGGCACTCTCGCGCGCATGCACCTGAAACCGCTAAAATTCGGCCGCGATGCCGCTGAAGTCGATCCACTCATCGCCATTGCGGGGGGAGGAGGGGTCAATCTCTTCAATTCGATGGGTGATGCCTGGACTGCGGACTATTTGAAAATCACGGGCGAACTCGATGTCGACCTGCGCAGCAATATTGCCGCCGAGGCTCGTGCCAAAATCGTTTACGAACGGCTCATTAACTTTACTGATGATTCGGGAACCATCGACACACTGCAATTTCTGATGACGCGCGAGATCACCCATATGAAAGCGTTCACGGCGGCGCTCGAAAGCATGGGCAAGGATCCTTTTGTCATTGGTAAGATCGCTCCAACGCCTGTGCTGGTCGATCAATATTTCAACGACTCAACGGGTGTTGGCGATGAAGGCGAAACGGATGCGCGCGGTCCATGGAATGAAGGCGGTGATTGGGAAATTGTGGACTCTCCTGCCCTGGAACAAGGCGTCGAAAACCTTAAAGACGATGAAGAGCTTAACAAGGAGGCTGCGGGAGAAGCCAGGAAGTCGGGCGTCCGAAAGAAGGCTGCGGGAAACAAGGTGAAGTTGCGGAAATCTGCCTAGCGTATGCGCGCGTTGCGGAGGCCGACATCTGTCGGCCTCCGCCATCCCCGCCCCCATATGAAGGTCCAATGAAAACCAGCACCGATATTTGCCCGCCACAGCGTCGGCAGGTTGTACTGACTGAGCGACGGCGGCTGAAGATGGCCTGCTCAGCACATTCCTACGTTCGCGGGAGCACCCTTAAATTTTACGAATGGCTTGGTTCGTCTACAGCCCGGTCTTTGCCGCAGGGTCCGCCCGTCTGGATTTGCGGCGATTGCCATCTGGGAAACTTGGGGCCTGTGGCCGACGCCAAGGGGCGCGTGAAGATTGCTATCAGGGACCTGGATCAGACGGTTATAGGAAATCCTGCCCACGATCTCATTCGTCTTGGGCTGTCGCTGGCAACTGCTATTCGCGGATCGGATTTGCCCGGGGTGACGACCGCGCTCATGCTGGAACAAATGATGGAAGGATATGAAGCTGCGCTGGCCAATCCGGACGCAAATCCAAGAAAATCCGACGCGCCTGTATCTGTGCAGCGCGTGCTGAAACGCGCCTTGAAGCGGCGTTGGCGCCATCTGGCGGAAGAGCGCATTGAAGACGTGAGACCTGAGATTCCGATGGGAAAGCGCTTCTGGCCTGTTACCGCTGCTGAAAGGAAAGAGATTCAACGAATATTCAAACTTCCGGAAGTGCGCGACCTCATCACGTCCCTTAAAGATCGCGACAAGGATGACGAAGTCGAAGTCCTCGATGCCGCCTTTTGGATGAAGGGGTGCAGCTCTCTCGGTCGGCTGCGGTTTGCCGTCCTGTTGGGTATCGGTAAAAAGAAGAAAAACAGTGAAGGCTTTTGTTTGGTCGACATCAAGGAGGCCGTTCCGGCAGCAGCACCGCATTCCGCCAGAGCGCCTATGCCGCGGGATTATGCAAAGCGCGTTGTCGAGGGCGCGCGAAAACTGTCGCCGTTCCTCGGACAGCGCATGCTGGCGGGACATTTTTCGGGGACGCCCGCTGTCCTTCGCGAACTGCTCCCGCAAGACCTCAAACTGGAAATGGATCAACTCACGCGCGAAGAGGCGATAGGCGCGGCGCGGTTCCTGGCATCCGTCGTCGGCGAAGCGCACGCGCGGCAGATGGGCAAGGATGAACGAAGAGGGTGGCGCGCACGCCTGAAACAGAATCGCAGCAAGAACCTGGACGCGCCGTCGTGGCTGTGGACGAGTATTGTTCAACTGGTTGCCAGCCATGAGTCTGCTTACCTGGAACATTGCCGGCAGTACGCGCTGAACACGGCGCAGAGGCGATGAGGTAAAGTGCCGAAAGCGTTCCGAATTCCGCGGCTTTCGCGCCGGCCAAAAATAAAACGCCGTTCCTGGGGCAGAGTTGATGGCACAATTGGCGCAATGCTCTCGACCAGCAGTGATGGATTTTCCGCAATCACAGGAAAGTTGTCGTCAGGTGATCGTCGGCGTTTATAATGGCAACGTGCACCTGAGCTAACTGTCATTGAGGCAACCCTTCATGAGACTCACGGACGGGCGTGGATTATCGTCGTAACTATCTCCAATCCTTCATTGAATCGGCCCAGAATAGCTCTCATAGCAACAAAAGAAATCGACTTAATTGGGTTTTATCGATTAGGCATTGTTTTGACGCCCGGTGGTTATCGCTTCTTCTTCTAGTGTCGGTCACTTCAGTCGCTCAGATTTCGAAAGACAACGCTCAACAGGAAGTCCACGTATCCAGCGTTCCCGTGGCTTCGGCGACAATTGCACCGAATCCCCCGCCATATGCGGTCTCTGTGGCTCAATTAAGTATTCCGGCGAAAGCTGCCAGGCATTTGGAATCGGCGCAGAAACGTTTCATTAAAATGGATTTGCCGGGGGCCGAGGCCGAAATAGGCCGCGCCCTGGAAATCGATCCCCACTGCGCGCGTGCATTTTCGATGCGGTCTTTTGTAAAGTTGGCGGGGAATGATTCTAATGGAGCAATCGAAGATGCAATCCGCGCCGTCGCCCTTGATTCCCACGAAGCAGCATCGTACGTAGCGCTCGCGACTGCATATAACAACGCAAAGGAATTTCCCAAGGCTGCGGAGGCTGCGCGGCATGCCGTCAATATCGAGACAAATTCCTGGCAAGGCCGGCTTGAGCTGGCGAAAAGTCTATATGGTCAAGGCCAATACGTTCTGGCATTGAACACCTTGAATCTGGTTAACAAAAACTTTCCCGATGTGCATCTAGTCCGGGGTGATTTGTTGATGCGGCTTGATCGCATACCAGAAGCCGCAGAAGAGTTCAGCCTCTTCATGAAACAAGCGCCAAGTGATCCTCGGACAGAGCAGATCCGGCAAATCGTTGCCACGGCCCAACAGAGTGCTCCAGAGAATCCTCGGCGAGAATAATGCTGGGTGCAGGCGATTGCTCGCATGCCGGTGCGTTCTCTATTCATCATTCATCGTTCCTACAAATAGGCCTGGGGAGCACAAACTTGCACATATAAGCACAAATCTTCCGGTTGAAATCGAACGGAAAAATTGATGCTTAATCACAAGTATTTGAGTAGACAAACTAGGGATAGTGCGTTATAGTTCCCAGCGAGTCGTCGTTCTCGTGTCAATTACGGCTAGGTTTAAGTGAAAATGTCCCTCCCCCATCCAAAAACGAACTGTTGTCGCAGTTGCTGCGTTGTGTGTATATAGACGGGCAGCGCAAGTGTTGTGCCCGTCCTGAAATCGTCGTAATTAATTAGTAGATTGAAGGCCTGAATGAATTCCAGCGTTTTTGGCGCATGGAAAGAGCCATGTCACAAATTGCAAGTATACCGATTTAGATACTTGTAATAACGGGAATACGGAGAAGATCATTATGAAAAACTTGGGGCGTTTGCTGTTTTTTTTTCTGGCGATTATGGGCGCGGCAGCGGTACTTCCGGCGCAAATCGTCGAAACCGGCACCATCACCGGTGTGGTGCGGGACAATTCGGGTGCAGTAATCGCCCAAGCCCAGGTGAGCATACGAAATGACGGGACCGGATTGGCGAACGGTACCGTTACGGATTCACAGGGGATTTATGTATCTCCGCCATTGGCTCCCGGAGATTACACCGTCGTATTTGAAGCTGCAGGCTTTAGCAAAGTTCAGGAGCATATAAGGCTGGAGGTAAGCCAGCGCGCCGCCGCAGATGCGGTCCTGGTGGTCGGCCAAGCCTCTCAGACAGTCACGGTCGAGGCCACCAACGAACTTTTGGAATCTGAGACTTCCACTGTCTCCAACCTTCGCACGGAGGAAGCTGTTAAAGATCTTCCCCTGAACGGCCGCAACTTTGCCGAACTGGTAGGCCTGGGCGCTGGCGTTGTTCCTGCTCAAACTCAGATTGTGAGCGTCCCTTATGCGCAACAGCGCGGGCCGTCGTCGTATGCATTCAACGGTCTCCGCTATCAGGAAAATCGTCTGCTGTTGGATGGTATCGGCGACAACGAGAACCATAACGGTCTCGGCGTAGTCATCTTTCCCCCCATCGACGCCGTGCAGGAATTCTCGGAAGAAACCACGGACGCCGACGCGCGCTATGGACGCGGGAACGCCGGGACCATCAACATGGTTTATAAATCCGGCACCAACCGGTATCACGGTGAGGTTTTTGAATTTCTCCGCAACTCCGCTCTGGACGCCAGAAATTACTTTGACACCGCCGCGAAACCCGGCTTCCGGATGAACGAGTTCGGCGCAACCTTCGGCGGCCCGCTCTTTCACAGGGACAATCCCAAGACGTTCTTCTTCGCGGACTACTCGGGACAGCGCACTCGGCAGGGTTTGACCGACGTCGATACTGTGCCTGACTTCAAGTTGACTCCAACCGGCTACGACTTTTCCGCTTATTCGCAAACCATCAAGAATCCGAAGACGGGAGTGGCATACGCCAATAATTTCATTCCTCTAAGCGATGTGAATCCGACCGGGGCGAATATTCTGAACCTCTACCACACGTACGCGTCACCCAATGTACCGGGCGCGACGATTGCCAACAACTTCCTTTTCAATCCCGAACGCTCGGTGACGGAAGACGCCTTCGACGTGAAGGTGGACCATCGCTTCTCCGATATTGACAGCGCTTTCGTCCGTTACAGCCAGGCCCGAGACAACATCTCGCAGCCCGGCATTCTACCGGTGCCGTTGGTAGGAACGGTCATCTGCGGACCCGCACAGGATCCTGCGCACCAAGCAGTAGTCGGCGAAACCCATATCTTCTCGCCGACCACAATTAACTCAGCGCGCTTCGGCTGGTCTCGATTCTTCGTCTACGCGCAGAACTGGGATGCGGGACTGAATATTCCAACGCAGCTCGGTATTCCGGGCGTAGACATCGCAGGCAATCGAAACTCCGACGGCTTGCCCGTGATGAACTTCGCCGGGGCCACCGCAATTGGTGATGCCGGCAACAGTCCCACGCACATTGGGACCAACAATTATCAGCTGGATGACAACGTCAACCTCGTTCGCGGCAAGCACTCGCTCGATATCGGTTTCGAATTAGTCAAACTCGAATACAACATGTTCCAGACCGCAGACGAGCACGGCGCGCTTTCATTCGGCACGGTCTACAGCGGGCTGCCGTGGACCGATCTACTCTTCGGAGCGCCGAAGACCGGGGTATACGCATTTCTGAACAATCAAGGATTCGGATTCCGGCAAACGGACCTGTCGTTTTACGTACAGGACAACTACAAGGTCACGAGCAGGCTTACGTTAAACCTGGGCGTCCGCTACGAGAACTTCCTGGGATGGCCCTGGACCGAAGTCGAGAACCGCATGTACAACTTCGTCCCCAGCCTCTCGACGACTCAACTCTTCCAGGTAGGCACGCACGGAGTGCCGCGAAGCGGTTTGAGCGGTAACAATTTGAACTTTATGCCGCGCCTGGGATTTGCGTACAAGGTAACAGCCAAGACTGTCTTCCATGCAGGGTACGGACTTTATTATTCAGCGCCCAACGTCACGAATTCAAGCGGACTTTCCAACAATGCGCCGGCAATCGACTACTGGGCATTTAATAACTCATCGGTTTACGGTGCGAATGCGACGAACGGCACGCCTTTCAACTTCGCGTCCGATGGATTCGTCCACACTCCGGCAACGAACGCCAGCGCGTTGCCGGCAGGGTTGCCGGTCTTCGCCCAGGATCCTCATGCCAAGACACCTTACAGCGAACAATGGCATGCCAGCATTCAACAGGAGGTCGCCCCTTCAACCACAGTCACGGTTGCTTATGTCGGAACGCGGGGTCTTCATCTCGATGACCTTGTCGACATCAATGCCGGTTCGCCGGGGACGACGAATATCACGGTAAATCGTCCTTATCCGTTCTTTGCACAGATATTCCAGCTTCAGACAAATCAGCTTTCCAGCTACAACGCGGTGCAGGTTACGGCCGAGCGCCGAGCGCGCGGGTTGAGCTTTCTTGCTTCTTATACCTACAGCCACGCCCTCGACGAAAACACGAGCAGCCCAGGTGCCGTTGTAAACCCCTACGACATCCGTGCCGACTACGGAAATTCAGACTTGAACGTTCCCAATCGCTTTGTGGCCAGCGCGGATTATCAGCTTCCCTTCAAAGCCGAAGGTAAGCTGAGGCCAGTGATCCAGGGATGGCAGGTGAATGCCATTCTTCAGTACTTCGATGGCATACCGTTTTCCGTGACCTCCGCCAACGGAGTAGGCGACGGTCTTACACCCCGGGCGGAGCTTGTCCCTGGCTACGGCACTGGATCGCTGCCGACGAATCAACGCAACTTGAAAGAATGGTTCAACACCTCTGCATTTGTCAGTATTCCCCTTACCGGGCCACTTGCCAACGGACAGTGGGGGGATTCCGGACGCAACATTCTTCAGGGTCCGGGAACGAAGAACGTGGATTTCTCGGTCTTCAAGAATTTCCAGGTGACCGAATCGAAAACCCTGCAAATCCGCGGCGAGTTCTTCAACCTCTTTAATACGCCGCAGTTCAACAATCCGTCCGCCACGGCTCCGAGCCCTGCTTCAACCAGCACTACGCTTATACCGAACATCGCGGCTTCTCCCGCTTTCGGAACCATCTCTTCGGCGGGTTCACCAACAACATTCCAACGCATCTCGCGAGAGATCCAGTTGGCGGCAAAGTTCACGTTCTAGCCGTAATGTTCGGTTCGCGTTACGGGTTGAGATTTTTCAAGAAGCGACAAGGATTGATGACATGCGATTACAGGACATGACGCTGTTAGCGAAAAAAATTGTGGTAGGCCTTGTTGCCACCGCGGTACCTCTTCTGATTCTGCTGGGCGGCATGCACCTTACCCGCAAGGCGCTGACAAGCAAATCCGCGACAGAACAGGTTTCTTCACAAGCCAAATAATCGGAGGGCGTTTTATGAAAATGGATGCCGAAGTTCGGGAAAGGATCATCAGCAACGGATTGGCCAGTGTGCTGATCTATGCGCTGCCGGTCGCGCTCATGTTTCTTACGTTTTATTTCACCGGCCAGAGACCGTGGCAGCAGACACCGAACACTTCGGTTCCACTGCTGCACTACTATCAGTCCTTTGAACAAGCTCTCGGCCCCCTCAACAACTACGCCCTCACTCTCTTCGTGTTTGTTCTGGGGATATTGGAGTTCTCGTTCGGGCTGTACGAAGGGCGGTGGACCAAGAATGAAAGGTCCACGGATATTGCCTGTTTCGCAGCGTCCTACATCGTCATAAGGCCGATTGTCACTTATTTCGGCCTGAGGGTTTTGCCCATTGTTCTGCCCGGCCTGAAGAACCATTTCGCCTGGGTTCCGTTCTTTTGGGGAGTATTCATCATCTGCGTGGCCGACGACCTGACCCAATACTGGTATCACCGTCTGCATCACCAGGTTCCTTGGCTGTGGAGATTCCACCGCACTCACCACTCGGCCGCTTATATGGGTATGGCTATGGCGAGCCGCCAAAATGTGATCTACACGATTTTCTTTTCGCAGATTTATCTGACCGCGGCTCTTGTGTATGTGGGTTTGGGTGGTCCGGCACTGATTGTTCTTGGCCTGAAGGGCATAATCACGACTCTGGCGCATTCCAGCATTCCCTGGGACAAACCCTTCTATAAGTACAAGGTTCTTCATCCTATTGCCTGGGTGCTGGAGCGGCTGATCTCGACGCCCGCCACGCATCATGCCCATCATGCCGACACAACCGATGATGGTATCGGCTACTACAAGGGCAACTTTGGAAACATGTTCTTTTTGTGGGACGTCATTTTTGGCACGGCGCATATCTCTCGCGAATATCCAAAGTCCTACGGGATCACGCATTACCAGGGCGATCAGTGGTACGCGCAATTGCTGTGGCCCATTTTCAAGTCAAAGGTTGAAGGCAGCGAACTCGCGGCCAATGGACCGATGGTGAAGTAAGCAGTCGCGGCACAAAACAATTCCCGGGGGGGCTTCTGTGAAAAAAAACAGCGTATTGAAGGTGTTAACACTAACGTTAATACTTGCATCGAGCGCGGAATTCGCACTGCAGGCGCAAACGACACAGCCATATCAAGGAGTCGTCGGCAGAACTCTTGCCGAGTCGAAAGAATGGTGGCCGGAGCCTGCGAAAGCACCTGCTGGCGCCCCAAACGTAGTGTGGATCCTGCTGGATGATGTGGGCTATGGCGCTGCCGGAACATTCGGCGGGCTCATCCAGACCCCCACGTTCGACAGTCTGGCTGCCAATGGTTTGCGCTATACGAACTTCCATACAACCGCGATATGCGCGCCCACCCGTTCAGCGCTGCTAACTGGCCGTAACAGCGCATCGGTGCACGTTTCTGGATTTTCGCACACTGTTCTCTCCGCCGGATTCCCCGGCTGGGACGGTAGAGTTCCCTCCACGGCCGGGACCATCGCAGAAATTCTTCGTGACAATGGCTACAACACGTTTGCGGTTGGCAAGTACGGCGTGACCCCGGATGAAGAAGCGACCGATGCTGGCCCATTCGATCATTGGCCCACGGGAAAGGGGTTCGATCATTTCTTCGGATTCCTTGGTTCGCAAACCGACCAATACAAGCCGGACCTGGTGGAAGATCAGGCTCACGCCCGTCCCGATGGACGCCACTTGAGCGCTCAGATCACCGATAAAGCCATCAGTTATATCGATCGTCAGAAGAAGGCAGCTCCCGACAAACCTTTCTTCCTCTACTACGCGCCGGGCGCGACTCATGCTCCGCACCAGGTCGACAAATACTGGAGCGATCAATACAAGGGCAAGTTCGACAAGGGCTGGGACGCTTACCGTGAGGAGGTATTTGAACGCCAGAAGAAGCTCGGAGTTATCCCGGCTGATGCGAAACTTCCCGATCGGAACCCGGACATTAAAGCCTGGGATCAATTATCAGAAGATGAAAAGAAGCTTTATGCACGCTTCATGGAAGTGTATGCGGGTTATTTGACGTACACGGATTATGAAGTCGGCCGTTTGATCAATCACTTGAAAGAGATCAACCAACTGGACAACACGCTCGTGTTCGTCATGCTCGGCGACAATGGCGCAAGCAAAGAAGGCACTTTGAACGGGGACGTTGATCGCTCTTTTTGTGCCGACAAATTAACGGACAAACAACTTATTTCTTATAACTTGGGCAAGATTGGGGAGATCGGCACGTCCACCGCCACCCAGGGAAATTATCCGCTCGGCTGGGCACAGGCAGCGAACACCCCTTTCAAGTTCTGGAAGCAGGATGCGAACAGTGAAGGCGGCACTCACAATCCGCTCATCGTCTTCTACCCGAAAGGCATTAAGGACAAAGGGGGTATTCGCACCCAGTACAGCCATGTAATCGACATTCTTCCGACGACGCTCGATCTCGTGGGCGTCAAGGCGCCTGAGCAGATTAAGGGAGTCCAGCAGCAGGCCATCGAAGGAACATCGTTGGCGTATTCGATCGACGATGCCAAGGCGCCTTCCCGTCACACGCTGCAGTATTACTACATCTTTGGCGCGAGATCGATCTATCACGATGGTTGGAAAGCGGAATTGGCTTACCCAAACAGCTTTATCACCGGAAACGCCGAAAGCAAAAAGGCTTTTGATGAAAATGCCTGGGAGCTTTACAACCTCAATGAGGACTACACCGAGCGAATTGACTTAGCCAAAAAGTATCCCGAGAAACTGGCTGAACTAAAAGCTCTGTTCGAAGAGCAGGCCAAAGCTCATCATCTCTACCCCTACATCACTTGGGATGACGTATTGAATGGACGAATTCACCACAACAAAGACTCCAAGCCCTTTTGCGAAGCTGCGAAAGATGTAACCAAGAGCGGCGAGTGATCATGATGGCAAAAGAAAAATCGCGCAGTTCATCGTTGGTTGCGGCAGGACGCATTCTGGCGCTCGTATTGTGCATTTGTGGGCTCGTCATGGATCGTTCTGCTGTTACTCAGAATGCCGCGGCGGCGAGCAGCGGTCCGATGCAATGCGATCGGGGGCTGTCGCGTCATTCCCTGCATGCAGCGGCATTGGAGAGTGCGACATACCCGGTCGCTTCGGCAAAGTCCTCGAGTTCACAAGGCGTCCCGGCAGGCATGGTGTGGATAACGGGCGGGCGCTTCTGGATGGGAAGCGATCACATGGAGGATTCGCAGCCGGTTCATCAAGTGGAAGTGAAAGGCTTCTGGATGGATCGTACGGACGTGACCAACGAAGAGTTTGCGCGATTCGTGCAAGCAACAGGCTATGCGACCATCGCCGAGCGTCCGCTTGATCCCAAAGAGTTTGCCAACTTGGGGCCGGACGAGTTAGCTGCCGGTTCGGTTGTATTCACGCCCCCCGCGAATCCGATTTCGTTGAACGATCCTCTCGCGTGGTGGCGATTTGTGCGCGGCGCGAATTGGCGGCATCCCGAGGGCCCGAACAGCGATCTGCGAGGAAAAGAAAAGTATCCGGTGGTTCACATCGCCTGGCCGGATGCGATGGCCTACGCAAAATGGGCCGGCAAACGGCTGCCCACGGAGGCCGAGTGGGAGTTCGCCGCTCGTGGCGGGCTCGATCGCCAGAACTACGTCTGGGGCAACGAGCTGAAACCCGGCGGCAAATGGCGGGCCAACACGTTCCAGGGACACTTTCCCGATCACAACACCTCGGAAGACGGCTACGCAGGCGTAGCTCCAGTCGCCTCGTTTGAGCCGAACGGTTATGGCCTCTACGACATGTCCGGCAACGTCTGGCAGTGGGTCTCGGACTGGTATCGCCCGGATTACTACGCGGGATTAAGCCGTGAGGGATCTCTCGCGCAAAATCCTGAGGGGCCGCGTGACAGTTTCGATCCGCAGGAGCCCGGCGTGCAGAAACGCGTACAGAAGGGCGGATCGTATCTCTGTACCGATCAATATTGCGAACGCTATATGCCCGGCGCGCGGGGAAAGGGAGATCCGGAAACCGGCACAAATCATCTCGGTTTTCGCTGCGTGCGCGCGCAATGAAACTTTGAAGAGTCAGGTTTGTATGGTATCCGGAGATAAAATGAAACGCCATTTTCTTATAAGCCTCTTTCTTTTCGCCTTTTTCTCATTTGCAGCTGGGCAAGACGACAATAAGCTTCCCAAGCCTGATCCGGCGTTCAACGGAACAATCGACACGCGGGATAACTCAAAGGCGGACTGGCCGCAGCGTCCCAAGGCGCATGCCGGCGCGCCGAACGTCGTGTTGATTCTTCTTGACGACGTGGGATTCGGTGCGACCAGCGTTTTCGGCGGACCGATTGACACGCCAGGCCTTCAGCAACTGGCCGATAGCGGGCTTCGCTACAACCGTTTTCACGTCAATGCCTTGTGCTCGCCGACCCGCGCCGCTCTACTTTCCGGGCGTAACAGTCACCAGATGGGCTTCGGCAACATCGCCGAGCTTGCGGCGGGTTATCCGGGCTACAACTCGGTATGGCCGAAAGAATCCGCGTCCGTGGCCGAAGTGCTCAAGGAGAACGGCTATAGCACCGCCGCATTCGGGAAATGGCACAACACCCCAATGTGGGAGATCAATGCTGCTGGGCCTTTTGACCGCTGGCCGACGGGACTCGGCTTCGAATATTTCTACGGTTTCATGAGCGCGCAGACCAGCCAGTGGGAGCCGACGCTCTATCGCAATACGCTTCCGGTGGATCCGCTCGCGGCGCGGCACGCGGGCGAACATCTAACGACTGACTTAGTGGACGACGCAATCGGCTGGGTGCATCGTCACGACGCGCTGGCGTCGGAGAAGCCTTTCTTCCTTTATTTCGCAACCGGCGCCACGCACGTGCCTCACCATGTGCCGGAAGAATGGATCGCAAAGTACAAGGGCAAGTTCGACGAAGGATGGGACGTTCTGCGGCAACGCACGTTCGAACGCCAGAAGCAGCTCGGTGTAATTCCCGCCGGCACTGAACTCACGCCACGGCCCAAAGAAATGCCCGCCTGGGACTCGCTGACGGCTGACCAGAAAAAACTCGTCACTCGACAGATGGAAGTCTACGCCGGATTTCTGGCCCAGACCGATTATGAAGTTGGGCGTCTGCTCGCGGGCATTCGCGCCGACGGCCACAACGAAGACACCATCGTCTTTTATATTCCGGGCGACAACGGATCGAGCGCCGAAGGAACTCTCGAGGGCCGCGACGGAGTCAATATTGATGGCAAAGCTCCGAGCGTGACAGAGCGGCTGGAAAAGATCGACGACCTGGGCAGTGAACTTTTTCTCAACCACTTCGCCACAGCGTGGGCATGGTCGCTGAACACACCGTTTCAATGGGCCAAGGAAGTTGCCTCTCACCTTGGCGGCACGCGTGATCCTCTCATCGTTTCCTGGCCCGGTCACATTACACAGGCCGGCGGCATACGCAGCCAGTTCACGCACATCAACGATGTTGCGCCGACCATCTACGAACTGGCCTCTATCACGCCGCCGGCGGAAGTGAATGGAATCAAGCAGACGCCGCTCGAAGGCGTGAGCTTCGCTTACACGTTCGATCATCCCGACGCGCCCGGCCGCCACAAGACGCAATACTTCGAAATGCTGGGCAGTCGTGGCATCTACAAAGACGGCTGGTGGGCGGGATCTTTCGATCACATTCCGTGGCCGACAGAAAAATCTCCCTTCAACTCTGCGCCGGAACCCAAGCCGTGGGAGCTTTACCATCTTGATGAAGATTTCAGCCAGGCCCACAATCTTGCGGCCCAGTATCCAGACAAGGTGAAAGAACTGGAAGCTTTGTTCGACTCGGAAGCAAAGCGCAACCATGCTTATCCGCTTGAACCGTTGCGCAACGATGTGCCTTTCATCACCAACGCCAAAACTTCTTTTGTCTACCGTTCCGGGCAGCAGCCGATTCCGGCAGCTTCTGCTCCGCGGGTATCGCAACGCGGTCACGTCATCACCGCCGAACTTAACATTCCCACCAGCGGAGCGACCGGTGCGATCGTGGTGGAGGGCGGCCGTTATGGCGGTTTCACGCTCTACGCAAAGAGTGGAAGCCTGATTTACGAGAGTAACGTCAATGGCCACCGCGTTGGACAAATCGTATCGTCTGAACGGTTGTCTCCTGGCAATGTAACCGTAGCGGTAGCATTCACTCCCGACAATCCTGTTCCCGAGCAGACGACAGCTCCTCTCACGCCTCCGCGCCTGGTGCCAGGAGTCATCACACTCTCGATCAATGACAAAGCTGTTGGCTCCGGACACATTCCCGGCATCGGCAACAACACCGACACCTTCGACATCGGCTATGACCGCGGTTCGCCGGTCTCAGCCAGCTACACCAGCCCGTTTGCGTTTAGCGGAGTGGTGGAGAGTCTGCGCGTAGACCTGAAGTGAAGGACTTGGCCATGATTCGATGAAAACCAGATTCGATGAAAACAAAAAAGTCAGGGGGAGCTTGGCGAGATGAAACTTACAGATGGATGGCTACTCTGGTGATCATTGCCGGAGAATATCGAGCATTCAGGTGCTTGGCTAGCAGGAAGCGGACGAAAAATGAGCCAACTGGACATTTATGGACATGCACGACGCGGGTAAAGTCCGCAAAGTCAGTTGGTTGATGGTGGGCGCTATAGGATTCGAACCTATGACTTCCACCGTGTGAAGATGGCACTCTACCGCTGAGTTAAGCGCCCAACTATTTCGATTCAAACAGATGCGGGCGGAATCGTCAACGCCGTGGGTAGCATGCAACACATTTGCCGCGTTCACCCCGCATCGTTCCCTGGATTCCGCACCCTATGGTGATAACCTTGCGGAATGCATCACGCCACCGATGCGGATAGGCCCTTTCCGAAAGCTGCCCGACCGCGGACGGCGGTTATGTTTGCTCTCATCATGGGGCTGTTGCTCGGGGCGATGTCTGTCGGCTCCCTTGGATGGTTATTGCTGCCGCGAAATTCCGGGCCAACCCTGTTGAGCCATGTATGGTCGGCCGTGTCGGGAAGAAGCTTGAGCATCGATGTAAGCCAGCCTACGGTGGTTGATCGCATTCAGCAGTTACAGCGGCTGGAGACCGTGGTTTACACCATGGACAAAGTGGTAACCGGCGCGAAAGAAAACCGTATCTTCCCGGATTTTCTCGCCGGAGACCGCCTCCTAATGCTGGTACACGGCGAAGTTGTGGCCGGCATTGATTTCTCGAATCTAAAGCCGGGCGATGTGCGAATGGATGGCAGGAAGATTCGCCTGCATCTTCCCACTGCGGAGGTATTCCGTACGCGGCTCGACAGCGCGAGGACGCGAGTGTATTCCCGGCAAACCGGCCTGCTCGTGCCTAGCGATCCAAACCTGGAAACGCAAGTTCGCCAGGAGGCGGAACGCCAACTGCAAGAAGCCGCGCTGGCCGATGGCATTTTAGGAACTGCCCAGCAAAATGCGGCTTCGACCATCAGCAGTCTGTTGCAGGGTTTGGGATTCGAGAAGATTGATTTTGAGTGACGGGGCGGTCGGCCGCGCCTCAGAAACGGTCTTTCAATTTGTGCTTAGATTAGGACTGGCACGGCTCACCGGAATTGCGTTCACGGCGAGCGCAATCACGATGCCCAGAGCGACTTCGGTAAAGCGGTAAACCGCGAGCATCCACGGAGAGTGAGTATTGGGGACAAGCATGACGATGGCGACCGTCACACACGCCAGACGATAGCTTTGGTCCAAGCCGGTGAGCTGGCAGATCAGGGTGGTAACCACGATGGCCGCGCCGAACCAAGGCAGAGTGTCGCCGACAAAGGCCACGAAAAGCGCTCCTATACACGCGCCTATGGCGGTGCCGATCAGGCGGTCGCGGGAAGCTGCGAGCGTGGCTTTCACCTGCGACTGCATGACGACAATGGCGGTAATAGCGGCCCAGTAGCCTTGCGGCAGCTTCAGCAATTCTGCGGCATAAATCGAAATTACTGCCGCGAGCCCGGTCTTGATGGCTTGCGCCACAGCGATGAAGGTAAAGTTCCTGAAAGATATCATGGCAGTCGGAGAAACCAGTAAGGCGTAGATTCCTTGCACAGAATTTGCGGAAATATCGTTTTGCGTGAATCGGGTTCCATGAATGCGGAATGGTAGCAGGCAGTCCGAGGGAGCCGGATCCGATGATTTCTTAACAGTTTCTTGTAGGCAGGACGCATGATAGCCTATCCGCTGCAGGCCAAGGGAGGACCGAAAAGCGGCGTCCCGGGCTTTTCTTCGCCAGCCGTAATCATTCGTTCATGCCGAGCGATCCACAATTTTCGCGAGCGCCACTAAACCCTTTATCTGTAAAGGCTTCCAGTAGCGCGGACAACGAGAAAGAGACGCAACTTTCCACACCGCGTGGGGTTGAGATTGATGTGGGCACTGCCGCCATGGATCGAGGCTTGCTAATGGGCGGCTTGGCCCCGCGGATGTCGGCTGGCCTGAATTTGGCTGGCGGCGAGGGACTCTCGGATGCCGACGTCATGCTGCGAGTCAAGGCGGGCGATCAGTCCGCGTTTGATTATTTGGTGCAGAAGTATCGCCGTCCGCTGGTGAGTTTTATGTACCGCATGGCGCGCAACACGGCGGCTGCGGAGGATTTGGCGCAGGAAGTTTTTCTACGCGTCTACCGTTCGCGGGCGACCTATGAAGCTAGCGCCAAGTTTACGACGTGGCTCTATCGCATCGCCACGAACCTGGCGGTGAATCACGCGCGCGATACGCGGCATGAGCGTCCGGAGGCGACAGTCAGTCTGGACGAACCGGACGAAGAGACGGGCACAACTTTTGAACTGCCTGACAGCGGCATGACCGCCGAGCAGACGATGATCCGGCGGGAACGGATGCTGGCAATCCGCAGCAAAGTAGAAGCTTTGCCGGAACGGCAGCGGCTGGCAGTGATCATGCACAAGTATCAACAGATGGATTACAAGCAGATTGCCGAAGTGCTTAAGTTGAGCGAATCGGCGACCAAATCGTTGCTCTTCCGGGCTTATGAAACATTGCGGGACCAGTTAAAAGAATTCGTGTAACGAATCGATGCCGGAAGCGCTGGTTTTTGTTTTGTGAAACGCATTGGGCGAATGAGGGGAAGTGGTTATGACGTGTGATGAAATTCGTGAAAGGATGCCGGACGTGGCTGCTGGACTGAGCCAAGCCACAATCGAAGAGAGCAAGCATTTGTCGACTTGCTCCGGGTGCACAGGAAAGCTGGAAGAGTTTCGCCGGACCATGTCGTTGCTCGATGAATGGCAGGCGCCGGAGCCTTCTCCATACTTTGATGTGCGGCTGCAGGCGCGGATGCGCGAGGAAATGGCCAAGCCGCAGGGTGGCTGGCTGCTATGGTTCCACCGTCCCGTGCTGGCGACGGCGTTGACTTTGCTGCTGGGAATCGGCGGAGCATTATTCTTTACCCGTGGAGGCGAAATCGACCGGGCCAATAATATCGCTGCCGTGGAAATGACTGCGCCGGGCACGGCGGTGAGCGATCTGCAGGCTCTGGACAAGAACCACGACTTGTACTCCGATTTCGACTTGCTGGACGATCTGGAAGTGCAGCACGACGTTGTGGCAAATCCGTAGCCGCCCCAGCACAAGTTGTTGAGCGAAGAATGCATCTTAGGTAAATCGTGGGCCGGAGCACCAGTCTGCGAACACGAGTTTTGCGAGCGCCAAAAATAGTGAGGCAGGGAAAATACATCGCGCAATGGATGGCGAGGGCAGTTGTGTTGATCTGCCTTGTCTCGCTTCCCTGTCTCGCGCAGCATCCTCCTAACAATCAGCAGCGTCCACCCACTGCTGCGCCTCATTCCCAGCCGCCGCCGTCGGCTCGACCACAACCCGGCCATCCCATGCCAGGCCACCCTATGCAACAAGGTCATGCCGGGGATTGGCTGCGCCACCACCAGGACATGCCTCTGAATGAGCAGCAGCGCGCGCTGCAGAACGATCCCCAGTTTCGCCACCTGACGCCACAGCAGCAGCAGCAATTGCAGCAGCGGTTGCAGCATTTTTCCAATCTTCCTCCGCAACAACAGCAACGCATGTTGAACCGGATGGAGACGTGGGAACATCTGACGCCGGAACAAAAAGACCAGGCTCGGCAGGTGTTCGGGCAGATGCGGCAACTGCCGCAGGATCGGCGGCGTATGGTCACATCCGCGATTCGCGACTTACGCGCCATGCCCCCGGCGCAGCGCGATCAGATCATCGATTCGGACCGCTTCAAGGGAATGTTTTCCGATCAGGAACGCGAGATTGTGCGTGGCGCTTCGCGCTTGCCCCTGGCGCCGGAAGGCGGCGAACCTGCGGTGCCCCAACAATAAGGACCGTGACAAAACCGTATCACGCCGAGGTCGCCAAGATCGCGGAGAAACATTGGCGGAATGGCACGATAATTTCCTGAAGATTTTGCTCGGCGTTCTCCGCGAACTCGGCGTTTAAAAGCTTCTGACCTTAGTCCTCGACCTTAATTCATTGCCGCCAGCATTCTGCGGATAGAGAGAAACATCTGCCGTACTTCGCCGGCGTCTTCCGCTGCCGGGGAGATGCGCAAATATTCCCCCAGGTCTTCGGCTGCGAGGTTGTGCATTTCCATGCTGTAGCGCAGAAGGGCGCGCTGTTTGACGTCTTCCGCGGAATGCGGACGGATTACCAGCATCAGGTCCGCGATGGTGAGCGCTTTGCGGAAGTCTCGCGTGGAAAGGTACACCGTCTTCAAGTTGTTGAGCATCCGCGCAAGAATCTGGCGGCGGTTGACCGGATGCAGAAACTCGGGACGCAAAGCCATTTCGCCGGAATAGATTTCATTAAGCCGCTTTTGACAATCCTGCGGGCTGAGCGTGTCTCCCTGATTGAAGCAATCGATCAATACTTCCTCATTCTCACCGGGCTGAGTTCCGTCTGAATCCGTATAGGTGGTCGGGCGGTACTTGAGCAGAAAGTGTCCCGGCATGCCGATGCCGGCGACGGGAAATCCGATGCGCTGCGCAACTTCCAGGTAAACGACCGAAAGAGTAATCGGAATTCCGAGTCCGCGATCGAGCACGTCGTTCAGAAACGAATTGCGCGGATCGTAGTAGTCGTCGCGGTTGCCGCGCAGTCCAAGTTCGCCGAATAAAACATAATTCAGAGCGGAGATAGTTTGCCGCGCGTCAAAGTTCGGAACAAGGCTCGGAACTAGATTCGGAGTTCCACTCGGAACGGTGTTCCTGACTACGCTGGGAACCAGACCAGCCACGCGCCGTGCGAGACTGTCGATGCGAGCGGCATAGGCTTCGATGTCGAGATCGGGATAGCGCGTGCGCGAAATAAGAAGCGCCGCGCGGGTGAGATCGATTGCGTCGTCAGTGATGTCAGAGCCGGCCAGCGAGGTGAAGGCTTCAATGAGAGCGGGTGCGGCGGTGTATCTCACGCATTCAGCGTAGCAAAGCAATGAGGTTTCCGAATTGGCCCGGATGGGCCATGAGTATGGCACGGACGCTCACGCCCGCAAAAGGTTTCGCGCGATGAAAAGAGCGTTGGCCGGACGCTCGCCCAGACGCCGCATAAAGTATGGATACCACTCCGTGCCGAACGGAATGTAAACGCGCATGCGCCAGCCTTCGCGCACCAGGCTCTGCTGCAAATCGCGGCGGATGCCGTAGAGCATCTGAAATTCAAACGCATCGCGGGGAAGTTTTTCGGCAGCGGCAAAGGCCTGCGCCTTGCGGATGATGCTTTCGTCGTGCGTGGCCAGCCCGTGATAGATACCGCTCTTCATTAGGGTCTTCATGAGCTTCACGTAGTTGGCATCGACATCTTCTTTATTCTCAAACGCGATGCTGGCGGGCTCTTTGTAAGCGCCTTTGCATAGACGAATGCGAATCTTTTCCGACAGCAGATCTTCCACATCCTGCTCCGATCGCTTGAGGTAAGACTGAATAACGGTGCCTACGCTATTTTGATTTCCTGCTGCACGATGCAACTCGCGAACGAAATCAAGTGTGCGTTGGGTGTAGGGCGAACCTTCCATGTCAACGCGCACGAATCCCGGAGGATTCAGCGCGGCAGCCTGCGCGACGAGTCCGCTGACGATTTCGCGAGCCAGAGCTTCGTCAACGTCGAGGCCCATGTGCGTCAGCTTGAGGCTAATGTTAGCGTTCAGGCCTTTCGCGGCGATAGCGTCAAGAATGTCGTGGTAGAGATGGGCGCTGTGACGGGCTTCTTCCGCATTGGTGACGTTCTCGCCGAGATTGTCGATCGAGACGCTCATGCCCGAGTGGTTGACGGCCTCGGTGGCGCGGACGGCGTCAGCGATTTCCGTTCCCGCGACGAAGCGTCCGGAGAGCCGGCGGCCGATGGCCGAGCGCTCGGCGAAATTGCGCAGCGGCCGATTCTCCGAGAGGCTTACGAAAAATCCCCTCAGCATGAGAGTCCCGCCGAAGGGAGAGAAGATCGGAGACTGGAGAAAAAGATAGACGATGGACGCATTAGGATCACAGAAATTTGTACCATAAACCCCGCGAGGTGCCGGAGACTGGCAGTGCGGGAAAAGGTGCGGGTTAGTTTTCCGGAAGGTAATGCCAAAAAGATGCGGACTACTGTGGGCTGAACTGGATCATGACCAATTCGCGGGTTTCTTTCGCGCCGGGCTCCCACTTCCATTTGTAAACCGCGTTCAGAGCCGACTGCACCAGCAAGGGATGACCACCCTTCACTTCCGCAGTTTTGACAGTGCCATTGGGCGAGACCAGCGCTTCTACTTTGACGTTGCCTCGGATATTCACACTGCGCGCCAGGCTGGGATATTCAGGAGCGACTCGGCTGACAACCTTTCGGTGGGCTTCTGTCGAGTCTTGCGTCTGCAGATAATTCGCGCCGCAAAAATTTAGGGTCAGTGCAACCAGGGTCAAGGCTATAGACTTCGCGCCCGGTATCGTTCGCCGCCGCGTTAGGGTCGTCATGAGAACTGAAGTTTAAGAAGAATCTAACCCCAAGGTAAGGTCACCAAGGTAATGCGAGGCATGCGGGACCAGTTCCCAAGGCGCTGGGCCGCATTGGACGTTAGACCATCGCCTCATCTACATAGCACCAGCGCCAATCCTCACCCGGTTCAAACGATTGCATAATGGCGTGTTTGGTGTGGTGAAAGTGCTTGGTGGCGTGCTTGTTCTTGGACGAATCGCAGCAGCCGACGTGTCCGCATTCCAGGCACAACCGCAAGTGGACCCAGGTGTCGCCCATCTCCAGGCATTCCTTGCAGCCTTTGCCACTAGGTGTGACGTCGCGGATTTGGTTGAGGTGCGTGCATCCGTGTTGTGACATGAGTCAATTCCTCGCGGTAACGATTGTCTGATCCTAGTGATTAAGCAGCGTGCGTCGTGGATTCACAAATTCGTGCTTGGGAAAGACTCTCACCACCACGCTTTCACCAAGTGTAGTGCGCAGTATAAGTGATCGTCTTTTCCTCGTCGGGAGCAATGGTCACAGGAAACTCAACGGTATGGCTGTCGCTCTTCTTGTAATCGGTGGAACTCGCGCTGAGGTCCCATGTTAGTGCGCGATAGAGATGTTCGACAACACGGACTTCCACCGGCTCTTTCTTGTGGTTGCGAATTTTGATCTCGAACGATTCCGTCGCCGTATTTCGGTTCGTGTCCATAACGTAATTCGTGCGGCGGCGTTCGCCGGTCAGGTCGAAAGCGTTGCCAGTATAGATGCGGACGGTTTCGTCGCGAGGCGTGTGGTCGATGACGTTTTCGCCGGTGAACTCCACTTGTCCGTCGTCATTGCGGCGGTAGAAACGGACGCGGCCCTTGGGCAGCGGCATGCCAAGATGATTCGCCTCGGAATTGCGGAACTCACGCATGACCCAAACCTTGGGATTCGATTCCGTACCGTAGGAGTGATCGTTGCGGATGTTGTCCCAGCCCCAACCGTTGTAACGGTTGAGATCGATCTTGAGGCCGTCATAGATGTAGATTTGCTTGGTCGTTACGCCCGCCGCGCGGATGAACTCGACCTGCTTGGTCTCGTGGTCGCGGAGAGTCGTCTTGCGTTGCAGCGTGTAGAGGTGGTATTCGTCGAAGGCTTTCTCTGTGACCGGCGGTGAAACGGCGTCAACAGGGCCGGCCATGGCAAAGACTTGTCGGCCAGCCATCCCCAGCTGCTGAATCTTGTTTACATCCCCGGCCATCAGCTTGATGCGCGCATTTTCGAATGTCCTGCCAGTCCGGTTGTCCATAGTCACCCAGCCGACGATATCGACTAGATCTCCTTTCTCTGGCACGACGATGTTGTAGGCGGCCTGCCATGTCATGCCGCCGGTGACGTAAGAGAATTCGGCCGGAAATTTGCCGGCTTTGTCGGTCGCGAGGAGCCATTCCAGCCGGGGTTTGAGAATCGTTTCTCCGGTGAGATCGGGAAAAACGGGCGTACCAGGAAGGCCAAATTGCAATTGGCCGCCAACCTCAATAATAGGATCTTCCTGGCCGGGCGAGGACTGTCCGGAACCATCCATATTGAAACTATCGCCGCGCACAAAACCGCTGCGAATAACTTTGCCCTTCACCGTAGTGCGGTCAGGCAGCTGAAAATCGATGGTGCGGCCTTCGTACAGAGAAAGTAATGAAAACTGCGAGACCGGATCGGCGCGGTAATTTTGTTCCAGCACCTGCAACGTATGTTTGCCGCTGGGGTCGCGCAGAATGATGGAGTCGGGCTCCAGATGCATGGTGATGTCGTTGATGTTGACCTGGTTCTCGCCAGCCTTGAGATCCAGTGGCATTTCCTGCCGCACGACGGCGAAGTCCTGGTTGTAAATCGTCAAGGAAGGCTGCGAGGACTGCGCGAAAAGGCTGCCGCAAAAAACCAGAAAACAGACGAAGCGAGCGTTCATGAGCCGACCTCCGTGCCAGCCAGCCGAATATGCTTCAACTCTGCGATGCGGCGAACGTAGCGTTTGGTTAGCCGCACCCGGTCAGGCTGTCGTGAAGAGAACGTCTTGGGGAATGATTCTTGCGAGACAGTAGATAGAAAGAACGCCCGCCGCAGTCTTCTTTCCGCTACGGCTGTTCCTGCTAGACTGGTTCGGATAGCTTCTGCGCATTTTCGCGCATCTAAAATAACCTGTGCATCCGCAACTTGTGCATTTCGGGCGATTTTTTCTGCCGACATACGGATTCCTCGTGTCTCTTGGAGTCCTGCTGGGCTTATGGATTAGTGTCCGCAATTCCGAGCGGCTTGGAATTGATGGCGAGAAGGCGTGGAATCTGGGCATTCTCGTGGTGCTTTGCGGAATCGTTGGCGCGAAAGTGCTTTACGTGATTAACGAAGGCATGTCGCTCCGCGATATCTTGAGCATTTCGACGCTGCAGGCTGGAGGGGTTTTTTCCGGCGGATTGATTGCGGCTTTTATCGCCGCCGCCTGGTATGTGCGCAGGCACCACATGCCGCCGCTTGGCACCTGCGATGCGTTCGCCCCCGGCTTGGCATTCGGTCACGCTATCGGGCGACTCGGGTGCTTTGCCGCAGGATGCTGCTACGGCAAGCCGACACATCATTTCTGGGGCGTTACGTTTACGAATCCGCTGGCGAACTCGATCACCGGGACGCCTTTGAATATTCCGCTCGAGCCGACCCAACTGTTTGAGTGTGCGGTCGAGCTGGCAAACTTCTTTTTCCTGATGTGGCTGCTCAAACGGCGGAAATTTGACGGCCAGGTGTTCGGAGCATTCCTCTTCATCTACGGAATTGCGCGCTTCTTCCTCGAATACCTGCGCGATGATCCGGGCCGGGGATCGGTCTTCGGCGGCGCGATGACGGGAACACAGTTGATCGCCATCGGCTTGGTGATAGGCGGCGGCTTGATCTGGTGGCTGCGGCCGGGATCGAAGCCGGTTCCGGCGCAGACCGTGGAAGCGACACGGTAGACCGCGGCTCCTCAATTCGCGCTCTGAATCTTCGTGCTCACCTGCTGATATGCTTCTCTGCGAATGGCGCAGAAATTTCCCATCTTGATTCCAGTCTCGGATGACGACAAGGGCAAGCGCCTCGATCAATTCCTTGCCGTGCGGATGGAAAACATAAGCCGCGCGCGCGTTCAGGAACTGATCTCTGAAGGCAAAGTTCTGGTGGCTGGCGCGGCGGCTAAAGCTTCGCTAAAACTGCGCGGTACAGAGCAGATCAATATATTAGGCGAGGCCCAGCGTCCTCCACTCAAAGCCATCGCCGAAGAAATCCCGCTCGATATTCGCTACGAGGACGACGATCTTGCCGTGATCAATAAACCCGCCGGAATGATGGTACATGCCGGCGCAGGCGCGACCGACGATGCGCGCAATCGCGGCACGCTGGTCAATGCGTTATTGCATCACTTCGGCAGCCTGTCGGAAGTAGGCGGAGAATTGCGGCCGGGCATCGTCCACCGGCTCGATAAAGAGACGAGCGGCCTGATCGTCGTGGCGAAAAATGACGAAGCGCATCGCAAACTGGCGGCGCAGTTTGCACGGCGCGAAGTGAAAAAGACTTATGTGGCGCTGGTTCACGGGTGGGTAAAAAAAGATGCTGGCACCATCAATCAGAGCATCAGCCGCGACCCGGTGCGGCGCACGCGCATGACAACCAGGCTCGCCGGAGGCCGCGAGGCGATCACGCATTATCGCGCGGTGCGGCGCATCGACAGTAGTTTCGGCAAGTTCACTTTGCTCGAAGTGAAAATCGATACCGGGAGGACGCACCAGATTCGCGTTCACCTGGCCACGTTAGGCCTTCCTGTTGTTGGCGATGCGTTGTACGGCGCGCCCCGCCAGTTACGGGGGAATTCAGATCCCCCGACCTTGCGGCGAAATTTTCTGCACGCGGCTGCATTGCAATTGCAGCATCCGCGAACCGGAGACAAGATTGCCCTCAAAAGCGACCTGCCGGACGAGCTTCAATCTTTTCTGGCAATGATCGAGAGTACAATTCCCGGTTGAAATCGCCCGGTTCAATCATAACGACGGGCTGTTCGCTCAGCGGATATAATGAGATTCTCGATGAGATGCATTTTCGGGCGGTTCTACGCGACAGTATTGGTGATTGCATTGGCGCTTGGCGCTTCTCGCGCTGAGACCGGGCAGTCGACTCCTTCGCAATCGACTTCGTCACAGTCAAGCACACCAACGGCGAATCCTCCGGCAACACCGTCTCAGCAGGATGCCCAGGCGCCCGCGGCATCTTCCGCTGCCGATCAGGCTTCTTCCCCGGACGATGTGCCAAAGTTTGTCGTCGGTTCCAACGAAGTGAATGTCGTCTTCATCGTCACCGATAAACACGGGCATCGCATCACCGACCTGAAGCAAAACGACTTCCGTGTGCTCGATGACAACAAGCCGGTGGAAGATATTCGCAGCTTCCACAGCGAAACGAATCTTCCTTTACAAGTAGGGCTGCTGATCGACGCCAGCAACTCGGTGCGCGACCGCTTCAAGTTCGAGCAGGAATCGGCGATCGAATTTCTGAATCAGACGGTGCGGCCCAAGTATGACCATGCATTTGTAGTGGGATTCGATGCCACTCCTGAAGTAACGCAGGACTTTACCGACAACACCGAGGCCTTAGCCCACGGAGTTCACGAACTGCGTCCGGGAGGCGGCACCGCGCTTTATGACGCCGTATATTTCGCCTGCCGGGACAAGTTGCTGAAGGGCCCGCAGGGCAATGCTTCTCGCCGCGCCCTCATTGTGTTGAGCGACGGAGACGATAATCTGAGCCACGTTACCCGCGAGGAAGCCATCGAAATGGCGGAGCGGGCCGATGCAATCATTTACACCATCAGCACCAACGTCAGCGGCTCGAAGGGTCCGGGAGACAAGGTGCTCGAGCGCATTGCCGACGCTACCGGCGGTCGCGCGTTTTTTCCCTTTCAGATTCGCGACGTGGCTAACGCCTTCGCCGAGATTCAGAGCGAGCTGCGCAGCCAGTACGCCATCAACTACAAGCCGGCAAACTTCAAGACTGACGGCCATTTCCGCAAGATCGAAATCGTGGCCAACGACAGCAAGAACTTCCACGTCCGCTCACGCAAGGGCTATTACGCGCCGACTCGATAGCCTGTCTTTCATCAAACCTCCATGCCCGGATACTCTGGCACGCCTCTTCCGAAAAAGTTAGGCATCAAAAGCGGATTTCGAACGTACTTTGTGGACCTTCCGGCGGAGGTTCTGGCCGAATTGCATCCCTCACTGAAGGAGTGCGAACAACTGAAAGTTGGGAAGATCCCGCTCGATTTCGCTATGCTGTTCACTACTTCACGGTCGCATTTGGACAAAGAATTTGCGCCGATCACCAAAGCGCTGGCTCCGGCCGGGATGCTATGGGTTAGCTGGCCGAAGAAATCATCCGGCGTGAAGACCGATCTTGATGAGAATGTGGTGCGAGGAGTCGGTTTGCAAGCCGGGCTGGTCGATGTGAAGGTGTGTGCGGTTACGGAAATCTGGTCGGGACTGAAATTTGTAAGGCGCGTGAAAGATCGCTAGCAGGTTCTCTTGCGATCGTCACGCGCCTGTTCGAAGAACTGCGCTGCGTCTACGCTGTTCTAGGTCCCATCAACAGATGGGCAACAAAGGAAATCACGGCAAATAACAGCAGCAGGTGGATCAAGCCGCTGGCTACATGGAACATGAGAAACCCGCCGGCCCACAACACCATCAACAACAGAGCTATTACTAAGAACGGTCCGAATCTCATCGTCGTCTCCTGTGCGCGGATCACTCACGCCACTTACATTTGTAGCCGGTTGCGCGGTTGACTCACATCGGCAATACGCTGTAAACGGCAGGATTAGACTTGGTACGGAGGCGCGACGCCGGGTTTAGTCGTAGCCATGATCGGAGAAAGGAAACACTTCTGATGGTGAAAGTAGGATTGATAGGTTTTGGACTGGCGGGGCAGGCTTTCCATGCTCCCGTGATACAAGGCGTCGAAGGAATGGAACTGGCCTGCATCCTCGAGCGCCGCGGATCGCTGGCACAACAGCATTATCGCGGCGTGCGCGTGGCGCGCAATCTCGACGAACTGCTCGCGGATAAATCCGTCCAGCTTTGCGTAGTGGCAACGCCGAACGATTCTCACTTCTCCTTGGCTCAGGCCTGTTTGCTCGCTGGTAGGGATGTGGTTGTCGACAAGCCGTTTGCCCCCACCTGGAAGGAATGCCACGAACTGGCGCAGTTGGCCGCGGCGTGCGGCCGGCTGCTGACCGTATATCAAAACCGCCGCTGGGATGGAGATTTTCGCACGCTTACGAAACTCGTTCGCGCCGGAACCCTCGGTGACATCGTGGAGTACGAATCTCGCTTCGACCGCTTTCGCCTGGAAGCAAAACCCGTGTGGCGCGAACGCGAAGATCATCCAGGCTCAGGCGTGCTCTTCGATTTAGGTCCGCATCTGATCGATCAGGCGCTGGTTTTATTTGGAGAGCCGCAATCGATCACCGCGAAAGCATTTCGCCAGCGCGAGGGTTCGCAAGTGGATGATGCCTTCGACGTGTGCCTTGAATATCCGCGCCTGCGCGCGATGCTGCGGGCAAGAATCATCGCCTTTGCTCCCGGCCCCCATTTTCTCCTTCATGGAACCAAAGGATCGTTTCTGAAATATGCGATGGATCCGCAGGAAGAACGGCTGCGCTCGGGGAAGATTCCGCCGGGCAAAGACTGGGGCAAAGATTGGGGCGCGGAAACCGAGCAAGAGTGGGGAACGCTCAGCCTGGCGGGGGAGCCGCGCAGCGTGACGAAGATAAAAAGCGAGCCCGGAGACTATCGCGGGTTCTATGCCAACGTGCGGGACGCCATAGAAAAAGGAACACCGCTCGATGTAACGATGGAGCAAGCCCTGCGCACCATGCGAGCGCTGCTGCTGGCACGCAAGAGCAGCCGGGAAGAACGAACCGTGCGCTGGGAGGAAGAGCCTGAATAGAATTCAGGCTTGCGAAGCAAGTTTCATCGTTTTCATGAAATCGAAGAAATGACATTTCTTTGACAAGTCCGCCGTACGCACCGCTGAGAATTCTCATCCGAGCTATGTCTTCCGGGGGTGCGTATGCCTGCTCGTCGTTTTTATCTCATTTCTCTGTTTCTCGCAGTCACATCAGCGTTGTCCTTGGCTCAAACCTACACCGTAACCGATCTGGGCGCGCCCAAGTCGAATGGTTATAGCCTCGCGCAAAGCGTGAATGCCACCGGAGAAGTGACCGGCGCGGTGGGCACTGACGACCCTAACCTCAGCGGCGTCTTTCTCTACAGCGAGGGCGAGATGACCATGTTAGGTACGCTGGGAGGGGATTCCGCCATCGGCCTCGGAATCAACTCCTCCAGCCAAATCGCCGGATACTCCCAGAATGCCGCCGGCACCTATCGCGCATTTTTGGCGACCGACGGCAAGTTGACCGACATCGGCGATCTCGGTGGAGGCTCCGCAGTAGGTTACGCCATTAACGACGTCGGGCAGGTCGTCGGCTCCGCGGTCACCTCCGACGGAGAAAATCATCCTTTTCTCTACAGCGCCGGGCAGATGATCGATCTGGGAACGCTGGGATCGGCCAATACCTCATGGTGGAACGCCGCCCAGGGCATCAACAATTCCGGCGTAGTGGTCGGCATTTCCTATAACGCGCAAGGCAACTTCTTCGGCTTTATCTGGAGCAATGGAAAAATGTCGAAAATGGGGACGCTCGGTGGCCCCTGGAGCGTAGCTTCGGCTATCAACAATAAGAATCAAATCACGGGCCAAGCCTATACTTCGCCCAAAAGCGGCCGTCTCGCCCATGCATTCATCGCCACCGGCACGGGCCCGTTAAGGGATTTGGGCACGATTGCCGGCAGCACCAGCACCACCTGGGGCATCGCAATCAACGATTCGGGAGTCGTCGTCGGCAAGTCCACCTTCGCCAACACCTACCACGCATTCGTCTACGGCGGCGGGAAGATGAAAGACCTAAACAAACTGATTCCCTCAGGATCGGGTTGGACGCTGATCGAAGCCGACGGCATCAACGCTTCTGGACAGATCGTAGGCCTGGGCACGATCAAAGGCCAGGAACACGGATATCTGCTGACCCCGCAATAGCTCCTGTAGGGCACTCCTGCCCGCTGCAGTTGTCTTTGCCTTTTGCCGTTGCCAATTTATTGCTGCTGGTCGCGCGGCGAAGCATAGTAGCCGGCGCGGGACTGAATCTTATAATTCTGCTTGCTCTTGATTTCCAGCTTGCGGTAGGTGCCGTCCTGTGCCGTGTTCGTCGATGTGTAACCGATGTTGTATTGGCTGCGCAACTCAGCCGCTACCTGATCGAAAGCATCTCTGAGCTTGTCGAAATTGTGTCCGACGTTGATCACGCGCCCGCCGGTTTGCTCGGTAAGCCTGCGCATTTCCGACTCGCCCGAATAACCGATCCCGCCATAGAAGCCTCGGTCGGCGCACAGCAGCACGTAGACGATCGAATCGGATTTCTGCGCTGCTTCAATCGCATCCTGGATTTTCAGTTTGCTGCCCTCGTCCTGCCCGTCTGTCAGCAGGATCATCGCCTTGCGCCCGACTTCCTTCGACAGCATGTCGTGTGCCGAGAGATATACGGCGTCGTACAGCAGCGTGCCCGGCGCATTCTGAGTCGGGACTGGGCCGCCGCCCATGCCCGGAATTCCGCCGCTCGTGTAATCCACATTGACCTTGGCTTTGTTCAACGCGGCTTGCAGCCGGTGCGTATCGCGCGTGAAATCCTGCAAGAGATCTACGCTAATGTCGAAGCTGATCACAAACGCTTCGTCTTTGTCGGTCAGTATCTGATGAAGAAACGCGCCGCCCACTTCTTTTTCCATGTCGATGACGTTGCGCTGGCTTCCGCTGGCGTCAATCAGAATGCCCAGGGTCAGTGGAAGATTAGTTTCCGCGTTGAAGTATTTGATGGTCTGCGGTTTTCCATCTTCTGCAATGTCGAAGTCGGCCTTGTTCAGATTAGGTATCAGCGTGCCG